>JBDHWD010000262.1:0-2514 GCA_039810005.1 Thermomicrobiales bacterium | reverse complement strand
CAGGCGCATGGTCGCGTGTCGAGAACAGCTTGATCGCGAACTGGATGAACACGCACGCTGCTGTCCCGGCGGCTCCGGCAAGGACGAACCGCTGCTGGGCGATGCACGATACGTCCTGGCGATCCTGAACCGCTGGGTTGATGAGTTCGAATATCCCTTCACCGCCTGGGCAGCTGAACCGCCCCGGAGCGGTGCAAAGCCTTCGCTGCGACGGCCGAGGTCGGGCAAGTGAACAGGGTCTGGCTGCAGTGGCGGTCCGGGACATGCGCGACGGTTGGCGCGCATCGCGTCTCGATCGGAGCTGTCGAAACCGCGTTTCGCATTCCGGATGCGGTTTACCTCGCCGCCGGCATTGACGCCGCGGCCGTCCCCTCAAACCATCAACCACAGGCCGCCGGTCACGGCGACCTTTAAGGAGCGAGGGCCATGGTGAAAAAGACCAAGGCAGATCCGGTGAGGGACGAACAGCTGCGCACTATGATCTTGGCCGGTGCACGCGCCGAGGCGACGCGGTTGCAACGCCTGATCGATGAAGCCGGCCGCGACATGCCGGTCAGCGCACTCGACGGGCCGGACGAGGAATTCGTGATCCGCGTTGCACGCCTCGATGGCTCGGTCCTGCTGACCAGCACGATCAGGCACGATGCGTCATTCCTGCTCTTCACCGGTGGCGGACTGCTCGCCGACGTTGTGTCTGATCGATCGCTGACGGCGATCGTCGACCTGCTCGAAGGACAGCCTGAACTCCTAGGCGATACCGCGACCTCGGTCGACCGTGACCGGGTGGCAGCGGTCAGCCGATTGAGCGCGGCCCTAGCCAGACTGCCGCCCGCGGAAGACAGGTCGCCCCAGAGCGCTGCTCCGTTGGCGAACGATGACGAAGGAGCGCCGTCTCGGACGGCGCAGGAGGCGTGAGCGTGCAGGGCATCAAGGTCAATCCAATCCGGAACGTCAACGATGGGTCCGTATTCGCCAGGATGCTCGAGGCATCGTGCAGTGAAGGACGCCGGCTGCGGCAGGCGACCGCGGGAACCGGAAAGCCCATCGGCGCGGTTCGGCGCGGCTATCCACTGAAGCTCTGTGTCGACGTCAACGAAGGTAGTGTCAGCATCGGCGGCTGGAGAGAAGATACGCTGCCGGGCTTCGTCTGGGACGGCAGCGGGTTCTGGTGCCCGGTCGATGACAGCATCTGCGCGCTTGCACTTGCCGACCTGCTCGAGAGCCGGCCCGAGCTGGTGGCGGATGCCGCTGTAAGTCATGTGCATGACGATGCCAGGGCGACCGCCCGGCTGGAGCAGGCGCTGTCCACACTCGCCCGATGGACCCTGGTCGATCAGAGAGAATTCTTCGCCGACGTGGAAATCTGCGGCGGCGAGAGCGACTTCACGCTGTCGCAACTCGCCGACACGACCGGCCCTCGCGCCGGCCGCATCTGGCCGAGCTTCTCCAGCTGCGACGCCTATGAGTGGCTGTACCGGCATCGCGACGCAATGTTGGGTCTTGGAATGGGGTCGGTCGATGGCTGAGCGCGGACGCGGTGTCCACGGCACGGACTGGCACTATTCGGCGGGGCGCAGCCAGATACCGCTTGCCGGCCCGCCCACAATCATCCCGCGGCCAGCTCCCGTCGTCCGGGTCAAATGGGTGGTGCGCGATGGCCGCGCGTTCTGCCAAAGGGCAGCACCAGATTTCCTGATGCGCGGTCGTCCGCGACCCGGCCTCGTCGTCCTCGGTTCGCCCGAAGAGATCGAACAACGCAGGCAGGTCGAAGAGGCGCTGAAGAATGGGTGACCGCGTTGCCGCAGTCATGATCGACAGGCAAATCGCGATCGCTGCCTTCATCGGCAGAAACGATCGCCCGCGGCACGCCCCTGCCCTACGCGGCCTCAGCTACGGCATCGGCTTGCGACGCGCCGGCGATGCGCTCGCCGATCCAGCGCATAACGTCAACTGTCATCGAGTTGCCCAGACAGGCGTGACGCTCGACGTCGGACATGGGAGCGCCATTGACCTCAACATCGGTCCAGCCGTCCGGGAAGCCCTGCAGGCGCTCCGCTTCCAGCGGCAGCATCTTGCGCACGATGTAGCGCGGCTCGCCGGGCGTCTCGGAAGCGACTGCATAGGCGACGCGCGGAATGCTGTTCGATCCGGAATTCACGGAGCGCACTGTCGGAGCAAGAATGCGCGACTCTGCAATTGAGAACGCCTCTTCGCTCTGACCGGCCATGAAGGCGACCAGCCGCTCGTCTAGCGGCACTTCTTCAACGCTTCGGCCAGAAATGGACTGAGCCGCTTCTTGGCGTGGTTCTCGCGCCGTTCTAACAGACCTTTCGTCTCCGCAGGGCTCGAAGAGAACTTCGCGAGGGTCTCTTCGGGCAGATCCCATTCCAACAAATCCGAGAGCAAATACCCTCTCGCGTCGCTGGGGCCGGCCGAAACGTTGCGAGTGAAGGACTCGCCAGGCAACTGAACCGTTTTGACCCGATACATGACCGGCGTTGGCGTAGCGGAGGC
>JBDHWD010000261.1:0-2514 GCA_039810005.1 Thermomicrobiales bacterium | reverse complement strand
ACGAGTGGACACTGGAGCTACCCGGCCTCGAAGTACCAGCAACGCCGGAAGACGTACCGAGCGCGGCTGCCAGTCAGCTTGTCATTCGGGACGCACTCAAGATCGGCGTCGAGATCTGCGAGTCCGATTGGCCGGATCTTCTGGCACTGTGCCGCGCGACCGGCGGATTACCCCTGGCGCTGAAGGTCGCGGCCAACGCGCTCAGTACATTGAGCTGCGCTGAAATCGCCAGCGAGCTGACCGAAGGCGCGATGCTCCTTGAGGATGCCACGACCGTCACTGGTGACTCGGTGAGCGTGAGGGATGCCATCCTTCGGGCGATTGAGTTTCTCCCGTCAGATGAACAGCAGTCGCTATCGAAGCTGGCGGTCTTCACTGCGCCATTTCAGCGCGAGGCGGCGGCGGCTGTTCATGTGTCGTTCGCGGCGCTGTCAGAGTACTGTCGGCACTCTCTGGTCACGCGAAATAGCGACGGGAACTATGCGCTGCATCCGCTCGTCCGGCGCATTGCTGCGCACCGCCTTGCCGAAGACCCTACCCAAATGCAGGAAGTTCGCGATCAGCATGCGTCGCATTATGCCGCGATCGTCGACGACATTGCGCCAACAATCAATAACAGTCGGAAAGCGCCGATGGTCAACGATGGCATGCTCTGGCAGAACGTCCAGGCCGCCTGGGACTGGGCAATCGAAACCCGCGATTTTACTCTGTTGCAGCGCTTGTTTGGAGGCCTCGACTCCTGGTATCTGCGCAGTGGCGAACACGCTCGCTGGGGAGACAGCATCAGGCAGGCGCTGGCGATAGCGCCGGATACGACTGCCGCTCCTGAGTGGAGCGAGCTCGTGGTTCGCCTGCACGCTGGCGCTGCCGAAACCCAGTTGTGGCAGGGGAACCTGGACGCAGCATTTGCCAGTATTGCCCAGGCGCGCGCGGTCGCGCAGCAGGTCGATCCGATTCGACTGGAAGCGCTCCTCAGCCTCGTCGAAGGTCGGTTGTTGCGCTTCCGCGAAAGTGACGGCGTCGCAGCGCGCGAGTCGCTACACCAGGCGCGTGCGATTGCGCACGTGACCGGAGCGACGGCGATTGAAGCCGCCAGCCTGATGGCGCTGAGCCACGCTGCCTACGATGTCGATGACTTCACAACCGCCGAGTACTACGCGCATCGCGCAGCAACCGCGTACCGCGCCATCGGCGACCGCTATGCGCTGGCACGCACCACAATGCAGCAGGCACGACTGCTGGTCGCACGAGGCAGCTTCCGAACGGCCGAGACGGCCATCAACGAAGCGATGCGCATTGCTCAGACGTTTAGCGATCGCTACATCGAAGCCTCTTCGCACGCCCTGCTCGGCACGATTTACGACGTGGGGTACGGTCGGCATCGTGACGCGGAAGAGCATTTCCAAACCGCCGTGCGAATTGGGAAGCACACTGGCGATCCCTACCTCGAAGGAATCATTTTGCGTGGCCGTGGCCGGAATGCGTTGCACATAGGTAACTTCGACGACGCAGCGATCTGCTTTGCCGGTGCGACAGCGCTTGCGAGGGACCACAGTGTGCAGCGCGCGCTGGATGAGACGCTCGTCGGCCTCGCCTATCTGTCGATTGCAACCAGAGACTTCTCCGCAGGAGTCGACTATGCCCGGCAGGTCATCAGCTCAACCCAGCACATGAACCGTCATTTCACACGGGCGATGGGCCTGCTGGCAAGTGGCCTCGCTCATGAGCGCCTCGGCCTGCCATTTGAGGCAACGGCGGCGTATTCACAGGCGATCTCAATCGCCGAAACACTCCAGCTGCCGCATATGCTCTGTGAGGGACTTGCCGGCATGGCCGGGGTCATGTCGTCGAACAAGGATCACGAGCTGGCCCGGCAGGCCATTCAGCCGGTGCTTGATTTCCTCTTCCGGAATCAGTTGAGCGGATGCGAGGAACCGGCTCGCGTGGCGCTCACTGCCTATCGCATTCTCAGCGCTAGCAACGACGCACGCGCCGATGAGGTGGCTCGCGGCGGTGCTCGTATCGTCCAGCAGCGATCCGCATTGTTGCCTCATGACGATGCCGCGCGGTACATCAGCGCATACCCGGAACGTGTCACAATCAATCAGATGCATCCCCATCCCACCGCCTGAATCACCCCCCGGCCGATACCACATATGTCCTGAGTCATTCATGAGACGATAGGACGCTACGCTCATCGTGCAATCTCAGTCGTAGGTTGGTGCTACTCGTTGCATCGGTGCGACCGACGATGGATGGGTTCGCCAGGAGGGATCACGATGGCAACGCTTACAGTCCTCGAATTCGAAACGGCCGATGGGGCTGAAAACATGGTGAAAGCGCTTGGTGATCTCCAACGCCAGCAGCTCATCACCCTGCAGGACGCGGCGATCGTCAGTTGGGAAAAGGGCAAGAAGAAGCCCAAGACCCGTCAGCTCGCCAACATCACCTCTGCTGGAGCGATGTCCGGCGCGTTCTGGGGTCTCCTCTTCGGGCTGATCTTCTTCGTTCCGT
>JBDHWD010000260.1:0-2531 GCA_039810005.1 Thermomicrobiales bacterium | reverse complement strand
ACGGGCCGGGCGCAGCCGAGTCGCGAGATGGTGCTGCGGCTGGCCGAGCATCTGGAAGTGCCGCTGCGCGAGCGGAACGCGCTGCTGATGGCAGCTGGCTACGCGCCGGTCTATTCCGCGACGCCGCTCGATGAGCCGGGTATGGACGCCGCCCGGCAGGCGATCGATCTGCTGCTGGCGGGCCACGAGCCCTATCCGGCGCTGGCGGTCGATCGGCACTGGAACCTCGTTGCGGCGAACCGGGCGGTCGGCATCTTCCTGGCGGAGATTCCGCAGGAGCTGCTCACGCCACCGCTCAATGTCCTGCGACTGAGCATGCACCCAGAGGGGCTGGCCGGGCGCATCATCAACAGCGCGCAGTGGCGGGATCACGTGCTGCATCGCCTGCGGCAGCAGGTTGAAGCGACGGCTGATCCTGTGCTGGAAGAGCTGCTGGCTGAGCTGCGCGCGTTCCCGTCTCCTCCGGCTGACACGCGGACGCATGAGCCGGTTATCCACGACTCGGTGGCGTTTCCGCTACGGATGCGATCCTCAATCGGGGAGTTGGCGTTCTATACGACAACGACGGTCTTCGGCACGGCGACCGACGTCACCCTCGCCGAGCTGGCGATTGAGTCGTTTGTCCCGGCGAACGCCGAGACGGCGGCGCTGTTGCAGCGTGCCGCGAAAGAGGGCTAGTCCGACTGTTCCCGCATCGCCTCCCACTCGTCGCGCAGGATGCCCATGTAAACGGCGTCGTCGTATTGCCCGTCGCTCCAGACGTGCCGGCGCAGACGACCCTCTTCAACGAAGCCGCAAGCGCGATAGGCGCGGATGCCGCGCTCGTTTGCGGCATGGCACCACAGCCAGACGCGCTGCATGTTGCGGTGGCGGAAGGCATAGTCGAGCAGCAGCCCGACCGCTTCGCGACCGTATCCCTGCCCCCAGTAGCGTGGATCGCCGATGGCGATGCCCAGCTCGGTCGTGCGTGCGGTTGTGTTGTCGTTGGAGAGCTGGCACAGGCCGATAACCTGCCCATCTGCCTGGATGGCGAAGACCGCTCCGTCGCGACCCCCGTCTGCCCAGCGGCGTTCGAACTCAGCTTCGACGCGCGCGAACGCCTGCGGCATGGGCGGATCACCACCGCCGGCGAGCTCGACTGCAAGATCGTTATTGAACTCCCAGAATCGTCGCAGGTCTTCGCGCTCGATCGCACGGAGTGTTACTCGAGGACCTGAGAGCATCGTTGCGCCTTTCATTGATCGTCGGTCGCCGTTGGGCAACGGTCACGACGTTATTCATGACAATCATCATCATTTCTGCAGTGCGCTGCGGATATCCTGCGGTATCGGAGTATTATTGCTGAACACGTTCGGTGTATTCCCATGTGGGATGACGTGATGAAAGGTGCGCAATCAATGGCATCACTCTCTGATCTACTCATGCAGCAAGTCGCCAGCGCCGCGCAACAGTCCGGTCAGCCCTTGCCTGTCGACGCCGATCAGGGCGCTGCCCAGAACGGCCTCGCAGCAGCGATTCCCCTGCTGATGACCGCTCTCTCGCGCAATGCCTCATCCCCGGAAGGGGCCGAATCGCTTTACAACGCTATCGAGAAGGATCACGATGGCAGCGTGGTCGACAATCTTCCCAACTACCTCAGCAACCCGAATCTTGATGACGGGGCGGGAATCCTGAAGCACGCGCTCGGCGACAACCAGTCGTCGGTCGAGCAGAGCATGGCCAAGACGACCGGCCTGGACATGGCGACGATCGCCAAGATCCTGCAGTTCGCAGCGCCGCTCGTCCTCGGTATGCTCGCCAAGCAGAAGCAGCAGAAGAGCCTGAGCTCCAACGACCTCTCGGAGATGCTGCAGTCCGAGCAGCAGGAGGTTGCGGCTACCAACCCGGACATGATGGACATGATCGGCAAGTACCTGGATGCCAACAAGGATGGCAGCTTCATGGACGATCTGCAGGGGCTGGCCGGTAAGCTGTTCGGCAAGCGCGAGGCGTAGATCGAACGCGTCACCGCGCGGGACTGGCTGGCCTGCCGCGCGGTGACGCACGTTCCACTGGAGTGTCCCGTATGGCAGCATACGTCCTGGTCAACGTCTACGTTGACGATCCCGAAGGCTATAAGGAATACACCGCCCAGACCCCTGGCACGATCGAGCAGTATGGCGGGAAGTTCATCGTGCGTGGCGGCGCGTACGAGACGGTCGAAGGCGACTGGAGCCCGCAGCGCATTGTTGTGCTGGAATTCCCGACGATGGAGAAGGCGCGCGCCTGGTACGGCTCACCGGAATATCAGGCCATCCTGCCGATTCGTCAGCGCAACTCAACCTGCCAGTTCCTGACGTTTGTTGAAGGCACGTAAGGCAATTGCTCACTGAGCCGGAACTGGGCTGAACACCTCGATCATTCCGCGCTGCGGGTCAGCGACATATATGCGCCCATCCTCGTTACAGGCCACTTCAAGCACGCTTCCCCGAGATGCTGCGCTCCCGACCTTTGACCAGCGCGCAAGCTCTTCACCATCCATCGTCATCTCG
>JBDHWD010000259.1:0-2549 GCA_039810005.1 Thermomicrobiales bacterium | reverse complement strand
TTCCGCCACCGGGTCTACGAGATCGTGGCGAAGCGTGATGACCCGGAAGTGGGTCGGAGTCGGGACCAGCGGCCCACGATGGCGGAGCTGGCGGCCGGAGGCTGGTTCGAGCCCGTGCGTACCGAACACTGGCGCTGGTCGATCGACCTGAGCGCGAAGCAGATCGGCCTTCTGTTCAAGACCTTCAGCAACTGGACGACCGCGGAAGCCACCGCGGCGGAGGCGGCGGCCGAAGATCTCGGCGGTCGCGTCACCGAGCACTACCAGTCCACACTGCATCTGCTGCGCCGCGCCCAGCTCCGGAGCTGATCGCCAGCCGGGCAACAAGACGAAAAGTCCCCCGTGGACAGGAGGCGCCGATCTTCTCGTGGTCGGCGCGTTTCGGCTGTTTCGGCAGGCCCGGTGCGAGCTGCCGAAGCAAGTCGGCCCAGGTGCCGTAGTCGGCGAGGAAGTCGTCGGCGCCGGCCTTCGCGCCGCCGCCGTCGGTGGACACGGCGGGCGCCAGCAGCGACATCCGTGCGTTCCGTTTGCCCAGCAACTCGTACAGCTGACTGGTGGCGTTCCACACGTCCCGGTCAGCGAAGGCGAACATCGTCCACTCGGGGTTCTTCCGCCAGTTGTAGACGCCGGCGACAGCGACGAAGCAGACCCGCTTGTCGTTCGGGATCCGCTCCAGGATCGTGCGCAGGCGCTGCTGCGCGGCGAGCACGAGCGTGTCGCCCTCGAGCGCCTTCTCCGCGATGCTGAGTCCCAGCTCGCCGGGATCCACACCGGCATCGAGCAGGATCCCGGTGAGGGTCGAGTCGGCTTTGATCTGGCCCTCGGCGATCAGTAGCTGGATGTCGGTGTCGTCGTACCAGGCTCCTGGGCTGGCCGGATGAACGTCGATGACGGTGTCGTTGCCCTGGACGAACTCGTACTTCAGCTCGCGAGTCCCGTCGGCCGACATCGCTGGTCGCGCCGGCCGGTACTGCATGGACGTCGCACCGCGCGCGTTGCCGCGCCGTTGCGCGCGGACCGATATGTCGGCCAGATACCACGGCATCATCAAGATGTCGCCAAGCTGCAGCTCGTCGGCGAACCGGCGGCCCTGCCCTCGGCGCTTGTCGATGCCGACCGCTGACATTGGGCGGTGGTGTCCTTCGGGCTCGCGTAGAACAGCGACTCACCACCCCGCGCGATCGCGACCAGCGGGGCGACAGCTGACGCCGCCAGCTTCTCCGCGCCACTGCCGGAGATGCGCGGCTCGTACTCCCCAGGAGTCCAGTGCTGCCCGACGCCGGGCTGCAGCCGGGGTGGGACACCCGCCTCCTGCTGGTCGTTCATTGGCACCACAGCAGCGCCCTGGTGGGTCGTGGACGTGGTCACCCCCTCCAGGTGTGC
This sequence comes from Thermomicrobiales bacterium, assembly GCA_039810005.1. GTDB lineage: Bacteria > Chloroflexota > Chloroflexia > Thermomicrobiales > CFX8 > JAMLIA01. The sequence continues at coordinate 1,166 of JBDHWD010000259.1, read as the reverse complement.
GGCACCTGCGGGATCGCAGCGGTGGCTGCGCGTGCATGGTCGGTGAGCCTCTCGGGTGATGTCGCCGGCGGACAGCTCGTGGCCATCGGCCGGCTGCCGGTCCCGTCTCCGGCGATCCTGGAGAAGGTGAGCCTGCGGTTCCAGACGGTCAAGACGATTCGCGCAGGTTCAGATGAGAGGAGACCGTGCCCAGGGGTGCCCGCAGACTCGCCCAAATAGGTACGCGATGGGGCAGATCTTGAAGTTGGCGAGAATGCTAGTTTCCTGAAGGCGTGATTCGCCCGGATTGGAGATTTGTGTCATGTTTGACTTCGTCACCGAGCCTGCCCGGGATCCGCGCTCATCGAAACCCGGCATGCTCGGAAACCAAAGTGGTGGCAACGTCTTGCTCAGGCTGCAGTGCCAGGCTGGCAACGCTGCTGTTGCGCGATTGCTAGATGCTCGTACGCACACCCACATCGAGTCGCCAGGGGAAAGAAAAGACGACTCTGAACAGGCGATCGTCCAGCGATTGAAAGCGGGCAAGCTCAACGTTGTGGGCGAGGATCACGAAATCAGCGGTGAGCGTCGCGTCGATGAGAGGGAGTTTGCAGCGTTCATCCTAGGGGGGCGCAATATCGGAGAACGTATAAGGAGGAGCATGAGACTGAACTGACGTCTGCTAAAGGTCGCGACCTCAGACGAAGGCATGTGGCAGCTCTGGTGCTCAATCTTCTCAAGAAATTTATGCCTCAGTGGCAAAAGGACCTGGCCAAGCTGCCAGACACCCCGCGCTGGGCTGAGCGAAAGTTGAACGAGGTTCACCAGGTCGTCGCATTAGTTTGCGCGAATTTGAGCGGATTGTTCGGCAAGGGTTTCAATACGGCAGGTATACTCCCCGATTTGGCCGACTCCTGGGTCAACTTTGTGCTGGCGCGGGCCGCAATAACGGTTGATTGGCCGGCTGCCGAGAATGAGAGCACGGCTGAACGGCGATTACAGTTGAAGTATGACGTTCTCTCGGCTTTCGTGAACTCTCTCAACGCTGTCCGGGCGCCGTTGTTGGAGGGGCTTGGTGTGGCTGAAGACAAGTTCATGGATACCGACTTCGACGCGATGGGAGAAAACGTCTCACGCGAACGTTCAACACTAATGATGGAGGCGGCCGAGAGTGCAAGTGAAAATGT
>JBDHWD010000258.1:0-2551 GCA_039810005.1 Thermomicrobiales bacterium | reverse complement strand
TGGACGACGAGACGGCTTCGCCGACCAAGCACCGCATCGCCGGTATTGCCAGCGTCGAAGCGCCGGACGACACCACGCTCGTCCTGACGCTTGAGGCGCGCAACAACGAGCTGCTGATTAACCTCGGCAGCGGCTTCGGCGCAGTACTGAACCAGAGCTTCGTTGAAGAGGCCGGGGCAGATTACGGCACGCTGAAGGTCGACGGCACCGGCCCATTCATGCTTGAGAACTGGGCACCACGCGCTGAAGCGTCGTTCACGCGCTTCGATAAGTACACCTGGGGTCCGCCGTCCTACAAGAACGCTGGCCCGGCGCATGTCGACAAGCTGGTGATGAAGATCATCCCGGAAGACACCACGCGTGTGTTCGAGCTGGAGTCTGGTGGCGTTCACATCGTGCCGTCGATGCCGGAGAACGAAGCCAAGAATCTGGAATCCAACGACGACATTGAGATCATCCAGGGCCAGGGCGGCTCGACGACCTACCTCGGCATGAACCTGCGCAAGGACATCATGGCCGATGACCACAAGCCGATCCGCATCGCGGTCATGCACGCTATCAATAAGCAGCAGATTGTCGATGAATTGCTCTACGGCTACGCGGTCGTCGCCTGGGGTCCGGTTGCGCCGTGGATCAAGGGTGCCTGGCCCGACGCCGAGAAGAACGGCTACAAGTACGATCCCGAGCAGGCCAAGCAGATCCTCGACGAGGCCGGCTGGGTCGAGGGCTCGGACGGTATCCGCGAGAAGGACGGCGTCCGCCTGACGATCCCGTTCTACGTCACCGCCAACGACACCAACCAGGAGATGATGGGGCTCTTCTCCAGCAACCTGGCTGATGTCGGTATCGAGGCCGAGTCGGTCATGATTGAGGAAGCAGCCATCTGGGCCCGACTGGCGGCCGGCGAGCACACCGTCATGTTGATGACCATGCCGCACTCGACGCCAGACGAGATCCTGATGTTCTACTTCCTCTCGGACAACCAGCCCGCGCCGAACCGCTTCGGCTTCTCCGACCCTGAGGTCGACGAGTGGCTGCGCGATGCACGCGAGGCCGAGACCGAAGAGCAGTGGCTCGAGGACTACTACAGCATCCAGCAGCGCGTCATGGAGACAGCCTTCTGGATGCCGCTTTACCACGCCTATCAGCTCGTCGGAGTCCGAACCAACGACATTCAGGGCTTCAAGTACTACGGCCTGTACTCGATGGGTTCGTGGAAGTTGCTTGACGTTTCTCTGAAGAGCTAATCGACGCCCGAGGCCGCGGCGGCAATGCCGCCGCGGCGCACAGGACGGGATGCCTCCATGGGAGCCTATATTCTCCGCCGGCTGCTCATGACCATTCCGGTGCTGCTCGGTGCATCGATCATCGTCTTCATGATCGTGCACATCGCGCCGGGAGACCCGGCCGAGATGGTGGCCGGCCCGACTGCCCCGCGAGAGGTAGTCGAGAACATTCGTGAGCAGCTCGGACTGAACCGACCGTTGCCGGTCCAATACCTCACCTACATGCAGAATGTGGTGCAGGGGGATCTGGGTCGATCGCTCGTCTCACGTCGATCGGTGAATACCGAGATCCGCAATACGTTCCTCAACACACTGGAGCTGGTTCTCGTTGCGCAGGTCTGGTCGACGCTGGTCGCCATCCCGCTCGGCGTCATCGCAGCGGTGAAGCGCAACACGATCTGGGACAAGCTGTCGATGGCCGGCGCGCTGTTCGGCATCTCGTTCCCGATCTTCTTTATCGGACTGATCGCCATCTGGCTCTTCGGTGCGAAGCTCGGGTGGTTACCGATCTCCGGTCGCGGCGGTCCTCTCTGGACCATTGATGGCTGGAAACACATCATCCTGCCGGCGTTTACGCTCGGCTATTTCCAGGTGGCCGCGCTCGCTCGCGTCGTGCGCTCCAGCATGCTGGAAGTGCTGCGCCGCGACTACGTGCGCACCGCCCGGGCAAAGGGCCTGGCTGACCGGGTCGTTGTCTACCGCCACGCACTGAAGAACGCGCTGCTGCCAGCCATGACTGTCATGGGCCTGCAGTTCGGCTTCATGCTCGGTGGCGCGGTCGTGACCGAGACGATCTTCTCCTGGCCGGGCATGGGCCGCATGATCGTCGGCGCGATCAACTACCGCGACTTCCCGATGGTCCAGGGGCCGATCCTCGTGCTGACCGGCGCATTCGTCCTGATCAATCTGATCGTCGACGTATCGTATGGGCTGATTGACCCGCGAGTGAGGTTGTCATGACCGCGACACAAGCTGACCAAACGCGGGACAACCTGCGCGCTCAACAGGGCGAACCACCTCGGCAATCGTCTCGCGCCTGGTACCGGATGCTCGCCCGTGATAGGTTCGCGACCGGCGCAGGCATCCTGCTGCTGCTGATTATCATCGCAGTCATCCTCGCGCCGGTACTCGCTCCATACGATCCGGAAAAGGCGCAATCCGGCGCACGCCTGCTCGCCCCGTCCAGCGACCACTGGTTCGGCACCGATGAGCTAGGGCGTGATGTCCTCAGCCGCATCCTGCACGGTGGCCGGATCTCGCTGACG
>JBDHWD010000257.1:0-2563 GCA_039810005.1 Thermomicrobiales bacterium | reverse complement strand
GGCCGGATTGCCTCGATGACGATTTCCTGGGTGAGTCCTGCCATGCGGCTGTCTTTCCCTCCCGTGACCATCCGCTGTTGGTCCTGCCGAGCGGATTGTGGCATCGACCAGGGCGTTACGCCAATTCTGCCGCAGTTTAGCGCATTTCTCAACCATGACGTTGCGAAATGGGTGATGCGCGACGGGGTACACTCGCGCCGATGGCAACGAACCTGGACGACCACCCTGCAGATGAGCCACCGCGCCGCCGCCTGGGCGAGATGCGCCTGTTCGGTGTGCTGCGCGTGCTGCTGCACATCGGCGCGCTTGGCGGGCTGGCGCTGGCTGTTGTTGCGTCCTCGATTGCCCAGCCCTATTTCACGCGTGGTGTGGCAACTGGCAACGACTGGCATCCGATTCTCTGGACTGCTGGGAATCCGATGGCGGTCAACACATTTCTAAATGAAGAGCCTGACCCGCAGGTGGTCGAGCAATCGTTGGACATGATCCGCGATGGTGGCTTCGGGATGATCCGCCAGCTCTTCGGCTGGTTCGAGATCGAGCCGGAGCCGGGCGTCTTCGTCGACGATCAGGGCAACTCGACCTGGGCGAAGTACGACCGGATCGTGGATGCGGCCGCAGAGCGCGGGATTCAGATTCTGGCGCGGCTGGAGAAGCCACCGGCCTGGGCACTGGAGGGACGACCGAACCCCGAGATCGAGGGTCCGCCGGACGATCTGAATGACTACGGCGCGTTTGTGGAGCGGGTGGTCGAGCGGTATCGCGGCAGGGTGCAGTTCGTCCAGATCTGGAACGAGCCGAACCTGGAGGGCGAATGGGGAGGCGGGCCGATTGACCCGCCGGCCTACGTTGAGCTCCTGAAGGTTGGCTACGAGGCGGCCAAACGCGCCGATCCTGCTGTCGTCGTTGTCATGGCTGGGCTTGCGCCGACCGACCAGCTCGGTCCGTCGAATCTGAGCGACTTGTTGTTCCTGCAACAGATGTATGACGCCGGCGCTGCCGACTACTTCGATATAGCGGCGGCGATGGTTTATGGCTATGGCTACTCGCCGTACGATCGTCGGGTTGATTTCAAGCGCAACAACTTCTCCCGGCCAATCCAGTCGCGCGAGATCATGGTGCGCAACGGCGACGCCGATACGCCGCTCTGGGCGGTTGAGTATGGCTGGGTGTCACTGCCCGAGGACTGGGACGGCCACGATTCGCCGTGGGGCACGCCGGTGTCCGAGCAGAAGCAGGCCGAGTATCTGGTCGATGGCTATTTGCGCGCGCAGCGCGAGTGGCCGTGGATGGGGAGGATGGCGGTCTGGTCGTTCCGCTTCCCGCGTGGCCCGGATGCGCCGGATCAGGTTGGCAACCCGACACAGGGATTCGCGATCGTCCAGAACGACTTCACGCCGCGTCCGGCCTACCTGGCGCTCCAGCGAGCTGCAGGAGTGATCCAGGCTGACGGGACAGGATCGTATCGGTTTACCGATTCGCAGGTGGATGCGCTCAGCGATGGCGAGAGCATCACGCTGCGAGTACGCGGACAACGTGTTGACCTCGTAGCAGGAGGCGATGGCGTGTTCGACGTCCAGCTCGACGCCGGCGGGACAAGAACGGCGAAGCTCAACGCGAATGGGCGAGCCAGACTGGCGAGCGAACTCGGTGACAATGTTCATGACATAACACTGCGGCTATCTGGCGACACCGATGCGACGCAGGTCGCGCCGATCGGCTACGTCGTATCGAGCGGCACGATCCACAGCTGGATCTATCCGTGGATCAACGCGGCTCTGGCAGTCACGATAGCGCTGAACCTGGCGTCGATCTGGTGGATGGTATCGGATTACCGCCAGCGGCGTCGGCGTGCTTCAGCAGAGCCGGACGCAGCTGGGGAGTCCTGACCGTCCGGGCTCGATTCACGCGTCTGGGATTCGGAGTCGTCTTCCTTATCAAGGAGGACATACGTCTGGTCCATTTGCCAATCTGCGGCCGGGCCGAGCTCGATCTCGACGCGCGGGCGGAGCGGGTCGAGCTGCTTGGCGAGGGTGAGGGAGACGACGTAACGGTCGTCGAGGCCGAGGCGCTCGCAAACCGCGTCGAGTGAGATCTTCAGGCCGCCATCCAGGTCGCGCTTGAATGGCGTCTCGAAGAAGAAGATGAGGTCGCAGGCCAGCGGCTGGTTACGCAGTGACTCGAGCCATGCCTCGGAGATCGTGCCTTCAGTCAGCATGCGGTCAATGACGACACCGGTGTCCTTGCGGAATGCTTTGGCGTCGCGACTGAGAACACGGCGACGACCGACGGTGACGTACTGATTGTTCACGCTCGGCGGTAGCGGCAGCGTCAGACGCAGCGTCTTCATGAGCCGCCCCATGTATCATCGCGCGGAGTAGTGGTGTCAGACGGCAGGCAGGGTGAGTGGGCGAGCGAGTGGCTGAAGACCGGTTGCGTGTGGCGGTGTTGCTGTCCGGATCCGGGCGGACGCTGGAGAACTTCATCGAGCTGCGGGATCGCGGCGATCTGGCGATCGACATCCCGATTGTCATCTCCTCCCGCTCGACGGTACGGGGCGTCG
>JBDHWD010000256.1:0-2610 GCA_039810005.1 Thermomicrobiales bacterium | reverse complement strand
CCCATGCCGGTCGGGCCGAGCGGCAGGATCTGCCAGCGCGTCTGTCCGGCAGCCACGAGCCAGTCGACGAACTGGTATGCGCCGTCGCCGAGATCGCCGATCCCACCAGCACCGGGCAGGCTGGTTGGGTGCAGCAGTATACCGGCGTGTCGCAGCGGCGGTCGTCGTGCGAAATCGTCAGCCATAACCGAGCGCTCCCTCCCCGTGAGCAGTTCAACGCGGCAATTGTGCCGGGTTCGTCGAGCCGTCGAAAGGGCGCGCCGAACACCAGCGTGGCACGCACCCTGCGCGCCAGCAAGTGACGGTGCCGACCACGTGTGAGGTTCACATTCCGTCAAGTGGGAGGCGAGCGAAAGGATATTCACGACATGCCAGATCGCAATACACGTCTGGATGGCAAGCGGATCGCAGCGCTGTTCACCGATGGTGTCGAGGAAGTTGAGTTCACCGAGCCACGCGATGCGCTGACGAACGCCGGAGCGACCGTGACGATCGTCTCGCTCAAGAGTGGTGATATCAAGGGTTGGGATCACACCGATTGGGGCACGACGTTCAAAGCCGACACGACGGTTGATTCTGTGTCAGCCAACCAGTTCGATGCGCTGCTTATACCGGGCGGCGTGATGAACCCGGACAAGCTCCGGATGAACAAGGGTGCCGTCGCGTTCGCGCGAGACTTCTTCGAGCAGCGCAAGCCGGTCGCATCCATTTGTCATGGGCCGTGGCTGCTTGTGGAAGCAGATGTCGTGCGCGACCGAACGATGACGAGCTACCCGTCGCTACATACCGACATTGAGAACGCGGGCGGCAAATGGGTCGATCGCGAGGTGGTTGTCGATCAGGGTCTGGTCACCAGCCGCAATCCGAAGGACCTCCCGGCCTTCATTGGCAAGATGCTTGAGGAATTCGCCGAAGGACCGCATGAGGGTCAGGATCGATCGATTCGCGAGGAGGCGAGCCGGCACGCCAACGACTAACCTGCCGCATTTAGCACGTCCGTAACCTCACCACGGGCATCGCCCTTCCTCACCCATCGGGGAAGGGCGATGTGCTGTCGGTCTGCCTGCCATCTTGTTGTGCCGCGCCGGAGCCGGTATCGTCTCGTCGCATGCGGCTCATGGGTTGGCGAAGGGGAGAGATGTGGCACAGGACGACTACACGGCGCAGCGGCAGCGGGTCGAGCAACGACTGATCGTTCGCGGCGGCGCGCCGGCCATACCGGATCGCGAGATGCCGCTCGCCGAACGCATGGCGCAACTGGATACGCCGGGGCTGTCGATCGCGGTCGTTGAGCATGGTGAGATCGCTTGGGCGCAGGGCTACGGCGTACGCCGCGCCGGTGATGACGCAGCAGTGACGACCGAGACGCTGTTCCAGTCCGGCTCGATCAGCAAGCCGGTCGCGGCGCTCGGCGTGCTGCGGCTCGTCGAGCAGGGTGTCATCGACCTCAACACCGACGTCAATACCTACCTGCGCTCCTGGAAGGTCCCGCCAATTGACGAGTGGCAGCCGGAGCTGACGATCCGCCAGCTCATCAGCCACAGCGCCGGCCTGACCGTCCACGGCTTCCCCGGCTATCCCGAAGGCTCGCCGCTGCCGACGGTGCCACAGATTCTCGACGGCGAGTCACCGGCCAACACCGGGCCGGTGCGAGTCACGATCATTCCGGGGACGCAGTTCCGCTACTCGGGCGGCGGCACGACGATCGTTCAGCAGGCGCTGGAGGATGTCACCGGCCGGGCGTTCCCCGATCTGCTCCACGACCTGGTGCTCGCGCCGCTCGGCATGACCAACAGCACCTACGCGCAGCCGCTCCCCGACGCACTGCACCAGCAGGCGGCCGCCGGCCATCGCGCCGGAGGACAGCCGGTTTCCGGCGATCGGCACGTCTACCCGGAGATGGCCGCAGCCGGCCTCTGGTCGACGGCATCGGACCTGGCCCGCTTCGCGATCGGGATCATCCGCGCCTGGCGTGGCGAGCCGAACGCGATTCTGTCGCAGGAGATGGCGCGGCAAATGCTGACGCCGATCCTGCCGACTGGAACTGCCGCGCTCGACACGTACATTTCGCTGGGTCTGTTTGTCAATGACGATTCCGACTCCCCCCGGTTCGGACATGGAGGCTCGGATGAGGGCTTCACCGCTCGTCTCCTCGGGTGGCCTGCTGCCGGGCGAGCAATCGTCGGCATGGTCAATGGCGACACGCAGGACGGCGCGCGGCAACTGCTCGATGACGTCTTTCACACCATCGCGACCACCCACAGCTGGGAAGCACCGGCCAGCGAGTTCCCGCCGGTCGAAGTTGTCGATCCACCGCGCCGCGACCTTGACGCGACCTGGGTGCTGCCGTCCGGCTTCAAGCTGATCGCGCTGGTGCGTTACGGCGATCTCTATCTGGCCCCGCAAGGCCAGCCCCCGATGCGCCTCACGCGTCTGAATGCCACCACTTGGTCATCCGAAGTCCTCAACACCCGCGTCGAGCAGGTCATCGAAGACGGCCGGACAACAGCGCTGATCCTGCATCAGGATGGTGTGGCGCAGCGGGCGGTGCGGAAAGAGTAAGGCTGGCCCTCACCCCCCTGCCCCCTCTCCCAACGTTGGGAGAGGGGG
>JBDHWD010000255.1:0-2625 GCA_039810005.1 Thermomicrobiales bacterium | reverse complement strand
ACTTGCTGCGTGCATGGTCGAGCATCTCCGGCGCGAGGTCGACGCCGGTAACAGTGAGTCCGCTGCGGGCCAGCGGGATCGTCAGGTAGCCGGTGCCGCAGGCCAGATCGAGCGCCGGCCCACTAGCCTGCCGTGCCAACTCCAGATAGAACGGGATCTCCGGCCCGTCCAGCCCGTTCTCCTGGTCGTACTCCTCAGCGCCAACATACTCAATGTACTCGGAGAACTGCGATGAGTCAGTCAGAGGGCAGCTCCATCTTGACCATGGTGACGGAAGTTCATCGGCAGACCATACCCTGTCGCTGGCTGCTCTGCAATCGTTGATCGTGGCTCGCGTCGCTCATCCGTCGCGTCGTCACGCTGACGGCGGGCGATAGCTGCTCGCACCTCTGGCCTTTTCTGCCGCAGCGATCGCATCCTCGACGGACATCAGCGCCGTCGTCTTGGTGCGATGCGCCGCGCCGCCAGCGGAAACGATCGCCGCGAAAGCGGCCGCCGAGACGTTATCTGGCAGGTCGAACATGACAACGACGTCGTAATCGCCGAAGGTGTACCACGCGTTCAGGACAGTGCCGCCGAGACTCTCAATCAATGGTCGGACGGCGTCGAGCCGGTTCTGCGGATTCTGAACCATCGCCTTCCATGCGTCGGATGTGTAGTCGAGCTGAAACATGTACTGTGCCATCGTTCTTCCTTCTTGTGTTGATATGCGGTATGGCGAGAATATGACCGCGCTGCACCGTTCATACGGCTGGATCGGGAGTCTGATTGGCCAGCGTTCGCTTGGTCAAACGCATACACCGACATGGCGGCGGTGGACGGCAGACGAGCATGCTCCATCCGTCACACGTCTTGCGGCGTCAGCTCGCGCGCCCGATCGACATGTCGGCCGCGTCGGCATGCGATGGCATGACGACGATGGCTGCTGCGATGACTGCGAAACCGGCCAGCCCAAGGGCCAGTGCGCTATAGCCGCCGACGGCGATCAACGCTCCGCCGATGGCCCCTCCACCGGCCGATCCGATGCCGAAGAACACGGAGTTGAACGACATCGTCGTCGCCTTTCCGACCGCAGAGGTCGTTGCCAGCAGCGTTGTCTGACACGTGTAGCTCGTTCCGCCGAAGATCGCCGCAGCAGTAAAGAATCCGGTCGTGAGAGCGATGTGAGCGGGCACGAGAACGGCGAGAAGCATGCAGGATCCGAGCAGCGTGGTCGATATCGCGTAGACCGTCCGGAGCGGGAACTTCCCGACGCGACCCCCGACCAGCAGGCTGCCGGTGAAATATCCGGCACCGGCGACCATCATGACCCACCCCATCCCACGCTCACGGAGTGCATAGGTATCGAAGAAGAAGGCACTCGCGTACGTGAGGATGCCAATCCACGTGATGCTGCGTAGGAGATGGGACAGGCAGAGGATAACCGTAGGCCGGTGTTCAATCAGCGGACTGTATGCGGTCAACAGATCACGAAGCCTGAACTGCTCCCCGCGCTTGTCCGCTTGCGTCGGTGGGATGTGAATCCGCTGAAGAAGCATGATCGGAACTGACAGCGCTGCGAGTACAACGAATGCTCCCCGCCAGCTCGACACTGATGCGATCAACGTGAGGAACGGAATACCCACAATCGGCCCGCCCGCAATACCGGCGACAACCCAGCTCATCGCTTTGCGGCGCTCATCACCGGCAAAGAAGGTCGCTACGGCCCCGAGTGTGACGCCCGACAGCATGCCACCACTCATCGCCGTCAGGATGCGCACGACGAACAGAGCCGGCACAGATGGCGCGAAGGCTGTACCGAGTGACCCGATCATGACGAGTAGTGCGCCAGCCATGATGAATCGCCGGTGTCCGTAGTGGTCGGCCAACGGCCCAATGACAACGCCAGACAAGGCTCCAACAAAGAACATCGCCGTCGTAATTTGACCGACAACCGGCACGCTGGAATGAAACGTATCGGCCACCAGTGGGATGAATACGTTGAACCCGGCCATGTAGGTTGTGCCCAGTGTTGCTGTGAGTGCAAAGACGACGACTCGCGAATTCCAGCGAGTGGCCTGTGTGGCATCAGCCTGTGGTTGTGACATGAAAGACTCCGATTACATGAGTGATGCAGGAGTTGTCGGGGTCAATCCTGGCGCTTGCACCCGTTCGTCCGTACCTCTGTCTCCAACCACGGGACGAAAGGCGCATCGAACGGACGTGTAGCGGGCACCAGCGCGCGCACACGCGATCACGATAGAACGGTTGATGAACACCATCGTATTGCGAGATGGAGAACAATACGTCGGTAAATATACGTAGTTTGATTCACAGAAGAGTGTTTGCTGCGCGAATGGTATTGAAGCCAGTCGAAGTATGCTGAGGCGACAGGTGCGTAGCATCGCGAAACGGCGGGCTGTCTGGCGTGGCCTCAGCGCTCACGCTCTCGTCATCGCGAGCGCTGAGAACAGGTTGAAGATCTCTTCAGGTAATGGACGTGCAGCCTGCGATGACCAGCCGACCCTACTCAACGTCGGCGATGGAATTGACAATCGTGGTCGGCTGGTAGGGGAAACGCTCGACCATCTCGCGCGTCGTGACGCCGGTCAGAACCAGCACCGTGTCCAGGCCGCTCTCGATGCC
>JBDHWD010000254.1:0-2639 GCA_039810005.1 Thermomicrobiales bacterium | reverse complement strand
TCGATTGTCTCGCTGCCACTCTCGAACATCTCGATCCGGACATTGATGAAGCGCCACGACTGAACGACGACGCCGAGCAGCAGCGCCATCGTCGTGATGCGCCAGACGAGCGTCGCGTGTCGATTGCCAAAGTCCAAGGACGGCAGCAAACCCCAGAACAGTGCCGAGCCGATCATCACGAGGTAGAGCAGCCGCGGCCCGTTCTCGACATACCCCCACGAAAGGCGCAGCATCGACGGCAACGCCGCGACGACAGCTATGGCGAGGCCAGCCGCTGGAAGCGCCATGAACCAGCGTTTGTCGGTCTTCTTCGTAGCGAACCAATAGGCGCACAGCAGGAGTGCTATTGCAACGACACCTGATCGCAAGATGCCGATCGACACTCCGAGGTGGTCTTCAACCCAGATGAGTTGTGCCGAGACTGGATAGGTGAATCCCTGGAGAAAGAACAGCGCTTTCGGACTGGCTTCGGCGAGGCTTGTGTGTTCGGTCGATGGCAGTTTGTCGATCGTGGACCAGACAAGAAAGAATGCACTGGCGGCGGCAATGTGGGCGAGCGGCCAGGGCGACGGGCGGCGCTCAGCCCGCCTGAGCATGATGACCGCTTCGAGACCGACGATCAGCGGCGCAACGACCACTCCGGACTCGTGCGACCAGAGCGCGAGGATCGTCATGACCAGCGCACCGAGATGAACGAAGCGAGTCCGGCCTGAGTGTTCGCGCAGACGGGCGGCAGCGTACAGATTCAGGCTGGCCAGAATGAACATCCCGGCCAGCACATGCGCAGTCGGGCCGATGATCGGCAGCACCTGATAATGAAACGGCGCTGTCAGAAACAGGACCATCGGCACCATCGCCCATAGGCCAAGGCCGAACCGCCGAAGTAGAAGATAGATCAGCCATCCTGAGATTGCGTGGGCGATGAGCGGAATCAGATGCAGCGTGGCATGGTCGAAGTGCCCCTGCAAGCTCCGCAGCATTTTCCAGACGACGAACGGAATGGGCCGATAATACTGGTAGCCATCTGATGACGACAGCAGTGCCCAATAGCCGTGGCTCCCGGCGCGTGTGAGATCAATCGGATCATCGAAGAAGAAGGCAAGCGGGATGACACGGCCATACATTGCCAGGACGATGGCGATCGCCGCGGCGAGCGGTAGCAGGTACACGCGAACGAGTGCACTCCGCACTGGTCTGCCCCCGGTCGAGGTCAGCCGGGCTGGCGACGCAGGCGACGAGACAAACAGGCCCGGTGATGCGAACGTGATCTTACGCAGAGGATGACATCAACACCGACAGCGGGCAAGGGGCAAAGCAAGCCCTCATGCCCGCATGATGTGTGTCCAAACGGAACTAGACGACGTCCGGATCGCTGCCGCTGATCGTCTCAACGAGGCTGTCCAGCACGGTCGTGAAGCCGGGATAGCTGGGGACGAACTCGGTGAACCACGGGCCGACCTGCCCCGCCTTGACGGCGGGGTGCGCCTGCCATGTCGGATAACCGGCCAGGTCGTCCTCGGTGAGCGCAGTGGCGCGGGCATCGTTGAGGATGATGTCGGACGGGTACTTGTTCGCCTGCTCCCAGCTGAGCGTCTCCCAGAGCTCCTTTTCGGGGACGTCCGGGACGACGATGTCCAGGCCAAGCTCCTTGAAGTAGAGCAGGTCGCCCCAGATCTGGGGATTGGCCACGTACAGGTTCTCCGGCCAGGCGGCAACGAAGAGCGACGTGAGCTCCGCCTTGTCGGCGAGGGCGTCGCGCACTGATTGACTGGCCGTTTCGAACGCGTCGCGGTCGCCAACGACAGCCGCGGCACTCAGGTCAGCTCCGACCGCCTCGGCCAGCTCACCGATGCGCTCGATCGTGCTGGTGACTGGCGCGCCGACGAAGCTGATGCCGACGAGGTCGGCAATCGACGCGACCTGATCGACGGCATCACCTGGCAATCCCCAAAGGTCAAACTCGGCGGCATCGTAGATGTCGAAAACGACGAGTTCCGGCTTCAGATCGACGAGCTTCTCCAGGTCGATTTCGCCGTATGTCTCGCCGAGTGACACCACCTTGTCCAGATCGACGTTGCCGGCATAGATCTCCGGCGTGCCGTCCGGGCGCAGCGTCGTGCCGAAGACACCCACGACCTCAACGCCGAAGTCCCAGAGCGACGCGGCGATCGGCAGGTAGGCGACGACACGCGTTGGCTGGATGTCGCGCGAGATCGTCTCACCGCGATCGTCGATGAAGGTCCAGCCGCTGCCACCTGATTCCTCGGTCGTGCCCTCTTCCGCCGCAGTTGGGGACGCTTCGTCCGCTGCGGTTGGCGATGTGTCCGCGCTGGATGTCGGCGCAGTCGTCGCCGTCGGTGCTGCGGACGTGTCATCGTCATCATCCCCGCAGGCGACACCGGCCACGATGAGGGCGAGCCCCGGCACGGCCGCCAACAGCGTGCGCCGCGAGAACGTGTGAACAGATGAGCGCGGTCGCTCGTCGGAAAGAACCAACGGGCGGCTCCTTACGTTGTGGTCCGGTTGCGCCATAAGCGCGGCGAGCGATGCGATCTGTGCAACCAGGCACCGGAATCGTCACGAATATCCGAGAGTTCTTGTCGGAATTATCCTACGCAGGCGCGGTCACGTGCGTCAAC
>JBDHWD010000253.1:0-2650 GCA_039810005.1 Thermomicrobiales bacterium | reverse complement strand
TGCAAAATCATCGGCCACGGGGTCGAATCGAACGGCTCCATCTTCTGCTGCGCGAGCTGCGCGCGGATGAGTGGTGTCGACGGACTGCAGGATCGCGTCTGAGCGGGCTGTCAACGCCTAACTGTCTATGCGACAGCCTACCTTTTGTCCTGTCATCTGCCGCCCAGTGGGCACCCGGCAGTGAGAGATCTCCCACCCGTTTGATGCAGTCGGTCGGGGGAACGGATTCTTCACTTCGTTCAGAATGACAGAGGAAAAGGATGGGGCGCGGCTACGGTCGTCTGTATCAGGCCAGGGGAGATTTCTCGCGTGCGCGCTCGAAATGACAGAGGACGGGGATGGCTGCCGCACTGAGGTAGCGGACTATTTGACGTTGACTGCCCACTGAGCGCCGCGGTCATCCACTACCCGTCATCTGCCGCCTTCGGCTCGGGAGACGTTTCCCAGAGCGGGTAGGGCAGGCCAGCGAGCCGATTGATGACGATGGCCTGGATCGTCAGCAGGACAACGGCAACCATCAGGATGGCGATCTGGTCGAGATCGCGCAGGATACCGAGCGAAATGATGAGCGTTGTCGCGCCGGCCGGCGGATGCGGCGCGCGCGCCAGTACCATCAGTGCGCTCGTCAGGCCAAGCGAGAGCGCAGCCGCGCCAACGCGCCCGGACGTCACCCCGGTCGTCAGCGCCGGCCCCTCATGCAGCAGGCCGAACGCCGCCAGGCTGATGTACCCGGCAGCTGCACCAATGAGGTGGCCGATGAATGCGTTGCGCGGGCTGGCCGGTGGGGTGAGCGGCGCGTAAAAGAACAGGAACGCCGTCGGGCCGAGCGACGGGAAAATGAACGGCTGGCCGGACACCAGCGCCGCCGTCGCCATGATCGCGATCGACAGGCAGCCATTGATGAAGCTGAAGATCGCCAGCATCCAGCGTGCATCGTGGCGCTTGACCATTGAGGCGAAACGAAAGCGCACCAGCAGACCGTCGAGGATGTTGGCCAGTTGGCCGCCGATCGGCCCAGGCGCGTTCTCGCGACGACTCGGTGCGGTTTGGGATGGCCGAACGCGGGGTGCGCGCGTCACGGCATCACCGCTGTCGTCGTGGCGGCTTCGGCGAGCGGTCGATCACTCGCAGCATCGCCAGGCCGCCGACGAAGACGAGCCCCGAGAAGACGGCGACGAGCAACGTGTCTCGATCCTGATCCAGCAAATAGAGATCAAACGCCAGTGTCAGGAGCCAGAGCTGCAATGACACGAGCAGAATGCCGAAGGCGAGGCCGAGCATGACGATGCCGGTCTGCCCAACGGCCGGATGCCGCCCTTCCGAGCTGGTCGGGATCGCCAGACGCTGGTCGTCGCGGTCAGATTGCTCGATCATGGCGTTTCCTCCAGCGCGTAGATCACGCCGTTGTCCTGCCGCACGGCGATCTTCGGTAGCGGTCTGGTCGGCGGACCGGCGATCGGATCGCCGGTCTCCGGCTCAAAGACGCCCTCATGACACGGACAGTGCAGGATCTGGCGATCGCTGTTCCAGTAGACGGCGCAGGACAGGTGCGTGCACTTACCGCTGTAGGCAACGAAGCGATCATCGGTCAGCCGCAGGAGAATGGCGTGATTGTCCTGACCGGGATAGTCGAAATAATGGACGCCACCAACTTCAAGCTCGTCGGCACTGACAATCTGCCGCATTTGGACCGTGCGCCGGTCGCGCAGAAAGCCCAGTCCGGCGAGGCCAGCTGTGGCGGCGAAGAGCGCGCCGGATGCCATTACCGCCCAGCGCAGCAGGTGGCGGCGCGACACGGCATCGTCGGCGTCCCAGCCGTAGGGGAACTCCACTGCCCAGCGTTCAGCCCGCTCGCGATTGCTGATCTGGCGCCCGTCAGCCTGCTTCATAGAACCCATGCCTCCTCGCCGGCGGCACTGGTGGCCGCGACCTCGTTTTCGGCTTCCAGCAGGAGCAGCGTGATATCGAGCCGCGGTTCGTCCTCCGGGACGACGTGGTAGTTCTTCGTCCGCACCGACTGCGAGCCGAAGACGGTCACGTCGACGGCGCGGCCCTCACGCTGGTTGACGAATTCCTCGTAATCTCCATACCAGATCGCCTGTGTCGGACAGGCCTGCGCACACCACGGCTGGAGCCCCTGACTGGTGCGGTCGTAGCACAGGTTGCACTTCTTCATCAGCCGCGCCTCGATGTCGAACTTCGGTACTCCGAACGGGCAGGCGTAGACGCAGTTGCGGCAGCCAATGCACCGCGATGGCTCGGCTTGCTGCACGACGCCATCCGGCGTGATGAGGATCGCCATCACCGGACAGACTTGCGCGCACGGCGCGACCGGGTCCTGGCAGTGCATGCAGAGGGTTGGCTGGGTCGCGACGCTCATGCCGCGGTCGATGAAATCGACCATGATCATGCTCTCGCCCTTGTGCGTATCGCACTCGCGACATGCCGCCTCGCAGGCTCGGCAACCGATGCAACGACTGGGGTCCATGAAGATCGACTTTACGGCCATAGCTGGACCTTTCCGTGGTGTGGTGCGTGGGTATGTGGGGATACGTGCGCGTACTCGGACAGCCCGCCGGTTCGGCAGTCGCCCTCTGTCATTCGGAGCGGGATATCAGCATCAGCATGGCGAGTCGTTCGGAACGACAGC
>JBDHWD010000252.1:0-2654 GCA_039810005.1 Thermomicrobiales bacterium | reverse complement strand
TGTGGTTCCCCGCACAACACAAAATGAGGTCGGCACAGGCCGACCTCATTGAACCTGCTGAGTATGTGTTGGGGTTTAGTAGCGGTCGTACGACGACTGCCGACGGGCGGCGAAGCAGTCGGAGCAGTACACTGGCTTGTTGCCGCTCGGCTGGAACGGGACCATTGTGTCGCGTCCGCACTCGTCGCAAACTGCAGGGTACATCTGGCGCTCGGCGCGGCCACCGCCGTACGAGTTGCCACCGTATGAGCCGCCACCAGAGTTGTAGCTCAGCGATGAATCGCGGCGGGCTTTGTTAGCGGCGCGGCAGGACGGGCAGCGGCTGGGCTTGTTGGTGAAGCCCTTCTCTGCGTAGAACTGCTGCTCACCAGCGGTGAAAATGAAATCGTTTCCGCAGTCTCGACACCTCAGTGTCTCGTCGGAATACTGGTCCATGAAGATACCTTCTCCTCGGCGCATGCCGTCGTGGTGACGACAAACCGTATACCAAATCGTCACCTGAGAACCGTGCGCCTCGGGGTCGGCCAGGAGAATCGGACTCTACCACCTATGGCTGGTCAGCTGACGTGGATCCTACAATAGCATAACGATGACATATGCGCTAGACCTTCATCCGGAAGTGGTATCGACCATGCGAATGGCATTGCATGGTTGTGTCTAATCCATCGAAAGATCGTCAGCCGAGATACCATCGATCATCCTCGGTTGGAGAGCGGAATGAGCCGGAATGACATCGACACGGTTTGGTGGGTTCGCGGCAATCATCTTCGATGCGTACGAAACGCTCTTTGATGTTGACGCGCTGCAGGAAGTCTGCGCCACAGTGGTGCCGGATCCCGAACCGTTCGTCCAGATGTGGCGTGCCAAGCAGTTGGAGTACGCCATTCTGCGAACCGTGATCGACCAATATAGCGACTGGGGTCAGATTACTTCAGAAGCACTCGACTATGCGATCACCTCGTTTGAGTTGGCAATTGATCCCGATGAGCGTGGCAGATTAATGCGCGCCTGGGTGCAATTGCCTGCATTCCCGGATGTCCAGGAGGCACTCGCTCGGCTCGATCAATCCGGTGGTCGCATCATAATCCTTTCGAATGCCACACGCGGGATGCTCAGACCGCTGATTGCGCGCAACGGTCTGGCTGAATATATTGACGATGTGCTCACCAGTGAGCTCGTCCAGGTCTTCAAGCCACATCAGTTTCTCTATAGCATTGCTGCCGAACGTGTCATGGCGCGACCCCACGAAGTGCTGTTTGTTACCACGAATGGCTTCGACGTCGCAGGCGCGAAGGCCGCGTCGCTGTCCGTCTGTTGGCTCAACCGTCGCAATATGCCCCTCGATCCCCTCGGCTACGAACCGGACTTCCGCGTTCACCACCTGGGCGACCTGGTAGACCTGTTGGTTGGTGGTGTGGGCGAAGATGAGGGGGATGCCTGATGGAAGAGCGCGACTTCGGCACGACTGGCCTGCGGGTGCCGGTCGTTGGGATGGGGACCTGGCGCACGTTCGATGTCTACGGCAAAGAGGAGCAGGCGGCCCGGACGGACCTGGTGACGCACGCGCTGCGCCTCGGCGTGCGTTTCTTCGATTCGTCGCCGATGTATGGCGAGGCCGAGCGCGTGCTCGGCGCTGCCCTGACCGGCCGGCGCAATCGAGCGATTGTCGCGACGAAGGTCTGGACGCCTGATCCGATTGAGGGCTACGCACAGATCGACCGCGCGCTGCACTACTTCGAGGATCGCATCGACATTTACCAGGTGCACAACCTCGTGCGCTGGCGGGAGCTGCTGCCGGTATTTCAGCGCATGAAGTCCGCCGGCGAGATCGCAGGCTATGGCGTGACGCATTATCAATCCAGCGCCTTCCCGGAGCTTGCGGCTGTGCTGCGCAGCGAAGAGATCGATTCGGTGCAGATCCCGCTCAACCCGTTCCAGCGTGAATCGGAGCAGGAGATCCTGCCCCTGGCTGCCGAGCGCGGACTGGCGGTGATCGTGATGCGGCCGTTCGGCGAAGGCACGCTGACGCAGACCAGCCCACCCGCTGATGCCCTGAAGCCGTTTGCGCGCTTTGGTTGCGCGACCTGGCCGCAGGTCCTGTTGAAGTGGGTGCTCAGCGATCCCCGGGTGACGGTCGCAATTCCCGCGACCTCCAGTCCGGAGCATCTGGCCGAGAACGCGGCGGTCGGCTCAGCGCCGTGGTTCGGCGTGGACGAGCGAGACGAGGTCGTCCGGCTGGCGGAGCGGTACTGCCGCTAAGACCCGAAAATGGCGCGGAATGGCCATTTTCCGCGCAAATACCTGCACCTTTGGACAGGCTCAAAACAGGCCGAAGCGTCGGCGCACCAGCGCCGCGGTCGGCCTATAGTTTGATCATCGTCGGTGAGGTGAGCGGAGTCGCCGCCTCAACAGTCGCAACGGAGCGACCCGACACGAGCCGGAGACGGCGTTCTGCAACGAAGCAGGAGCGTGAACAATGATGCTGAACGATCTGACCCTGATGAAGCTGCTGGCTGAGACACGACAACGCGAGATGGCAGACCTCAGCCGACGGCAGGGCCGCCGCAAGAGCGGCCGCTAACACCGAATCTCACTCCTCCCACCCCATCCCTTTCCCCGTGGCCGGACTTTCCCCAGTCCGGCCGCCTTTTTGT
>JBDHWD010000251.1:0-2661 GCA_039810005.1 Thermomicrobiales bacterium | reverse complement strand
TGGATCGGATGTCGCTGCGTTGACCTCGCGCCAGTCGGCGATGAGCCCCGGACGTGCCTGGTTCTGATCGATGGTGAATGTGACCGAATCTGGCAGCGTTGGCTCGGCGTCGATGACCGGACGATTCTCCTGCTGCCAGGCAGTCCAGCCGCCATCAAGGATGCGCATCTGATCCCCGTGCCCATAGCGCGCCAGCACCAGCCAGAGGCGCGAGGCGAAGTGGCCGCCTTCGTGGTCGTAGCCAATGATGCGAGTGTCGTCTCCGATGCCCAGGCGCTCCATGACCGCCGCGACCTGCTTTGGCGGGGCGATCATCCCGTCGACCTGGTGGTCGGCGTCGGAGAGATCACGCGACCAGTTGAGGTAGACCGCGCCGGGGATGTGGCTCTCTCGGTATGCCTCCTCCATGTCGCGATCGAAGGCATAGCGGCAGTCAACGATCCGGATATTCGGGTCATCGAGATGCTCAGCGAGCCACTCCGTCGAGACGAGGAAATCCTGCTCCATTGCGGCAACCTCCGGGTATGTGCCAGCTCGCGCCGGGTGCCTTCAGGGCAATGGGTGGCACGAGTGGTGCGTTAGAGCGAGAA
This sequence comes from Thermomicrobiales bacterium, assembly GCA_039810005.1. GTDB lineage: Bacteria > Chloroflexota > Chloroflexia > Thermomicrobiales > CFX8 > JAMLIA01. Next base: position 2,071 of record JBDHWD010000251.1, on the reverse strand, counting down.
AGGAAAACGAAGGCGACCGCTCTCGAGTCGCCTTCGTTCAAGTATGACACCGGTTCAGGCGGGTTGTCGCTCCGGTGGGAGGTGTGGAGGTCATTCGATGTTATGGGCTGTGATTCTGATCCTGGTCATTCTCTGGCTGCTGGGCTTTATCGGTAGTATCGGCGGCAGCCTGATCCATCTGCTGCTCGTCATTGCGCTTATCGTCCTCATTCTCCAGCTCGTCACTGGCCGACGCGCGGTCTAAGCGAGACGCAGCATGCGATGGCGGCTGGAAAGCAGCACGCTGTTGAAGGCTAGAGGACGGCACATGTCATCTCGCGATCGTTCTCGCGCCTCAGCCTCGCCAATCATTAGCGATTGCCGGTGACTCGCTGCTTGAAGTGCGCACTGACCCAGTAGCAACGTCACATGCAAAATGCCGCCGCATCAACGATGCGGCGGCATTTCTTTCCGTGTCAGGCTAGCGCTTCTTGCGGCGCTTCCCGCCCTGCGCCCGTGGTGGTTTCGCGTGGTCGCGCGGCTTTTTGGCTGTCGCACGCGGATTGAGCGGCGCGAGCTGTCCGCCGCGCTGCATCATCGCGTCGAGGTCGCCGGGATTCATGCCCGGCAGCCCGCCCGGCATTCCGCCGAGCTGGTTGGGGTCGATGCCGGCCGCTTCCATCTGCTTCATCATGTCGCGCATCTGGCCGATCTGCCCGAGCTGTCCCGGCATGCGGCTCATAACGCCGCGCTTGCCTTTCTTGCCGCCGGGCATCTGACCGCCGGCCAGCCCGCCGAGCTGCGCCATCATCTTCTGCATCTCGCGGAACTGCTTCAGCAGGTCGTTGACATCCTCGCTGGTCGTGCCGGAGCCGGCCGCGATGCGCTTGCGGCGGCTGGGCTTGATGATGTCAGGGTGGCGGCGCTCCTGTGGGGTCATCGAATAGATGATTGCCTCGACCTGCTTGTAAGCGTCGTCGGTGATCTCGACATTCTGCTGGCGGACCGCCTGGCCGATGCCGGGGATCATCTCCAGAATCTGGGTCAGCGGCCCCATCTTCTTCAGCGATTGGAGCTGATTGAGGAAGTCCTCAAGGTCGAACTGACCATCGAGCATCTTCTCTTCGAGCGCCTGGCGCTCTTCCTCAGTCACCTGCTCCTGCGCGCGCTCGATCAGCGACAGCATGTCGCCCATGCCGAGGATGCGCGAGGCGAGGCGGTCGGGGTAGAACGGCTCGATCGCATCCATGCGCTCGCCGGTGCCGATGAACTTGATCGGAATACCGGCGACCGAGCGGATCGAGAGCGCCGCGCCACCGCGCGCGTCACCGTCCATTTTGGTCAGGATCAGGCCGGTCAATCCCAGCCGACGCGCGAACTCTTCGGAGACGTTGACCGCTTCCTGGCCAGTCATCGCGTCGACGACGAGCAGGATCTCGGTCGGCTTGATCTCGCGCTCGATCTCCTCCAGCTCCTGCATCATTTTGTCGTCGATCTGGAGCCGACCGGCGGTATCGATGATGATCGGATTCTGGCCGCGGTCGCGCGCGGAGCGCAGCGCGTTCTGCGCGATCGTCAGCGGCTTCTGGGTCGTGCCCTCGCTATGGACCGGGATGTTCAGCTGGCGGCCGAGCGTCTCAAGCTGATTGACGGCGGCAGGACGATAGACGTCGGCGGCGACCATGATCGGGTTGCGGCCCTGCTTGCGCAGGTGGTTGGCCAATTTGCCGGCGTGGGTCGTCTTACCGGAGCCCTGCAGACCAACCAGCATGATGATCGTCGGGCCGGTGTCCGCCGTCTTGAGTGGCACCGGCTCGTCGCCGAGAATCTTGATCAGCTCGTCATTGACGATCGAGATGACCGTCTGGGCCGGGCTGAGAGCCTTGAGGACTTCCTCACCAACCGCGCGCTCACGCACAGCAGCGACGAAGTCGCGCACGACCTTGAAGTTGACGTCCGCTTCGAGCAGCGCCCGGCGGACCTCACGCATCACCTCGTCGACATCTGCCTCGGTCAGCATGCCCTTGTTGCCGAGCCGGGAGAAGGCGTTATTCAGGCGGTCTGTTAGTGTCTCAAACATGGCTCGTCTTTC
>JBDHWD010000250.1:0-2663 GCA_039810005.1 Thermomicrobiales bacterium | reverse complement strand
GCAATGACCGCTGATGGACGAGCGTAATCACCGGGCGCCCGGCGCGCGTTTCATTCAGCATGTCATCAATCGTCCAGCTTCGGAAACCGCCATCTGCATACGGGCCATTGACGGCGAAGCCACGCTGCTGCAGGGCAGCAATGAGTGACGACCAATCCAGCCCGCTATCCGGGTACCAGTCTCCGGTAATCGCGTTGACCGACTCGCGCAGATCGAACAGCGGCTCGACATGGCCGTAGGCCGCCATGGACATGGCAATGGCAGCGATCCCGCAATTGCTTGATTCGTAGATTGAGCCGTCCTGCTGCGTATAGTAAGCGGTCAGCACGCGTTCGCCGCCGCGTGGCGTCACGATCGCCGACGGGGCAGACGTGCCGTGGCGCAAGGCTGTATCGGTGAAGTATGGCGCGGCAGCAACCGGCGTGGCGGCGGGGAGCGCAACCACTGCGACAAGGGCTGCAGCGACAAGACGGCGTCGTGGGTTCATCGAATTTCCTCTGGCCCGCGGACGATCGGCTTCTCCGGCAACCATACCAGCGATCGGACACTAGTCGCGAGCCAGCCGCTCCTCCAGCAGCGCCTTCAGGACGACAGCGTCGTTGTGCGCGGTGTCTTTGGCGCTGTAGACCAGCGTCACCGTTCCTTTGCGTGCGGCGTCGAGCAGCGGCTGCCAGGCGTCAGTATTGCCGTCCAGTTCGGCGCGATAGCGCCGCTGAAACTCCGGCCACTTCTCGGGGTCGTGGCCGAACCACTTGCGAAGCTCGGTGCTCGGCGCGACGTCCTTCAGCCAGCCCTCGATCTCCAGCGCCTCCTTGCGCACCCCGCGCGGCCACAGCCGATCGACGAGATAGCGGGCACCATCATCGGCAGACGGCGGATCGTAGGCGCGCTTGAGCTGGATCATTATTCTCTCCTTCCAGCTATACCTGTTCTGTTCGGCGATTGGCCATACGTTTGGTCGCCCCTCCACGCTAAGAGGCGAGTTACGATGCAAGCATCATCCACGATACCGCTCGACAAGGATTGGGGCAGACCATGCACGTTTGTCGACAACCAGATGCCGTAACGTTCCTGAGCCGGGCGACAGACTTTCTGCAAACGAGTGAGGCTCAACACAACATCCTGCTCGGAATCGCCGGCGATATCGTGCGCGGCGAGAATGAATACCAACCGCCCCTCTATTTCGCGACAGTCGAAGAAGCCGGTACCGTCATAGTTGCGGCGATGCGAACACCCCCGCACATGCTTCATCTGAGCGTTGCACCGATGGCGGCCATTGAACTGCTAGCCCAGGATATCCATGCGTCCTATCCAGCACTTCCAGGAGTTCTGGGGCCTCCAGAGGTGGCCCGAGCCTTCGCTGAAGTCTGGCGACAGATGACCGATCAAACGTTTCAACCTGGCATTGCCCAACGTATCTACCAGTTGGAAGCAGTGAATCGACCAGCGAATGTTCGCGGCAGGCTGAGGCAAGCAACCGGAGAAGATCGAACCCTACTACGATCGTGGTTTACAGCCTTCCATGCCGAAGCCTATGGCAGCCATGACGTCGAATCGGCCGCACGGGCAGCAGACGCTGTTCTGCTATCACCTGCTCGAACGATCTACATCTGGGACGACGACGAGCCTGTTTCGATGGCCATCACCAGCGGCTCAACTCCGAATGGAATCCGGATCGGTAGCGTCTATACGCCACCACGTCATCGGGGAAACGGCTACGCAAGCGCCTGTGTGGCTGCCGTCAGCCAGCACATTCTCGACGCTGGCTATCGCTACTGCTTCTTATTTACCGATCTCGCGAATCCCACATCCAATCGAATCTACCAACGCATCGGATATCAGCCAATTGCCGATGCTGGGGAATACGTGTTTGAGGGCGTGCCAGTCCATCACTAGTCCAGATGTCGTCGCGCCTATAGATTCACTCTAAACAACGCAACTGGGATATCAGGCAGCAGCAATCCCGCGTCACGCCGGATCGCGGCCCATCTGCTCGCGGAAGGTCGTGCGCAGCTGGTCGCGCAGGTCGGGGCGCAGCAGAACCTCGGCGGCGGTCCAGGCGAGCAAGGTTGCGCCGGTGGCGGTCAGCTCGTCGGCGCGGTCGCTGGCGGCGGCCTCGGCGAAGCCGGGCGTGTGGCCGGAGACACCCTTGTCGCAAATCTGCAAATACGGATGGATCGTCGGAACAAGCTGGCTGACGTCGCCGATATCGCTTGATCCGACGCCGGTCGTCGCCGTCGGCACCTCGTAGGGAACGCCGAGCTGCTCCAGGTTCGAGCGGAACGTGTCTACGAGCGCTGTGTTGCAAACGCGCTGCTTGTAGCCCAGCCCCTCGTCGATCTCGACGCGTGCGCCGGTCGCCAGCGCGGCGGCCGCGCAGATGTCGCGGAACTGCTGCTTCAGCTTCTCGTGGTACTGCTGGTCGTTGGCACGCACCAGGAAGCGGCCAGCCGCGTAGTCGGGAATGATGTTCGGCGCGTCGCCGCCGTGGGTGACGATGCCGTGGATGCGGGTCTGTGGCGGGAACGCCTGCCGAAGCTGATTGACCGAGAAGAAGACCTGCAGCAGCGCGTCGAGTGCGTTGATGCCATTCTCCGGCGCGGAGGATGCGTGCGACGCCTGGCCGTGGAAAGCGACGTCGTAGCGAGCGATGGCCAGTGAGC
>JBDHWD010000249.1:0-2672 GCA_039810005.1 Thermomicrobiales bacterium | reverse complement strand
CCTACTATCTGAACGACGATCCGGAACGCTCCGGCTCAGCGAAGGAAGAGCCGCGCCGAGCCGCGCCGGAGCCGACGCCGGGCTGGTAGTCCGCTAGCGATGCGTCGTCACGCCGACCTGCTGGCAGACATCCAGCAACGGGCAGGTTGAGCAGCGCGGCAAGTTGCCGGTGCAAATGTGCTTGCCGAACGGCACCAGCAGCCGATTAATCTCCAGCCAGTACTTCTGTGGCAGCTTCTCCTCCAGGACAACCATCGTCTGCTCGGGCGTTCGCGTCTGGACGTAGCCCCAGCGGTTCGTCACGCGATGGACGTGGATGTCGGCCGATACGCGCGGCGCGTTGCAGGCGACCCCCAGCACCAGATGCGCGCACTTCGGCCCGACTCCAGGGAAGGTTTGCAGCAGCTCGTCATCGCACGGCACCTCGCCGCCGAACTCGTCAATGACACGCTGCGCAATCTGGACGATCTGACGTGCTTTGGACTCATGAAATGTAGCGCGGTCGATCAGCTTGTCGATCGCTTCTTCGCCGAGTCGCAGCATCGCCTTCGGCGTCCGCGCCTGCTGGAACAGCACCTCCGCGACCGGTAGCGTCGTCTCGTCGCGAGTGCGAATCGAGATCATGCAGGCGACGAGCTGCTCGAACGGCGACGTGTAGCCGCGCTCAGCAAGCTCGAAGAGCGCGGCCTTCGGGTACGGCTCGACGGCTTGTTCCAACCGCTGCATCACGTCATCGATGTCGAACGCCCGCTTCACCATCCGGTCCCCTCTCAACGTCGCCGTTGATCATTGTCGCGTCTGTCGTGCCATCGGCTGAATCACGCGAGTTCGATACTATTCGGTGTTGGCACGGCGCATGGGGCAGGATCTGATGGACAAATCGGCCGGACGCATTCAGACAGCCGGAGCGGCAAACAAGCCGATTGTGATCGCAGCAGCCGGGATATTTCTGACTCTGCTGACCTGCTATCTCCTCACCCACGGTGGCGAGTTCTATAGCTCCGACGGTTATGTCATGTATGAGACGGCCAAGGCGCTGGCGCTTCGCCACACCATCGTCCTTGAGCCGAATCCCGATCTTGCGTGGCAGATCGTCGAGGGCCAGCACGGCCTCTACTTCTCGAAGTACGGATTAGGCCAGCCGCTGCTGGCTGCTGTCGTGATCCTGCTCGCCAAGGCGCTGCGCGAAGTCGCGCTCGGCCCAATCTTCGATCAGGCGCTCTACCTCTACGCGGTCTCGCTGTTCAATCAGCTCGTCACTGCTGCCACCGGCGTCCTCGTCTTTCTGCTGTCGCTGCGCCTGGGTAATGGCATTCGGCTTGCCTGCGGACTGGCGCTCGCCTGGGGATTGACGACACTCGCCTGGCCGTATTCCAAGACATTCTTCAGCGAGCCGCTCTTCACCGCCTGCCTCCTGATGGGCGCGCTCGGCCTGCTCGCTTACCGCCAGAGTGCCGGCAACGCGCGCCTTGCCTGGCTCGCGTTTGCCTCGCTCGGCCTCGGCTACGCCGTGCTGACCCGCGTCGTCGGCGCGCTGCTGATCCCGCCGTTCCTGCTGTACGCGATCTGGGCAGCCATGCCGCATTCAGAGGGCGCGGCGCTCGTCGCGCTCAGCGATCGTGTCCGGCGGGTGCGACAGCATCCGACGCTTCCGCGCGACTGGAAACGCTCGGCGGTTAGCGCAGCAACGGCGTTTGGACTGCCCGCGCTAGCCTGCCTGGCACTGCTGCTCTGGCACAACGCCGCGCGATTCGGCAGCCCGCTCGACAACGGCTATACCGGCGAGCGCTTCGATACGCCACTACTCTCCGGACTTGCCGGCCTGCTCATCAGCCCGGGCAAGAGCGTGTTCCTCTACGCACCGCTGACCGCGCTGGCCGTCGTCGCCTGGCCGCGCTTCTGGCGCGAGCAGCGCGCAGCCGCGACGCTCTACGCGGCAATCGCGGCGATCGTGCTGATCCAGAACGCCAAGTGGTGGTCGTGGTGGGGCGGCTGGGTCTGGGGGCCGCGCATGCTTGTGCCGCTCTTGCCTTTTGCTATCCTCGGCCTCGGCCCGCTCCTGCGCTCGTCGGCAGCGGCCCGATTGGCCGCCTGGATTCTCGCAGGGCTAGGGTTGGGCGTTGCGCTCCTCGGTAGCATCGTCGACTTCAACCCCTATCTGATCGAGATCCACGCCGAGTACGAGCAGGCCGGTCGCGGCAATGCCGACCCGGACATCTACTGGCACCTCTCAACCTCGCCGATCGTCGAGCACGTTCGCAGACTCTGGGATGGCCGCGACATCAGCGTCATCACCTTCAACTTGCAGAAGATCGGCTTTAGCGATCTGCAAGCGAATCTGTTTGTCGTCGCGGTGGCGGTCATGGGCGTCGTTGGTGTGGCGCTGCTATTCAGCACGATGCGGCGGAGCGACGCCGCGATCGGTGAGAGCGAAGCTGCGCAATCGCTCAGTGCCGATAGCGCAACCGCTGATTAGGCACGGCGTTCGCGGCGAGCGAACCGCTGTTGATCCGTCGGGCTGCTTTTGCGCGCAGCGCCAGCGCCCACATGTTCTAGCGATACGACCGTCCGGTCGGGAGGCGGCTAGCGGGGCCGGGGGCGATCCAGCCGTCTTCGGCCAATTCGTTGGCAATGAGTCGACCGAGCAGGACCTCGTACTCAGTTCCGGCGTA
>JBDHWD010000248.1:0-2673 GCA_039810005.1 Thermomicrobiales bacterium | reverse complement strand
CCTCGGAGGCGGCACCCGCGTCCACCAGAATGGCGATCTCAAGCTTGGTCCTGACAGTGTCGGCTATCGCATCACCACGGAGGGCATCGTCTTCGGCGGCGATACCCTCACGCTCTCCGATATCGCCGTTGCCTCCGGGCGGGCGACCATGGGTGAGCCGTCGCGCATTGCCGACCTTGATCCAGAGTTGGTTGCGACCGCCACGGCGAAGATTAAGGAAGCCTGCGAGCACACGATCGATCGGATGAAGACCAGCGCCGACCCTATGCCTGTCGTGCTGGTCGGTGGCGGGAGCGTCATCATCGCGCCCGACCTGCATGGCGCTTCCGAGGTGCATCGCCCCGAGAACTATGGCGTAGCCAATGCGATCGGCGCGGCCATCGCTCAGTGCAGCGGCGAGGTCGAACGCATCTTCTCGCTTGAGGAGTACACCCGCGATCAGGCGATGGGGCTGGCACGCCAGATGGCGAAGGACGAGGCCGTCAAGGCCGGGGCCAGTCCGGCCACAGTTGAGATCGTCGATGTCCACGAGGTGCCGCTGGCGTACCTCCCCGGCAACGCGACGCGCATTCGTGTCCGTGCGGCTGGCGATCTGGCGATGTAACGAGGGTTGGGGCAGCGAAAGCCCCCAACCCTTAGCTCCCGGAAGGAGTGAACATGGAATTCCTCATCGGCACCGAGATGCGAGACGATTACTGGTCTTGGGAGGTAGCGCAGGCGGCGCGCAAGGCGGTCGAGGAAGTGCATCCGGTCAAGCCGGGTGAGAATGTCGTCATCACCTGTGACACGATCGGGGATAGCCGCGTCGTCAACGCGGTAGCGCAGGCGGTCTACGCTTCGGGAGCGCACCCCGTGGTTGTCTGGTACGAGACTCAACCGGACGCGCAGATGGAGCCGCCCAAGCCGGTGGCGGCGGCACTGGCCGAAGCCGATGTCTGGTTTGAGTTCGGCGTCCAGTACATCCTCTATACCGACGCGCGCCTCAACGCCACCAAGAATGGCTGTCGCCACGCCTGCTACGGCGGGATGGACGTCGAGATGCTGGTGCGCACGATCGGTAAGGTCGATTACCCGGTGATGACCGAACTTGGCACCAAGTTGCGCGAACTGTGCATGGCCGCGGAGGAAGTACGGATTACCGACCCGAACGGCACCGACTTGCTCTGTCCGATCGATCCGAATCCGCCAGCCTACCTGCCGGGTTCCGGCCAGCCCGGGCAGGGCTTCTCGCGCATGCTCGGGGGGCAGTCAGGCTTCAGTTCACTGATCGATCAGATCAACGGCACGATCGTCTTCGACGGCGCGATCTGGCCGCCGGCTGAGATCGGTCCGCTGGATGCGCCGGTGACACTGACGGTCGAAAACGGTTACGTCACCAAGATCGAGGGCGGGCCACAGGCACGCACCTTCGATCGCTGGATGGCGCAGTTCGACAACCAGCAGATGTACCGTATCGCCCACTTGTCGTTCGGCTTCAATCCCGGCGTCAAGCGCATCACCGGGCGGATCGTCGAGGACGAGCGCGTCTTCGGCTGCATGGACATCGGCATCGGTCCGCAGAACCTCGGTGCGCCCAGCCACACCGACGGCATTATCCTGCGTCCCTCGCTGATCGCCGACGGCGTCGAGATTGAGCGCGAGGGGCGATACGTTCATCCAGAGCTGGTGGAGCTGTGTAAGAAGCTCGGGGTGGAGTAGCTGACCGCGTCGAGCGGTCAGCGGTTAAGAGGAGATGGTCAGGGCAGGCCAAGGGGCTTGTCCTCAGGATAGAGGGGGCTAGGGTGGCCGGCACGGTACTTTCAAAGGAAGACATGTGGGACATGGTCGTGGGTGGGAGTGCCATCGCGACCGGTGGGGGCGGTACAGGGCCGACGCGAGAGCAATTCGACGCGTTCGTTGACCCGATCCTGAGCCGCGGCGTCAATCCGACTCTGCTCGATCCCCAGGATCTGAAGGACGACCAGACCGTCTACATGGGAGTTGGCGTCGGTGGTGGGGTGCGCGCCGCCGATCGCGAGCGCTACCTCTCGCCCGGCATTGCTGGCTGGTGGCGGCAGGACATCGACGCTGTCGGCTGGATTCGTGATCAGCTCCAGCAGAAAGACTACCTCTATCCACTCGGCGACTGGGCTGACGCGCCAGGTCCCGACTGGCGTTCAGTCGTCGACCAGCGCATGGCGGAACTATGCGGCCACCAGCCGGAGGCGTTTCTACCGTTCGAGATCGGGCCGAATAACTTCCGTGAGATGCTGACCTGTGCTGAGGACGATTTACCACTGCTCGACGCCGATGTCGCTGGATACCGAGCCGTGCCGGAGATCTCCCTCTCTTCCTTCAACATCCACGGCGTGTCGGCGCAGCCAGCGCTCTTCGCGTCTGCCTGGGGCGACATTATCACCGTCGAGCGCGTCGTCTCCTGGCAGCGTCTGGAGGACATCGCGCGCCATCTGGCCGTTGTCTCGGGTGGTGGGCTGCGCGGGCTGATGGCCTTCGATGGTGTGACTGCGCGCGATAAGTCGTTCAACGGCACCATCTCAAAGGCGCGGAAGGTCGGTAAGGCGATCCGCGCGGCACGCGAGGCTGGCCAAGACGTGGCCGACGCAGCCGCTAAGGCGGCCGGCGGGCAGGTGCTCTTCCGTGGCATCGTCCAAGCGCGGATCAACGAGGACCACA
>JBDHWD010000247.1:0-2685 GCA_039810005.1 Thermomicrobiales bacterium | reverse complement strand
ATTCCCCAGCGAGGCGGTCGGGCACAGCGCCGGTTGAGAGCAGGAACAGCGCAGAGGTGCCTTCTGTCACATCGGCGCGGAGCTGCTTGATGAAGTCGTCGTTGATGCCGAAGTCGGTCATCGCCGCGCCGAGCGCGCCCATGCCTGCGCCGACCGCCATGCCGAGCAGCGGAACGAAGAAGATCAGCCCGAAGAGGAGCCCCCAGAATGCGCCGGACATCGCTCCGGCCGAGGTGATGTTGGCGAGCTGACGGGTCTTGGGCTTCTTCTTACCCTTCTCCCAACTGACGATTGCCGCGTCCTGCAGGGTGATGAGCTGCTGGCGTTGAAGATCGCCGAGCGCTTTGACCATGTTTTCGGCGCCATCGGCCGTTTCGAATTCGAGGACTGTAAGCGTTGCCATCGTGATCCCTCCTGGCAAACACATCCATCGTCTGTCGCGCTGGTGCTACGAGAAGCACCAACGTACGACTGCAATTGCACGACGAGCGTAGCGCCCTATCGTCTCATCCATGACTCAGGACGTTTGCGTAATCGGCAACAGAGGGAATGTTCAGGCGGAGGTTCGCGGATGCATCTGATTCAGTATCACGCGTTCCGGGTATGCGTGGATGTACCGGATGCCTTCATCATGTGGCAGGAGATCGGCTCGCTGCTGGACGATGCGAGCGCCGCACCGGGCGACTTCTTCGGCGCGAGGGTCATGTCTGCCGCTGAGAATTCGGTAGGCAGTGAGCGCAACGCGAGACGGTTCCTCACATCCGCATAGCTGATTGCGGAGAAGGAAATCAATAGCCGGCTGAATAGCGTGCCGCGCCAGATCGTGATCGTTTTTTGCCGACATGACGCCGGCAACACCGGCAAGTCCTTCGCAGTGCATGTGCGGCAGGTGGAGGGTTTCGGCGATTGAGATGGCCTGTGAATACGCGGCCGTTGCTTCAAAGGGCAGGCCCAGACATTCGTGGGCTAATCCGCTTGCCAGCAGGCCCGTCGCTCGCGTGAACTGTCGGTTCATCTGTTGCGCCGATCGCACGACCTGCTCTGCGTAATCAACGCCAGCGGCGTAGTCTCTCGTTGCAATCGACAAGTAGGCGAGGCAGACGAGTGTCCCATCCAGCGCGCGTAGATTGCTATGGTCCCTCGCCAGCACTGTCGCTCTGGAGAAGCAGATCGCCGCTTCGTCGAAATCCCCCGTGTGCAACGCGTTTCGGCCGCGGCCCCGGAGAATGATTCCTTCGAGATAGGGGTCGCCGGTGTGTTTCCCGATGCACGCAGCTGCCTGGAAGTGCTCTTCGGCGTCGCGATGGCGACCGTATCCCACGTCGAATATCGTGCCGAGCAATGCACGCGACGAGGCTTCGACGTAGCGGTCGCTAAACGTCTGAGCGATGCGAATCGTCTCATTGACAGCCGTCTCTGCCGTGCGGAAGCTGCCCCGCGCGACCAGCAGACGCGCCTGCTGCATTGTTGTGCGAGCCAGCGCGTAGCGGTCGCCGATGGCGCGGTACGCAGTTGCAGCGCGGTGCGCGTAGTACTCGGCGGTTGCGAAATCATCGATGTCGTAGGCAGCGTGGCCCAACGCCATCAGGCTGGCCGCTTCAATCGCCGTCGCTCCGGTCACGTGCGCGATCGCGCGCGCCTGATGCAGCGACTCGCGCGCAGCGACGCCATCACTGTCGCGGAAGCGCAACAGGCGGCCTTCGACGAGACTGAGGAGCGCTTCCAGCCGAATCGGATCGATCTGCTGTGCGATTGCACGTGCCTGGGCAATACTGGCAAATGCTGCGTCCAGGTTTCCCTGCCATAACAGAGTCTCAGCAGCGCCGGCGTGCAGACGGACAACGAACTCGCTCCATTCTGGAGCGGCAGTCGTGCCCGGCGCTATCGCCAGCGCCCGCCTGATACTGTCTCCCCACCGGGCGTGTTCGCCGCTGCGCAGATACCAGGAGTCGAGACCGGGAAACAGACGCTGCAAGAGCGCGAGATCGCGTGTTTCGGTTGCCCAGTCCCAGGCAGCCTGCACGTTCGCCCAGACCATACCGTCGCTGACCATTGCCGCGTTGCGGCTCGTGTTGATCGTCGGTCCAATGTCGTCGACGATCGCCGCATAATGTGCCGCGTGCTGAGTGCAGACTTCCCGCATATGTTCGGGGTCTTCCGCGAGTCGAGGACTAACAATGCGTCGGACGAGTGGGTGCAGCGCATAGTTCCCGTTGATGTCTCGCGTTACCAGTGAATGTCGGCAATATTCTGCTAGCGCCGAGAATGACACGTGAACCGCTGCCGCGGCGTCGCGCTGGAATGGCGCGGTGAAGACAGCCAGCTTCGGTAGCGACCGCTGCTCGGCAGGCGGGAGAAGCGCAATCGAGCGATGGATGGCGTCCTTCACGCTCACCGAGTCCCCGGTAACGGTTGTGCCGTCCTCAAGGAGCATCGCTCCTTCGGCCAACTCGCAGGCGACTTCAGCGCAGGTCAATGTGCTGAGTGCATTGCCCGCGACCTTCAGGGCTAGTGGTAACCCGCCGGTCGCGCGGCACAGCGCCATCAGATCCGGCCAATCCGATTCGCAGATCTCGACGCCGATCTTGAGTGCGTCCCGAATGACAAGCTGACTGGCAGCCGCGCTCGGTACGTCTTCCGGCGTTGCTGGTACTTCGAGGCCGGGTAGCTCCAGTGTCCACTCGT
>JBDHWD010000246.1:0-2698 GCA_039810005.1 Thermomicrobiales bacterium | reverse complement strand
CCCATACCGGCCGCGACAAGGATGCGGCGGTCCTGAGCATCGAGCTTCAGCCACATGCCCAGGATTGAGCCAAAGCCGGCCGAGATCTGCGCCGCCGGTCCCTCGCGACCGCCGGAGCCGCCCGACCCGATCGTGATCGCCGAGGCGATCAGCTTGATCGGCGGAACGCGCGCACGTAGCCGCCCCTGCTTGTAGTGAATCGCCTCGATCGCGGCGTCAGTCCCATGCCCTTCTGCCTCCGGCGCGAGCGTAAAAACGATGAGGCCGGAAAGCAGGCCGCCGAGACCAGTTACAACTGGCAGGAGCCACGGCCGGCCCATCGCCTCGCGAACCGGTGAACCCTCACCAACCGGAAGCGGTGGCGTGTAGCCAACGATATCGCCAAGGAAGATCTGCGTCGCGAATTCGAGCGCACGGTAGAAGACGACCGCGCCGAGGCCGGCGACGATGCCGACTGCGACGCCGAGAAGAAGCCACTTACCGAGGTAGCGCGAGCTCTCAATGCCACTGCTACTTGGCAGCAGGCGTCGGAAATCGAGCCAATCTGTCCAATGCACCACGCGCTCGTCGGGTGAGTTGCCTGGTTCGTACGGTTGTCGTGCCATGTGCCCCCTGCAGAAAGAATACGGCTATCCAGAGGGGGACACAATCGCGGCCTGTTGGCACTCAGGTGTGCTGGTGAGTGCCGCCAAGCGTCGAAACGCGACGGCGAACGTGCTCATCTCGCGCGCCACTCCGAGCGCCCCAGAACGCAACAGTCAGCGCCGCCATCACGATCGCAGCCGGCACCAGCACAACGACGAAGAGCGGCGACGCCGAGGGGTCGTCGTTCAGCCACATGACAACACCCATCGCCGCAACCGACGCCATCATCAGCGCCAGCCAGCAGGTCATCCCGGCAGCAACGCGCGCCGCGAGGGCGCTGTGGCGCAGCAGCCCGACGCCGGTGGCCACCGCAGCCGGAATGACGAACGCGAGATCCATTGTCTTTACCAGCCAGAACAGCACAGGCGCTTCGAGGTACTCGGTTGTCCGCGTGCCGCCGATCAGATCGGCAATTGCCTTGATCCACGCCAGACCAAGCAGCGAGCTGACCGCGATCAGCAACCAGGTTGCCGATAGTCGCACGCGTCGAGATGGCAAATCCCCAGCCCCAAGCTGCGACCACGACATCAGAGCGACGAGCAGACCGAGCAGCACGATTGCATAGAAGAGCGCGAAGTATCGTTCGCTGTTGCCGGGGTAACGCTCGTACTCCGAGCCGACGATGTACTGAAAGTGGATATAGACGGCATACGCTGCCGGTCCGAAGGTGAGCGACGGGGCTAACCCATGACCTCGCCACCACAGCAGCCCACCCGTAAGAGCCAACGGTGCGACGACGAAGAGCGAGACGGCGTCGGCACCGACGACCTGATTCTCAACGTTGGGCGAGATGTGCTGCCGAATCACGTTCAGCCAGAGCGGGCCGAGTATCGCGACGGCGGCTATGCCAATACCAAGAGCGATCGACGCCAGGCTAACCAGCCGATGAGGGCGCATGGCTGACTCCTTTCGGACGACGAGATGCTCGTCGGTCCGCCGTCAGCATGCGCCCGCAACAATCAATTTTCAGCTACAGTTCCGTGCCGCAGTATGTCAGGTTCGTACCAGATTCGATTGCAGAGTGGCGCCCAAACACACGCGAACAAGAGAGAGTGGCCGATTGCCGTCCCGGCCAGGAACGACAATCGGCCAATGGTTCAGGCGACTGCCTGCGCTACCAGAGGCGAAGCCGGGTGATGGTGACTGTGCCGAGCTTCAGCGGCAGCGTGGGCATTGCGGCGACGCTGGCCCCAGGCTGATTGTCATAGACGACGATGCCCGTCGACAGATTCCAGACCTTCAGCCGCAGCCGGTCCGGCCCATCGCTGGCTGCGAACCAGAAGCCGAAGCCGCTGCGTCCATTCACCGTCGCCCTGCCTGATGCCCAGGCAACATCTGGCGTCACCACCAGCCAATCGAAACTGCTGGTCCGCAGATGGAACGGAGATGTCGTCCGGGCGGATGGAGCAAGCTCAAATTCCAGATAGCCGGTCGGTAGCGTGCCGCCGCGCGGGTACCACGTGTTGACCCGGAACTCGCCGCCGACCTGAACCGTCGGTCGTTCGGTCCACGCGCCGGCGGGCGAAGTGAAGGTGCCGGCACCAACGAGCGTCCCGGCCGCAGGATCGACGCTGATCAGATACTCGAACGTCGCACTGCCGGAGTCACCATCGTCGTCCGTCACGGTAACGACGATGGTGAAGATCCCGGCTCTGGTGTAGACATGGCTGCCAGTTGCCACATAGCTGTGAGCTGTTCCCGGCGTGACCGATCCATCGCCCCAATCCCAACTCGATGTGTGGGTATCAGCTATGCCCGGATCAGTAAATGGCGCGCTAACATGCACCTGCGTGCCCACCATGACCGGACCGGCTGGAGCGCTGATTGCACCCACCGTCGGTGGCACATTGAGGATGGTCACGCTTGTGTTGTAGGTGCTGATGCCGCCGTCTTTGTCGCGAATTCGACCGCCGACGCTGAGAACGGCGTTGTCATAGGTTGGGCAGGCACGACTGCTTGCCGTGCTGAAGCTGTTGTAACCGCTACCGTCAGCGCAATTGAAAGCGTAGGTGAAGCCGGCTGTCGTGTCCGGACCGGAAACGTCTGCCGGGTT
>JBDHWD010000245.1:0-2738 GCA_039810005.1 Thermomicrobiales bacterium | reverse complement strand
GTCGATGCCGAACAGCAGGCGCGACATACCTGTGCCTGGCACATTGACGGACGAGTCAGCCGGTAGCTCCGGCATGCCGGACAGCTCCAGCGCCAACTGCACCAGGTCATCAGTTGAGATCGGCATCGTTCGAGCTCCTGTCGTGTACCCGCGCTGCGTCCCGGGCGATCTGGGGACGGCGGCAGTGTACGCGATGCAGGAGCTCGATCGATCGCTGCTGACGCTACTTGCGTGCTTCGAAGACCCGATTGAATGGGGTTTCGGCCGCGCGGCGGAAGCGGGTGAATCCGCCGGCCTTGACTGCCTCCTCGATAGCCGCGTCGCTGGCGATGGCACCGAGCGCGGTCGTGCCGCCGGCTAGCGCATTCGGAGTGCAGATTAGCAGTGAGCCCGCTGAGAAGACGCGACCGATCGGATTGAAGTTGCCTTGCGCGCTGCGGCCGGCCATTGGCTCAACGATCAGCGCGGTTCCGTCGGACGCCAACGCCTGACAGGTTCGCTGGGCGGCGAGATCTGGATTCGGCAGGTCGTGGAAGCAGTCGAAGAAGGTGACCAGGTCGTATTCTGCGCCAGGGAATGCAGCGGCGTCGGACACCTCGAACATCACCCGATCGGAGACACCGGCCAAGCGGGCAGCCTCACGCGCGCGCTCGATTGATGGCGCGTGGAAGTCGTAGCCGACGAAGCGCGACGCCGGATATGCCTCGGCCATGATGATCGTCGATGCGCCGTGCCCGCAACCGATATCGGCGACGGAAGCGCCGTTCGTGAGCTTCGGCTCAACGCCGTCAAGCGCCGGAATCCAGCTATCGACGAGGTTGTAGCGGTAGATTGGCCGGAAGAATCGCTCAGTTCCATCGAACATGCCATGATCGTGTTCGCCCCACGACATTCCGCCTCCAGATCGCATCACCTCGGCAATTCGTTCGTCCGCCTTGATGGCCGCGTTAGTGAAGCGGAATCCGCCAGGGACATCGACCGGCCCATCCGAGCCGGCGAGTACCAGGGCCTGTTCAGGCGACAGGAAATAGCGACCAGTTGCGTCGTCGTACTCGACGTATCCTCCGGCAGCCTGGTTGACGAGCCAGTCGCGCAAATAGCGCTCGCTGACATTCGTCTTGGCCGCCAGCGCGACGGAATCAACCGGCTCGCCGTCAGCCATCGCTTGGTACAGCCCCAGGTGCTCTCCGATCAGCACGAGCGCTGAACTGAGCACCGCCCCGTAGTCCTGCACGACGTTGGCGAGCAGCTTGCCCAGCTTTTCCTGATTGATCGCTTGCGTTTCGATTGCCACTGAAGGACTCCTTCCATCGTTAGCGTCCGGCTTCGGATGCCGGTGCTGTACATGGAGGTATCGTGGCGTTGGGCAGGCTGAGGGGCATCGCGATGATTACCCATTTCACGATGCGAATGGGCCTACGTAGTCTCTGCCAGACGAGACTCAGGCGAGTCCTTCGCGCACGGCCATCACAGCGGCAGCCGCGCGTGAGCTGACGCCAAGCTTATTGAAAATGTTGGATACATGGCGTTCAGCGGTGCGCGGGCTGATGAACAGCATCTCTGCAATTTCGCGGTCGGTACTCCCCGCCGCGATCAGGTGCAGGACCTCGATCTCTCGGGGCGACAGACCGTGGTTTCTGGCGCGGGCCGGCTGGCCGTGCCGTGAAGTAAGGCGCTCGATGAGCGCATGTACGTCGGCGGCAAGATGTGCCATGCCGATGTCTTCCGCGAGGGCGAGGGCATCGCGCGCCAGCTCCGTCGCACGGTTCTGATCGCCCGGAGCATCTCGCTGGGTGAGCATATGGGCCCAGTGGTAGCGCGTGTGGGCGACGAACGGCCGCACGTCCCAGCGCTCGTTCATTTCCAGCGCGTCGGCGAAGTGTCGTTCAGCGAGATCCCACTCGGACATCGCCGTCGCCAGCAGACCGAGATAGTAGGAGCAGGAACCGCCCGTCAGGTCAGAAGCGCCGGTAATGACGTTGTAATGTGCGTTGTCGATCAGTCGATCGTACAGCTGTGCTGCGCGTGTCGAGTCACCCAAGGTTGCGCACGCTTCGGCGAGCCACGAGAGCGCGCGGAGCGGGACAGTGCGGTCGGCGGCGGCGTCCGAAACCGCTCGCTCGAACGCCGCTCGGGCTGCATTGACCTGGCCAGACTCCAGCAGGCAGATGATCCTGAGCGACCGAACGTGTAAGGCATCGGGAACGATGCGCTGACGGTCGATCAGGATCATCAGCTCGGCCAGTCGTCCTTGCTCGCGGCGAAGAGTGATGAGTTGGGATGTGACCACACCCGACCGCGGCTGAATCTCCTCTGCGCGCTCGATCCAGCGCTCCGCGTCGGCGAAGCGGCCGGTCCGTAGTGCCAGCCCGATCTGTCCGAACGCTGCACTCCAGGCGAAAAATGGCAGGCGCACTTGGTCGCTGACTGTCGTCCGACGTTCCAGTACAGCGTGGGCTTTCGCGATATCACCGATCTGGATGAGGGCGTACTCCAGTTCGCGGAGCCCCCATAGCAGCGTCTGTGGATCGCCGCCGGCTGAGGCGATTGCGACAACCTCGCTGGCCCAGGCAAGCCGCTGATGGACCGAGTAGAGCGGCTCCTGCACGTTGTGCATGATCAGCACGTAGGCGATTGTTGTTGGATCGCCAAGCCTCCTCGCCATTGCCAGCGCCTCGGCATTACGCGCGAGGACATGGCTGTCCTCTCCGGGTTCGAGTGGCAGCTTGCCGTGGAAC
>JBDHWD010000244.1:0-2818 GCA_039810005.1 Thermomicrobiales bacterium | reverse complement strand
TAATCTGACACTCCGCCTGTCTTCGCATAGATCCGATCGAGCTCGCACTTCGCATGCTGGCCATCCCGCCAAAATCGGTTCCGCTTGTGGGTCGCTCGTTGGCCCGGCCCGACAATGTGAGTCACGACGACGTGCCAACCGTCGTGACGCCCGATCAAAATCCCTCCTGTCTCTTCAGGATAACTCGCACGCGCATAACCCTCCAGCAACGCTGCGGCACGATGCGACACCACGAGTACATGTGGCACTAGCTCATTTTGCGGCAGCGAGGTGGATCGTCGCCACCGTCGAGTCCTAGACATACACCGCCCCACAAACCCGACATCCGGCGATAGGCCCGAACGACTGAAAGTGAATCCCAGGATGCATAAGGGGGCCAGCTGACCCAGCAATCGGTTCTTGGATGATGAGGGCCTGGCTGCAACCGCCGAGCGGTGAACGGCCGGCGAGCACGTCACGAGCCGCTCGCGCTCCAATAGCGGCGATCCCAACCAAGTCTGTACTCGACGTCTCGACCGTTGGCGTTGCGCAGCCTTCCTCAAGAAACGCCCCTTCGTCGGCGGGCGGAATCGGCAGGAAGCCGTTTGCCCCGGTCTCGCTGTACCCGTCCGGGCCGTCGTAACACTCAAGGCACGCATCGGTGCCTGCGCGCACGATCCGCACGCGACCGATCGCGCCACGACGATGCGATGCGACGGTGATCAGCGGCACTCGCCCCCAGACACAGACACTGTTCAGTAAGCGACCGAACGCACGGTTCGCCGTCGCGTCGACGACGACATTGACACCCGTGATGAACTCTCGGAGGTCCTTTGGATCCCAACTAGGAGCAGTGAGGGTGACCTGGCAATACGGTGCATGCCGGAGGATGACATCCCGGACGGCGTGTAGCTTCCAGCTGCCGACATGCTCCAGACCGGCTACGTGTCGCACCGCATTTCCGGGTCGCAAACGGTCTCCATCGAGGAGCGTCAGTCGTTGGATCCCGTCCTCGGCGAGCAGGAGTGCGAGATGTCCGCCAAGGGCCCCGACGCCGAAGATCACCGCATGCTTGCCTTCAAGCGCATGGCCGACGTGACCGACCCGGCGCATCAGCGCGTTGGGATCAGCTGGCGCGGTCTCATACGCTTCGACTGTCCAGCGATCGAGCGCATTGGAGCTGGGCCAAGTCGTCTTGGCTGGCGCTCGTACCGTGCTCGTAACGAATAGCCAATGCGAGTGTCCTGCAGGGCCTGGATAGCCGAGCGCGACGGTCGCGCTCACTGTGCTGCGACGCTTTGTCTGCCACATTACGGTTCGGAGGTCCCGATGCGTCGTGCCCGGAGTCACGGCGCGGGCATTGTCGATCTCCTGCAGCATCTGCCCCAGAGCCTGGAACGGCCGGGGCTCGCGTGCGAGTCGCACCCACAAGCCAAGATGCCCTCGTGGGCGAGATGGGTCAACTCCATAGAGACGCGCGACCGGATCGTCCAACTGCTGCGGGCGCTTGCCGACGCCAACGGGTTGCCCGGCGAAGGCTCGATTCCCACCGGCATCCCAGACGTAGAACCAGCCGATGTCGCCTACTGGAGACCAGTCACGGCCGGTAACCATCAACCGCTGCGTGCCGGCCGATGGGAAGTACAGATGCAGGTCGGGGGCCGAATCTTCGGGCGGCCAGTCACCCCGATGATAATGCCGGAACCACTCCGCCGTTCGGGCGAGGAGGGTGTCAGCCGGCGTCCTAGGATCCCAATCGTCATCGCGCCACAGGCACAGGTAACCATCATCACCCGGTTCTTGATGTCGTGACCCCCGGACCGCTTCATCGCCAATGGGCCGCACGGCGGGCTTTTGGAACGGAAAGCCCGGCCCAACGCGGATCTCGATCTCGTGGCGCGTACGCTGCCAGGTTTTGGTGGACGGATCCAACCAGGGAACGGTGAGGCTACCGAGAAAGAGCCTGTCACGTCCTTCGCGGTAGGAATCGAACCCTGCCTCAGTCAGTTGCGAACTAAATTCGCTGATCCAGGGAGCTGTCAACGCCTCCATGCTAGGCGAACGGCTCGGCTTCGCGCGGCGTCGTCCTGCTGCCGCCCGGGAAGCTGACCCGCGAACCCGCACCGGACTTTCCGGCGGGTGGCTTCGGAAACGGATTGCCGAAGATCTCGTACCAGAGGCGGTGCGCCTCGTCCTCATCGCCATCAGCTTCGTATTGCAACGCTTGGTCGGCCAGTCCGGCGAAGCCGAGGAACCTCTCGCGCTTGACGCGGCGCTCCTCATCAGTGAGCGAGATGTCGATATCGGGGCCAACGCCGGCAGGCTCCGGGCACGGATCGAGAATCAGGTCGGCGGCCCGGTGAAAGAACGCGCTCACCCCCTTCGGATACGACTCGATCTTGCTCGTGAAGATCTGCATGGTCTGCGCTTCGATCCAAAACGACTTGACCAAGCCTCCTTGGTTCGTATTCCAGGCCTTAAGCATCTTGATGATGGGCACGATCGTGCCATCGGTCTGCTGCTCATTATTGGCATTAGTGAGCAGCTCCCGGTGCTTCGCCGGATTCGTGCGCGGCCACATGTCGTGCTTACGGTCGGGGATACGAAGCACATCCCCGTCCACCACGAACGCCGGAACCACGTCGAAGCCGTAGGGCGGGTCGGTGAACGTCAGGTTGACCGAGCGGTGCTGCATCCCGATCGTGACCGTGTTGTCATCCTCGTAGAGTTCATCCAGGACGTCCTTGACCTCATCGAGCAGCGCCGCCGGGTCGCCATCATCATCGTACTCCGGATACGCATCCTCCTTAAGGATCATGACGAGGTCAATGTCCTTAAG
>JBDHWD010000243.1:0-2829 GCA_039810005.1 Thermomicrobiales bacterium | reverse complement strand
AACACGCCAGACGGGACCAGCCCGACCGGCGCGCGATCGCCGAATACACGGTCGAACGGCGCGCGGTCGCCCTCGGCGGTGACATCGTGATTGCCGCGGCAGACGATCCACGGCATCGTGAGCTGATCTAGCGTCTCACGAGCCAGTTGCAGTTCCGCGTCGCTGGCCGTGTCGGTGAGATCGCCGAGGATGAGGGTAAAGTCCGGTGCATCGGCATTGATCGCGTCCATCGCTGCTGCGGCAGTCTCTTCCGGGTGGTCGGTCAGGAAGCGATTGTGCCAACTGCCCTCTCGTGTCGATCCGAGATGCAGGTCGGTAACCACGGCAAAGCGAGTGCGTAGGCGCTGCGACATCTGTGTGCTCCGATCAGATATGCGGCAGGAGTTGCGCGAGATGGCTCCTGCTGATTATCGTATGTGTGTCGCGACAGCGCAGAGAACAGCACGATCCCGCGCCGGTGCATGGTGGACCGGCAGATTGGCATCGGGAGAAGTCGGAGGAGGTGGGGGATGGCAGATGAACGCATGACGCTGGAGCTGCTCGAATCCCAGCTGCGTCAGGTGCGCTCCTGGACGCGAGAGCTAATCGCCGGTATTCCCGATGAGTGGCTGCATCGCCGCGTCGAGTGGACCGATTGCACGATCGCCTGGCACATGGGCCATCTCGCGTGGGAGCAGGATGTCCTGGCTGATGCCGCCTTCGGCATCGGGCGTCGACTGGGAGAAGACTGGGACCGTCTGTTTAGCGTCGATTCGGTTGTCCTGGAGCCGGAGGCGTATCCGCCGCCGGAGCGCATCCGCGCCGCGTTCAGCATCGCGCTGAATCGCTTCCTGGAGCAGCTTGGCCAGACTGAGGATGACACCGTCCTGATGCGCCGTCGACGTGGTGGGCCGAACACACTCCTGGAGCAGGTGCTGACCCTCATCTATCACGAGGGTGAGCACGCCAGCAGCATCGGCACGCTGATTCGCTGGTTCGCGAAGATGGATAACGTCGCGATTCCCGGAGACAGCGCCAGGAACCCTGCGACGGATGCAACGCCGGTCTAGCTACGACGAGGGCATTTCCTCAAGGACAGGCTCATTGCGAGCAGGAGCAGACTCCTCAGTGTCCGGCTGCGCCGCTTCGCCGCGCACGAGGCGCGTCAGACCGATCAGTCCGCCGACGAGCGCGACGGCCGCCATCGACAGGAACGTCAGGCGCACACCGATCCGCGGCATCAGGACGATGACCGGCACGAATGTGCCGACCAGCGAGCCGAGCGTGCCGAGCGCGTAGATGGCTCCGGTCGAGCGACCAGCCGAGCCAATTCGCGGGATCACCAGCCGGATAGCCGATGGCGTGATGATGCCCAGCAGGAACGGCGGCAGCGTGATCAGCAGCAGAACCGAGAAGAACAGTCCGGCACGCAGACCGCCAGCGTTGAACGTCCACTCCTGAATCTGATCGACAATCGGGCGACCGACGAACGCGAGCCCGACCGTCCACAGTCCAGTAATCAGCAGGCAGACGGCGATGATGCGGTGGCTTGGGTGGCGGTCGATCAGGCGTCCGCCGACGGTGTAGCCGAGCGACAGGAACGCGAACGTCAGGCCGATGACGATCGACCACAGGTCGTTCGTCGTGCCAAACGCCGGCGCAAGCAGCCGCTCGGCCGTGAGCTCGACGCCCAGCCCAACAACGCCGGCCAGCACGACGCCGAGGCGTGCATATGCCTGAATCGTCATCGCGGAGCCGTCCTTCGTTGTGCGCCTGAGTGAGGATGCATCTGTTCTGTCGTCACCTGATCCTGTTTCTAGCGAGCGTTATCCGTCGGCCAGCACCTGGCGCATGCGCTCCAGCGCGGCCTCAAGGCGTTCGAGCGAGTTGGCGTAGGACAGCCGGAGATAGCCCCGGCCGGCAGCGCCGAACGCAGCGCCATCCAGCACCGCGACGCCGCCCTCATTCAGCAGCCGATCCGCGATCGCCGCTGAGTCACCGATCTGTGAGACGTTCGGGAACGCGTAGAACGCACCGGCCGGCATCTGGCAGGTGATGCCGGGGATCGCGTTGAGCCCGGCGACTACGGCGTCGCGGCGACGACGGAACTCGGCGACCATTGCATCGACTGGTGCCTGGCTGCCGGTGAGCGCCGTAACGCCCGCGATCTGCGTGAAGCCCGGTACGCACGAGTGGCAGTTCACCGCCAGCCGCGTAACCTGCTCGGCCAGCGCCACCGGCATGACACCGTAGCCGAGCCGCCAGCCAGTCATGGCATACGTCTTCGAGAAGCCGTCGAGGATGATTGTCTGCTCGGCCATGCCCGGACGCGCGGCGATGCTTTCGAACGCGCCGTCGTAGACCATGCGCGAGTAGATCTCGTCGGACAGCACCATGATGCCGCGCTCGGCCGCCATGCGGGCGATCTCATCGAGCGCCGATCCGGGGATCACGCCGCCAGTCGGGTTGTGTGGTGAGTTCAGGATGATCAGCTTCGTCCGGTCGCTGATGAGTGAGCGCAGCGTCTCCGGATCGACGGCAAAGCCGTCCTCCTCACGCAGCGTCAGCGGCACGGCCCGCGCGCCGGCGAACTCGATGGCCGAGGCGTAGATCGGGAAGCCGGGATCGGGGCAGATCACCTCATCGCCGGGACCGGCCAGCGCCAGAATCACAAAGAACATGACCGGCTTGCCGCCCGGAGTGACGACGACCTGCTGCGGCGCGACCGAAATGCCGCGCGTCTGGCTGACATAATCAGCGATGGCCTGGCGGAGTTCGGGTATTCCGGCTGCTGGAGTGTAGTGGGTGTCGCCGTGTCGCAGCGCGTCGATGCCGGCCTGAACGATGTGC
>JBDHWD010000242.1:0-2906 GCA_039810005.1 Thermomicrobiales bacterium | reverse complement strand
CGCCATTGGCGCTCCTCACTGATGATTCTGCATAAGGAGAGCATCGTAGCACTGGCGATGTCGCGTGACAGGCGCAGCCGGCTTGATCGAGGATGCCCGCTTCGCCGTAGAGCGGCTCGGTCAGATAAGCAACGAGCAGAGGGCACGTCACAGCAGACTTCTGTCCAGCTCATCTCCTGGTGTGTGCTGATGGCTCCCGAGCCGGTTCCAGGAGAGCGAAATGGCCGGCCTGCTCAAAGCCTGGCTCGAACTAGTGTGTACTCACTGAAGAAAACTCGGCGCTTGAACTGATTGACACGATTTTGTAACGCTCGTTGTCATCACACTCACATCGATGGCAGGTCGCGGTCCGTATCGTTAGTTCCGACGGAGTGCCAGCAACGTGGGATCGAGGTCAGGTGTGAAGGTAGCGTTCATCGCATTGATGCTCGCAAGTTTCGCCATGATGATGGCCGCCGGAACCGCTCCTCGCGGCGACGCAGCCGACATCCCTACACTGATCCCGGCAGCCAAAGGCGCTCTGCCAGCGCACGTGCATGCGGCAGGCCCGATGGCCGAGATTGCCTATCAGGCAGCGATCGATCACCCCGAGGTTGTCTCGTCGGTACCGTGCCTGTGCGGCTGTATTGAATCACTCGGCCACCAATCCAATCTGGACTGCTATATCGAGCAGGCAACGGCGGAAGGGCTTACGGTCTACTCGTCTCACGGACTGTATTGCGGCGTCTGTCAGTTGATTACCCGCGACGCGCTCGATGGCGCGGCACGGGGGATGACCGCCAACGAGCTGCGGGCGATGATTGCCGATCGGTACGGAAGCTAATCGCCGGACATCCCGGCGGAGAATGGGTGGCATATGAGTAAGCAGGCCAACGCGCGACAGCGACGAGCCACGGAAGCGATGAAGCGGCATCAGCAGCGCCGGATCCTGTACGGGGTGTTTGGGCTTGCCGGGCTGCTCGCCGCCGTCGCGATTGTTCTGTTAGTGACGGGCGGCGGCGAGAAGAATCAGACGGCGAGCTCGCAGCAACCATCGGCTGCGCCAGCTACCTGGAGCGCCGAAGTCTATACCGGCGGAGCGCGACTGGCAGTCGACAAGACTAGCGTCGACGAGGGATCGGTTGCGTACGGTCACGAGGTGCAGGCGCGCTTCCGGCTCCGCAACGTCGGCGACCAACCGATGACGCTCGGGACAGCTGAGGTGAAGACACTGGAGGGGTGTTGACCACCCCAGCCGGTCGTCGGTCAGACGACCCTGCAGCCGGGTGAGGAAACCACGCTGGATGTCGCCTTCAGCATGCACGAGGGCATGGGTGGGCCGCATACGTTCGAGATCATCGTCCCGAGTAACGACGCCGTGCAGCCGTCGACGTCGCTAATTGTCGCGGCCGAGTATCCGAAGCCGTAACGCCCGGGTGGGGATGTCCGGAGAGCCATCGTGGGGGGTGGCTCCCCTTTATCATTTCGCGAAGCGATGACCAACGACAGGAGGACACATGACGGCATCCGCCCCAATCGTCCTCGTCGTCGACGACGATCGGGGCATCGTCGACCTCGTCGGCCGCTACCTGCGGTACGAAGGATTTTGCGTCCACGAGGCCACCGATGGACTCACCGCGGTCGAGATGGCACGGGAGGCCCCACCGGATGTCATCGTCCTCGACATCATGCTCCCTGGCATCGACGGACTGGAGGTTACCCGCCGGGTGCGGGCGTTCTCCGACGCTTACATCCTGATGCTGACCGCGCGGACCGAGGAGATCGACCGCATCATCGGACTGACGGCCGGCGCCGACGACTATCTTGTGAAGCCGTTCTCGCCGCGTGAGCTGGTTGCACGCGTCCGGGCCATGCTGCGCCGCCCCCGCACGGCCGCTATACAGCCCGGCGAGCACGAGGTCGCCAGCTTCGATGGTCTGGAGGTCGATGCGGATGCCCACGAGATTCGTGTTGATGGCGATCCGGTCGATCTAACGCCGCTGGAATTCAAGCTGCTGGCAGCGCTCGTCTCGCGTCCCGGCATGGTGTTCAGCCGGGAGCAGCTGATCGAGAGGGTCTGGGGCGAGTTCTACGGCGACGAGCACGTCGTCGATGTCCACGTCAGCAACCTGCGCCGAAAGATCGAACCCGACCCGGCCGAGCCTCGCTACATCGAAACGGTGCGCGGCGTCGGCTATCGTCTGCGGAGGCCCGGACGATGAAGCGCTTCACCGCCTGGCGTCTCCAGTCCAGGCTCCTGCTCTCGTACCTCATCGTGCTGGCCGTCGGGATTACGGTCGTCGCTGTCGGCGTCCAGCTTGTCGGCCCGCCGATCTTCGACCGCGCGCTAGGCGAGCACATGGTCAGCGGCGGCGCGATGCACGAGCGGATGACGGCAGCGCAGCAGGACGGCACCGTCGCTGTGTTCCGAACTGCCGTCTTTCAGACCGTCCTCCTTGCCGCGCTAGCCGCCACCATCGTCGCGGTCGCCGCCAGCCTGTTCGTCGCGCGGCGGATCGCCGGGCCGGTCACGGCGATGGCACGCGCCTCGCGGCAGATGGCCGCCGGCCAGTACAACGTGCGCGTAGAGGCCGTCGAGCCGGTCGAATTGGCCGAGCTCGCGACCAGCCTTAACCACCTCGCCACAGCGCTCGAGGAGGCCGAAGGGAGGCGTGTCACTCTGATCGGCGACGTGGCTCACGAGATTCGCACGCCGCTGACGACACTGCGCGGCAACCTCGAAGGGCTGATCGACGGCATCATCGAACCATCGCCGGAGCTCTTCGCGACGCTTCACGACGAGACCGGCCGGCTCACTCGACTCGTGGACGACCTGCAGCAGCTTTCGCGTGTCGAAGCCGGGGACATCGCCCTGAAAATTGATCGGACCATCGTCCGGGCTGCGGTGGACGGCGTCGTCACTCAGG
>JBDHWD010000241.1:0-2908 GCA_039810005.1 Thermomicrobiales bacterium | reverse complement strand
GCGGCTGGGCGGAGAATATCTCGTGGCAAAGAGCACTTTCGACATATCTATGTGGACGCAGTAGATGATTAGGTGCCAGGAAAAGTGCAGGCGTCATGAGCGGTGATTGCTCGTTTCCGCGTTGGCGGCTTATAGCTCTTGATGACGGTTCGCTTGATGCCCGCCTTCGGGGTGTGACCGCGAGCCACCTGGAGAGTTGTGTTGCGTGTCAGCAGTGGCTCGCTGAGATGCACGAGGTTGATGCTATTCTCCGACGTGCGCTGCTTGACACATCCGGAACGGGTAGTCGCAAGCACTACACAGCGCTCGGTACAAACAAAGGTGTCTCTAAAGACAAGTCCCGAGAAGTTGGCACCAGATGGAGCCGGTGGGCGATTCCAGTTGTCATCCTAGTGATGGTCATCTTTGCGGGGGTATTTTGGCGTGAATCGTTGACTGCTCAAAGTATCCAGATCTCCGATTGGTTATCGCTGAAGCCCTTCACACCGTACACACGCCCGGGCATTCCGCAATCCACGCCTATTCCCACTCCACGTCCTGGCCATAGTGACCTACCGTTTGGGTTGCTCCCGAATGGCGAAATGCCCTCTGGAGGAGAAGCAGATGCGTATCGCCTGTACTCGAACGGTGAGGGATTCTCAATCCTTGTCGGTGTGAACAGCGTGAGCAACACATATATGCAACCTGCGACTGATGAAGATGATCGGCAGATCATCAACGTAGATGGCGAAGAGGTTCTCATCGCTTATTCCAGAACAGAGGTTGGTCGATCTGTGATTTCGAGCGACTGGATCAGCAACGACGATGTCCATTTCATTCTCGTGATGAAACAACCTGCCAACGGCGTCACGATTGAAATGGTGGAAGTACTTGTCAAGGCTTTCTTCTTTCAGGAAGCAACACCTTAATCGTCATTGCGCCAACTCGTGATGCGTTGCTCGGGGAACGCGAATGAATGGAGATGCAATATGAGCCGAATGGATCTGCCGCTCGGACGCCGCGCTGTTTGTAAGAGTTTCCTGCTGATGCTCGGATCGGCAATGATGCCAAATGCTGGCACCGTCAGTAAATTGCAGAGACCGGATCGTGGTGTCAGGGTTGCCCGTGATAACTGCTATATGGAAGTGCAGACGACAACCTGGATTGACGACCAACTCTGGGAATATCGGTGCGAAATCTGCTGCGCCGGCGGCGTGTGTGAGACAGTTGGGTGTCAGTGGGAGCCTGCTGGCACATCACCCGTATGATTCCGGGTTTCGTTGACGTGTTCATTACTATTGTTCTGTCTGCGAACCAGCGGCGCGATCCCCGCTGGTTCGTTCGTTGTGTGAGCCACGCTCGCTCCGCGTTCACGTACTCATGGTTTTGGTGAGGTCGACGTAACACCGCCGCCTGCCGCTACTCGCCCTCCTCAAAGAACAGCGCGTCGACGAAGGCTTCGTGGTTGAACTCGGCGAAGTCGGTGACTTTTTCGCCGGTGCCGACGTAGGAGATCGGCGTGCCCAGTTCGCGGGAGATGGCGAAGGCGATGCCGCCGCGCGCGGTGCCGTCGAGCTTGGCGATGGCGATGTCGGTGACGTCGGTCGCTTCGGCGAACTTCTGCGCCTGGACGAGGCCATTCTGGCCGGTCGTCGCGTCGATGACGAGCAGGACCTCCTGCGGCGCGTTCGGCACGTAGCGCTGCATGACTTTGCGGATCTTGGTCAGCTCGGCCATCAGGTCGTGCTTGGTGTGCAGCCGACCGGCCGTGTCGACGATCAGGATGTCGGCGTTGCGATTGTGGGCCGCCTGCATGCCGTCGAAGACGACCGCGCCCGGGTCCGCGCCCGGTCCGTGCGCAACAATCGGCACGCCGACGCGCTCGCCCCAGACCTTCAGCTGGTCGATCGCCGCTGCGCGAAACGTGTCGCCAGCGACAAGCATGACATTTCGCCCGCGTGACTTGTGAAAATTGGCCAGCTTGGCGATGGTCGTGGTCTTGCCGGTGCCATTGACGCCGACGACGAGGATGACGAACGGCACGCCGCGCTGGAAGATCTTGACCTTACGATTCTTCGTCGCGTTCTCCAGCAGCTTGACCATCTCATCGCGCAGGTAGGTGCGGGCGATGGCCGGGTCGGTGATGTGCTCACGACGGATGTCCTCACGCAACGCCTCAACGACATCCATCGTCGTATCGACGCCGAGGTCGGCCTGGATGAGCAGTGCTTCCAGATCCTCGAACAACTCTTCGTCAATGGCGCTGCGATCGAAGAGAGCGGTGATATCGGCGAAGATGCCGCGCCGTGTCTTCTTCAGCCCCTCTTCGAGCTCCGGCTGTACCTCGGTCCGACGTTGAAAGATGCGCCTGAGAATCACGGTTGCTCCTTGATGTGTGACGTGGATGTGCAGATGGAATCAGTAAAATGCCGCGCCGGATGAGGGCGCGGCGCATCAGCAAGTATACGCCGCTGCCAGTAGGGCTATCATCAGGGTGGTGGAGGAAGAACAATGATCTGGCCCTTTGGCCGTCGAAAACGCAAGATCCGTGACGCTCGGCGGCAGTATCGCAATGCGGCTGCTGAGTTGCGGCAAGCATCGAAGCGCTGGAACCTCTTCGGGCGTCGCAGCCGGGCGATCCGGCGCGCGAGTCGACGCTATGAGGAAGCACAGAACCGGCTCCGCAAGCTCGGCGTCATTGAGGAGCGCGGCGTTTACCCGCGCAACTGGGACTCGCTGCGCCGCAACGTCTATGCGCGCGACCGCCATCGCTGCAAGCGCTGCGGCCGGAAGGGCGGTCGGCGAGTAGCGCTGCATGCCCACCACATCGTCCCGCTGTCGCAGGGCGGCACTAACGCGATCGACAATCTCATTACCGTCTGCGGTGCTTGCCATCGGCAGATCCACGCCGGCGCACCCTGGTAGGTCA
>JBDHWD010000240.1:0-2934 GCA_039810005.1 Thermomicrobiales bacterium | reverse complement strand
TCCGGCGACTTCTGGCAAGCATATGCAGCCTCGCCTGTCCACTCGAACACGCATCTTTGGCGCGCTATTGGTCACGATCACGTACGCTGTTTGCTTCACGCTGATTAAGGCCGGGCTGGAGTTCGCGCCACCGCTACGCTTCGCCGGCCTACGGACGGTCGTCGCTGGTCTGGTCCTGCTAGGCATTGTGCTCGCGCGGCGAGAGCCGGTTGAGCCGCCACGGCGGATCTGGTTGCCACTCGTCGGGCTGTCACTCGTCGCAACGACGATCGCCTACGGCGCGATGTTCCTGAGTCCGGGACGCACGGGCGCGGGTATTGCCTCCGTACTTGGCAACGCACAGCCGTTGGTGACGGTTGCGCTGGCATCGATCTTTGTGGGTGAGCACTTGACGCGCGGCAAGTCAATCGCATTGGCACTCGGGCTTGGTGGCGTAGCGTTGATCGCCTATCCGGCACTGAGCGGCCCGGGTGCATACGGCGTCTATGGGGCAGTGCTGGCGCTGTTGGCGTCCATCGGTTCAGCGGGTGGAAGCATACTCGTCAAGCGGATGGGGGAGATGCCCAGCCTGCTGGCAACGACCGGCTGGTCGCTGATCCTCGGCAGTGTGCCGCTGCTGCTGACCTCCTCGCTAGCGGAGAGCAGCGAAACGATATCGTGGAACGTCACGTTCATCGGTTTGCTGCTCTTCCTGGCGGTCGTCGGGACGGCACTGGCATCCGCGCTGTGGTATTGGCTCGTGCAACGCGACGATGTTGGCCGCCTGAGCATGTACCTGTTCCTCGTGCCAGTGGTAGGGCTGATCATCGCAGCGCTCGTCTATGGCGAGCCGATCGGGGCACTCAATGGTGTCGGCGTGACGTTGACGATCGTGGGTATTGGAGCCGCGGTTCTGGAATCGCGTTTCGCGGTTGCGGAGCATTCCGGCGGGGACGCGGCGCCGGCGATCGCACCTGATGGTAGCAGCGCGTCAGGCACCGTCATGGGTGCAGGGGACTGATCATCATCGCGGAATCGTGAGCCATGCGAAACGCGTGCCGATATTGGGTACGATCGGAGTAGTCGCGCCCGGTCGTCATGACAATGACGGCCACGCTTGCTTTCGTCTACAGTGTGAGGGCGATTGAAGCGAGTCACGCCCGATCCGCTATCGTGCTCGAAGAAAGCGAAGAGTAAAGCAACATCGGCACCGTTCAGGAGTGAAGATCAACGTCTATGCAGCGGATTCTGGTTATCGATGATGATCCCGTTCTTGTCAATACACTGAGGCGAGGACTGTCCTACGATGGCTTCGCCGTTGATGTGGCAGCCTCTGGCGAGGAAGGACTGGCGAGCGCCCGCGAGCGCCAGCCGGATCTAGTCATACTGGACGTGATGATGCCTGGGCTGGACGGTTTCGAAGTGCTACGTCGCCTGCGTGCTGCCGACTCCAAGCTGCCGGTGCTAATGCTGACTGCCAAGGACGCACCCGCCGATCAGGTGCATGGACTCGAGACCGGCGCTGACGACTACGTTGTCAAGCCGTTCAACTGGGACATTCTGCTGGCTCGCGTGCACGCGCTGCTACGCCGGCAGGAGGCTGAGCGACCGCCGGTGTTGCGGTTTGCGGACTTGAGCCTGGACACTGGCGAGCGCCGCGCCCATCGTGGTGGCCGAGCGATTGATCTGACGACGACGGAGTACGAACTGCTGCGCCAGTTCCTCGAGCATCCCCGGCGGGTGCTGCCGCGAGAGTTGCTAATGGACCGCGTCTGGGGGTACGAGTTTTACGGCGGTACGAACGTGCTTGAAACCTACGTCAAGCAATTGCGGCAGAAGCTGGAGGCTGATGGCGAAGCACGGTTGATCCATACCGTGCGCGGCGCCGGTTACATCCTCCGCGAGGAGTAATGAGTGTCGATTCGTCTTCGCTTGGCGTTGTGGTACGGCGGGCTGACCGGTCTCGTCCTCGTCCTCGTCGCGCTGGCGACGTATGCTACCCATACCCGCGCTCACTATGACGACTTCGATCGTTCAATCGTACAGGCCATCGAACATCTGGCTGAGGAGTATGAAGCGGCACCATCGGAGGCCGAACACGCCGATTTGCTGGAGAATCCGACCGCCCCGGATGTGATCGCCCGCGCGTACCATGCCGATGGCAGCCTGCTCAGCGGTCCGGACGCGAGCGATGTCGCGCCTGCCATCGATCCGCGATCAATCGTCACCTCGCCTTCCGAATCACCGCTCGACCCAGTGGCACGCCTTGCCCCTGCACTCGTCGATGTGCAGGCCGGCACCGGAGCCCTGGACGTGGTGTCGGGCGAGGGTGGCCGCTGGCGTGTCTACGTTCTCCCGGTTGGTGACGGTGAGGACTACCTGGTCGCGCTCGCACCGCTCGAACGTCTCGACGCCTCCGTGCGTCGCTTTCGTTGGCTCGTCTGCAGTCTCACGCTCGCCGGTGCCGCTGTGACGCTCCTGGCTGGATTTCTCCTAGCGGGTCGCGCCCTTCGGCCGGTTGCAGTCCTGACCGCCACTGCGCAGCGCATTGCGCGATCGAGAAAACTCGATGAACGGGTGCCGGTCCATGCTAACCAGGACGAGTTGGGCCGGCTTACGACGACCGTGAATGCGATGCTGGCGAGCCTCGAGCAGGCGAGCGATGCTCAGCAGCGTTTCGTGTCTGACGCCTCGCACGAACTGCGCGCGCCGCTGACGATCATTCAAGCGAACCTGGACCTGCTTGAACGCATGCCTGAGTTGCCGGCAGAGGAGCGTGCCGAGATCCTCGGCGAAGCGAGTCGTGAAACCCACCGGCTCTCCCAGCTTGTGGGGGACCTCCTGGCACTTGCCCGGGCGGACGCAGGCATTTCGCTCCAGCGACGCCGAGTCGAACTCGACCGGATCCTGCTCGATGTGGTCGCCGACGCCCGCTATTTGGCGCGCGGTCAACGT
>JBDHWD010000239.1:0-2945 GCA_039810005.1 Thermomicrobiales bacterium | reverse complement strand
CGGGCGCGATGGTGTCGTTCGACGTGCGCGGCGGCGAGGCGGAGGCGTTCGCCTTCCTCAACGCGCTGAAGATCTGCCACCTCGCAGTCAGCCTCGGCGGCACCGAATCGCTCGCCGAGCATCCGGCGACGATGACCCACGCCGACGTGCCGAAGGCCGAGCAGGAGCGCATGGGCCTCACCCACAAGATGGTCCGTCTGTCGATTGGCCTGGAGGATCCGCAGGATCTCATGCGCGACTTCGATCAGGCGCTAGCCGCCGCGATGAAGACGCAGACGCTCGCGGTCGGGGACTGAGCGCGCGCAGCCCACACACGACATCACAGAAAACAGCAACCTCGCGAGAAATCTCGCGAGGTTGCTGTGCTTCCACCAAAAGTCCCGATGAATCGAGAGCGTCGCAGATTGCCTACTTTGGTACTTCAACACCTGAGGTTGTGCCGAGCAGATTGCCGGTCGTGCCATCGAAGATCAGGTAGGCAACAGTGTTCGGGATCGGCGAGCCGGACGGCTTGACGCCTGGCGGCAGGTCAGGTGCCCAGGTGCCGCTGAGCGTGGCGACGCAGAGGAGCGCATCATCCGGCTGGTAGACCGCATGGTTCACCTTCGCTGCCGTCTCACTAGCTGGCATGAACTCAACTCGCTCGACGACGGGCGGCGGAGTCTCAGTGTCCCAGAAGGACGGCGGGTTCTCGGCGATCCAAGCCCGAACATCATCCTCGGTGAAAGTTGGCTTGCCCGGCTCGGCAGCAAGTGTCGGCTGGATTGCGGGCGAGCCCATCATCGGCGAGCTCCCCGGCAACAACGTGCCACCCTCATCTAGTTCCGCGACCGGTGATGCGTCAGGTGTCGCAGTTGCGGGCGAGTCAGCTGCTCCACCACGAAGCCCTTCATCTGGGGTGCCGCACCCCGCCATTAGCATCGCAGCAATGAACGTCATAGCAACGTACGCGAGATACTGTCGCAGCTTGCGCATCACAAACCCCTTTCAGGTGGCGCTGCCTCAGCAGGAACCGCCGCCACCGCAGTAGGCGTACCAATCTCCGCCGGTACCGCCCGGGGCCGGTGCGCCGGTCGTCCACCCGGAGACAAGTGGGGAGTTCTGCGTCTTCCCATCGCCATCTCGAATCTGATAGTAGTAGTTTGGTGTTGAACT
This sequence comes from Thermomicrobiales bacterium, assembly GCA_039810005.1. GTDB lineage: Bacteria > Chloroflexota > Chloroflexia > Thermomicrobiales > CFX8 > JAMLIA01. The sequence continues at coordinate 1,790 of JBDHWD010000239.1, read as the reverse complement.
AGACCCGTAGTGAATGTAGCGGTTGTTCGTTGTGTGGCCAGAATACATGATTGCGCCGGAGTTGCCGGTTAGCTCAGCACCGATTTCGATCTGATCGGGCCACATCGAGTTGGACGAGCTTACGAGCGACCACGAGTTACTTACAGCACTGATCTGGACGAACCAGTAGGTACTGCTGTTCCCGTTGCGGCGAATCTGAAAGTAGTTGGGCTGATACTTATCTGAGGTCGTAACCGTCCCGAATGCACCTTCGTAGTATGACGCGCCCGCTCGACAATCTGCCCAATAGAATTGCTGGGAACTGCCTTTCGCCCAATAGCCTGCCTCAACCCACGCAGTATCGATTGGTATGCCAAGAATCGAGCAGTCAGTGACGCCATCACGATCGCGTACCCAAAGCACACTGTTGATGTGAGATGATGAACTGGGCGTGCTCATTGTTCCGACGCTGATGCGCGCGTCCGCGCCATCGACTGCACCGTTCCAGCGAACTGTCCCATAACAGTCATTGCTCGTGCAATTGTATGCGCTCGCAGGGATTGCGAACGTGACGAACAACATAGCTGCCATGATGCCGGCCACCACAACACGCGAGCCGGGTGATGGTCGTGAACGAAACATCTCGTCCCCTAACTACCCCATCTATGTGAGGATTCAAAAGACCGGCCAACCAACAGCGAAGCAGGGAAACTTGATGCTATGCGTCTGGTGAAAAACAAGCGAACTGCCGCTGACGGGAGAGGAAGAGGATGGATTGCAACAACAATATACCCCCCCCCTATGGCAACGAGTCAATAGGTAATCTCGGCATATTCGCAAATGTCTGTCCTGAATGTTCATGTCATGTCCGTTGCAGGAGCGCATTGCTGCGATTTACAACGTGGCTGCGCTACATGCGTGTTAGGATGTGGCGCTAGAAAGCGCGAACTGTCTTCGATACGCTCGCACGTGCAACGGCTGATGAAGATTGGCTACATCAATCTGCAGGCAACACCACGGCTTCAGTTGGATAGCCGTGACGACTCGCGGTTTCATGATGCCTTCGGCAGTCACTCGGTCAGGAGGTTGTCTTATGGGAATCTTCCTGTTGGACGCGGGCCCGAGCTCAAACTCGCAGCATGTACCGCAAGGAGACTCTGAAGACGACGAGGATCGCCGTGAGAGCACCAGTCCGTCCGTAGAGTACGCGACACAGAGCGTTGACTCAGACTTCATTGACCGCGTTAACTGCTTCATCGATCGCTATCGATCTGCGTTGGAATCACTTGCGCAACGCTAACGGTGCATCAGATCCCGCCAGGCCACGACACCCTAACGCGCCCGCAACGCAGCCAGCGCGGCAGCACCTGACAGCCCGGCAGCCAGCCAGATAATTGGTGTGTAGGAGCCGAGCGCCACGAGCAACAGGCCAGCCCCGACCGGCGCGATCGACCGAGCGACGGTGATGCAGAGCGCGACGACGCCGTTGATCGCGCCATAGCTGGACGCGCCGAAGAGGTCGGAGACGAGCGCGGCGCGCGCCGGAGTGATCGCGCCGAAGCCCGCGCCGAAGAGGATCACGAACAGCACAACACCCCACTTTCCAGGTGTCAGCACCAGGATCGCCAGCGCAGCCGTCTGGACAACGAAGATCGCCGCCGTCACGACGCGCCGGTGGACGCGCTCGCCGAGCGGCGTGAAGATCAGCCGACCGGGTAATGCCAGCAGGCCGATGGCCCCAGCCGCAGAGGCGGCGAATCCAGACGAAAAGCCACGATCGATCAGATACGGGATGAGGTGGACGGTCATCG
>JBDHWD010000238.1:0-2955 GCA_039810005.1 Thermomicrobiales bacterium | reverse complement strand
CTGTTTGCGGCGCTCGGCACGGGCTCGTTCTTCGTTGAGCAGGTGTTCGGTATCCCCGGCATCGGCAAGTTCTTCGTCGTCAGCATGTCGTCCAAGGATCAACCCATGATCATGGCGGTCGTCCTGTTGTACGGGACGTTCCTGGCCGCCATGAACCTCGTTGTCGACATCCTTTACGGTGTGATCGATCCGCGAATTCGCATGAGCATTCGAGGAGAGTAACGAATGGCAACCCCGCAGGACCGCAACGCTGACGCCGTTTCTCAGGCGCAGCTCCTCGCCGAGGCTGCCGACGTCGTACCCATTCGACAGGCGAGCCTCTGGGGAGATGCCTGGCGCAGGCTGCTCAAGAACAAGCTGGCAGTCATTGGGCTCGTGACCGTGATCTTCCTCTCGCTGATGGCGCTGTTCGCGCCGTTGCTTGCGCCGTATGGCCCAGCCGAGGTAGTGTCGACCGATCTCCGCCTGATGACGCCGTCGTGGTACTTCCCGATGGGCCTCGATCAGAACGGGCGCGACATGTTCAGTCGGATGCTCTATGGCGCGCGTGTTTCGCTGCTGGTCGGCGTCGTGGCCCAGCTCATCGTGCTCGCCATCGGCGTGCCAATCGGCGCAATTGCCGGCTACTACTCCGGCAATGTCGATAACGCGCTGATGCGGACGGTGGACGTCTTCTACGCCATCCCGCAGCTCCTGCTGGTGCTGCTGATGGTCAACATGCTCGGTCCGGGCATGAAGAACATCTTCATCGCCATCGGTGTCACCGGCTGGGTAACGATGGCGCGCCTTGTCCGAGGCGTGATGTTAGCCAACCGCGAGCAGGAGTATGTCAAAGCATCGAAAGTCGCGGGCGCCGGCAGCGGCTACATCATCATGAGACACATGCTGCCCAACAGCCTGACACCGATCATCGTCGCGCTCACATTCGGTATTCCGCAGGCCATCTTCATTGAGGCATCACTGTCCTTCATCGGTGTCGGCATTCGTCCGCCGCAACCATCCTGGGGACAGATGGTCGGCAACGGTCAGCAGTACATCCAGTCAGCGCAGCACCTGATGTTCTTCCCTTGTCTGGCGATTGCCATCACAATGCTGGCATTCACCTTCCTGGGTGACGGCCTGCGCGACGCGCTCGACGTCAAGATGAACGACTAGCGCGGCCTGACGGAAGGATCGGCAGCAATGTCACCTGATGCGGATTCGCGGCACGGGATAAGGCAAGCAACGCATGGCTAAGAACGTCCTGGAAGTCAACAACCTGAAGACCCAGTTCTTCACTCGTGCTGGGGTCGTCTACGCCGTGGATGGAGTGTCATTCCACGTCGGAGAGGGCGAGACGCTCGGTATCGTCGGTGAATCGGGCTGCGGCAAGAGCGTCACAGCGACGTCGATCATGCGCCTGATTCCCAGCCCGCCGGGCAAGATCGTCGATGGCGAGATTCTGCTGTCCGACGAAGAAGGCACGACCGACCTGCTCACGCTGTCCGATAGCGAGATGCGCCACGTTCGTGGTCACAAGGTCGCCATGATCTTCCAGGACCCGATGACGTCGCTCAATCCGGTCCTGACGATCGGGGACCAGATCTCCGAGCCGCTCATCCTGCACCTGGGGCTGAGCAAGCGCGAGGCACAGGAACGCGCGATCGACCTGCTGAAGCGCGTCGGCATCCCGGCTGCCGAGGATCGCATCAACGCCTATCCGCACCAGTTCTCCGGTGGCATGCGCCAGCGCGTGATGATCGCCATTGCGCTCTCATGCAACCCGCGCGTACTGATCGCCGACGAGCCGACGACGGCGCTCGACGTCACCATCCAGGCACAGATCCTGGAGCTGATGATGCACCTCAACCAGGAGTTCGGCACGGCGATCATCATGATCACCCACGACCTCGGGGTCGTCGCTGAGATCTGCGAGCGAGTCGTCGTCATGTATGCCGGCCAGATCGTTGAGACAGGCGCTGCCAAGGACCTGTTCAACAACCCACAGCATCCCTACACCATTGGCCTGCTCAACTCAGTCCCGCAGATTGGCGAGCGCGTGAAGGAATCGTTGACGCCAATTCCGGGACTACCGCCAGACCTGCTGGCACCGCCGGTTGGATGCCGGTTCCGGCCGCGCTGTCGTTTCCGTCAGGAGAAGTGCGAAACATCGCCGCCGCTGGCAGACGTGGCACCGGGCCAGCGGGCGCGCTGCTGGTTCCCGCAGGGACGCGGTGCAACGCCGCCAGAAGACGCAGCAGTCTCAACTCCTGCGGCCGCACGTAGTTAGAGCGCGACGTTCGCACCTAGTCTGAAGAATCGAGATGAGCTTGGCGACCGAAGTTCAAGAGCCGACAACCGCAACTCCGGCGAGCGGTGATGACACCATCCTTGAGGTGAAGAACCTGAAGAAGCACTTCAAAATGGGTGGTGGCCTGCTCTCGCGCGGCAGTGAGCTCAATATCCGAGCCGTTGACGACGTCTCGTTCAGCATCCGGCGTGGCGAGACATTCGGACTCGTCGGCGAATCTGGCTGCGGCAAGACGACGCTGGGCCAGACGATCATCCGACTCTACAATCCGACCGCCGGCCAGGTCGTGTTCAACGGCAACGATATTTCGACGCTCGGCGCTTCGGATATGCGCAAGCATCGTCGTGCCATGCAGATGATCTTCCAGGATCCATCGGCATCGCTCGATCCGCGCATGACGGTCGGCTCAATTGTCGCGGAGCCGCTGAACATCTACGGCATTGGCTCACGCGAGGAGCGTCGCAATCGCGTTCGAGAGCTGCTGCAGGTCGTTGGCCTGAATACCTACTTCGTCAATCGCTACCCGCACGAGTTCTCAGGCGGTCAGCGGCAGCGCATCGGTATTGCGCGCGCGCTTGCGCTCCAGCCGGAGCTGGTCATCTGCGACGAGCCGGTGTCAGCGCTCGACGTGTCGGTTCAGGCGCAGGTTCTCAATCTGCTTCGTC
>JBDHWD010000237.1:0-2961 GCA_039810005.1 Thermomicrobiales bacterium | reverse complement strand
ACCGAGGAAGAGAAGAAGCGCAAGGAAGATCGCGACGACACCTTCGTCCATCAGGAGGACGAGAAGTTCGCGCGCCTCGCCGTCGTGACTCTCCCGGACGATCCGCTGGGTGCGGCGACGGTCGAGCCGGTCGAGCCGCAGCGGCTGCTGGAGGGCGACTGGCATGTCTGGCAGCACGCCTGGTCGCCAGACGGCACGCAGATCGCCGTCACCGTCGCGCCGCATCTCGGCTTCGATGTCTCCTTCAATCAGATGACGCTCGGCCTTGTTCCGGCCAGCGGTGGCGAATTGACGCCGGTCGGTAGCGGGGAGCCGCCGTTCCGCGCGCCCGGCTCGCTGGCCTGGTCACCGGATGGCTCACAGCTGGCCGTGCTGGCCGCTTTCGACATGAAGCGCGACGCCGGTGAAGCGATCTTCCTGGTTGACGCAGCCAATCCGTCCAACGTCCGCGAATTGCTCCGCGACGAGGACGCATCAACGCTCGGCATCGCCTGGCCGATGGAAGACCATCTGGCCGCGCTGCGCCTGCAGAGTGTCAATGCCAGGGTCGTCACGATCCCGCTCGATGGCGGCGCGACGGAACCTCTTTTCCATACCGAGCAGGGCGGCGTCTGGTCAACCGGCGGGGCGTTTGGCAGCGGCACACCGCTGGGCATGGCGTTCAGCGCCGACGGCGGACGCTTCGCCGCCACCTGGGCCGATTCGACGCACCCCGAGGAAGTCTGGGCCGGCGTCGTCGGTGCTGCACCGCGGCAGATCACAAACTTCAACGCAGCGTTAGCCGAGCGCGCGCTGGGCAAGACTGAGGTACTGCGCTGGAAGGCCGACGATGGCCTTGAGGTCGAGGGCCTGCTGATCTATCCGGTCGGCTATCAGGAGGGCACCGCCTACCCGACGATCCTCCACATCCACGGCGGACCGTCCTGGGCGTGGGACGAGCACCTGTACGCCAACTGGCACGACTGGGGGCAGTATCTGGCCGGCAACGGCTACGCCGTCCTGATGCCGAACCCGCGCGGCAGCACCGGTCGCGGCTCGGCCTATCAGATCGCCAACCACGCCGATTGGATGGGCGCTGACTATCGCGACTCGCAGGCCGGTCTCGACCTGCTGATCGAGCGCGGCATCGCCGATCCGGAGCGTCTCGGCGTCGGCGGCTGGAGCTACGGCGGCCTGACGACCGCCTGGACGGTCACGCAGACGAACCGCTTCAAGGCCGCCATCGTTGGTGCCGGCGTCACCAACCGGGTCAGCATGCAGGGCACGACCGACATCATCGTCTGGGCTGGCTCCTGGATGACGGCGGAGTTCGCCGAGGACCCGGACGCCTACTGGCACGGCTCGGCGATGCGCTACGTCGGGCAGGTCACCACGCCGACGCTGGTGCTGCACGGCGGCAACGACGACCGGGTTCCGGTCAGCCAGGGCTGGGAGCTGTACAACGCCCTCAAGACGACCGGCGTCCCGACGAAGATGGTCGTCTACCCGCGCGAGCCGCACGGTATCGGCGAATACCACCACCAGCGCGATCTGCTGGAGCGCGTGCTGGGCTGGTTTGACGAGTATGTGAAGTAGGACCTCACCCCCCTGCCCCCCTCTCCCGCGGGGAGAGGGGGTGTCCTTTTGCGACGAGATTACCTGCCGTTGCGTAGGGACAGCGCTGGCGCTGTCATCGCCGTGAGGCGACGCTCGCGCCAGCTTCGCGCTTCATGACACCGCAAGACATCAACTGACGCGCTGCTCGGTGTCGCAGGTGACTTCCCACGTGTCGATCGGGATGCCCCAGAGCGTGTAGACGCGGACCGTGACGATGGCGGCGATTGGCTCGCGATAGCCCCAGTCGCATTGCGCTGGATCGGGCCGAATATCGACAACGCTCATCTTCAGGCCGACGAGGTGTTCGACCGCCCCGCGGGCGTTGCCAACGCGGACGAGTGCGTAGCGTGGCGCGTGCTCCGTTGCAGGCTCAGTATCAGCCTGGACATCCGGAATGAACACCAGCGGTATGGCCGGTCCAAGGATCAACAGGATGGCGAGAACAGCGAGCTTTTTCATTGGCACGTTCCAAACGGGACTGCAAATCTAACGCGAAGAGGATGGAGGAATGCTGCCGCCCATATCGCGCACATCCTCAATCACGCGATCGACCATGGCGACGAGGTACGTCGGGTCTTGCGGGTCGAACATGTCGTTGACAATGGTGGAGCCGCCGTGGGTCGTCGTTTCTCCAGCGGCGTTGGTGCGCGGCACAGCCGACACTTTGCCGACGATGACAAACGTGCTGGTGTTGGGCGGGCGCCAGTCGGGCGTGCTGCCGCCATCGACGCGCAGAACGTTGGCAAGCTCACCGCGAGTCATGGCGATACCGACGATGATCGTTCCAGCGTTGAGCTGTTCGCGCAGCCAGGCCGGTGAGACAGCTGATAGCGCTGACTGGTGAAGCCAGATCGACTGTGGGTGTTCGGCGGTAACCGTCGCTTCGAGAGCGTTCGTGTCAGCCACAATGTGGAATTGACGACCACCAGCCAGCCGCTCGATGTCGGCTACCTTAGCAACGTTGAAGGTCGTCGCCTCGGGTGGTTGCAGGTAGACGCCGAACGTTTCGGATGCGTCAGCGGCGTTGCCTCGGTGCGTCGCCGCGAATCCAAAGACCGTCATGCTGACGATGCACAGGGCTAGGGTGACGCTTGCGAGGACGGCAGGTGATGCGAGCCGCCTGATTCCCATCTGCACACACCTCCATTCATCCCTGCGTAGTTACTGCAGCGCCTCAACCTTAGCTTTGTCGGATTCCTGAACCGACATCAGACACTGTTCGCGGCCTGCCTGAACGCATCAAGCAGGTCCATCAGCACCATCTCGGAATGAGCAGAAACCTGGAATAGAACATCGCTATCGCCGACTCCCCATTCCATGCGCCACTGCCCATCGCGTGTTTCCTGCTGGAGCCAGAAGAGTTGG
>JBDHWD010000236.1:0-2967 GCA_039810005.1 Thermomicrobiales bacterium | reverse complement strand
TATTTGGCGTCAGAACGCTCAGGTAGCCGGAGCGCGACTCGCGCAGCTCCTGACGATAGGCGGGATAGCGCGCCTTCAGCTCACGCACCGCCTCCGGATCGAGCGGGCGATTCTGCGCCGGAACGCTGAAGTTCGGCGTGCGCTGGAAGACAGTCAGGTGCGCCGCCTGCCGCGCGACGAGCGGGATCATCTGGATCGCCGACGAGCCGGTGCCGATGATCCCGACGCGCTGTCCGCTGAAATCAATCGCCTCATGCGGCCACGCGCCGGTGTGGTACGTCCGTCCGCGGAACGACTCGCGCCCCGGGAACTGCGGCACCTGTGCGGCGGACAGGCAGCCGAGCGCCATCACGCAGAAGCGTGCCGTCACTCGCTCACCACTATCCGTCTCGACGACCCAGCGCCGCCCCGCATCGTCGTACTGTGCTGCCGTTACCCGCGTGTTGAACGTGATGTCGCGCCGCAGGTCGAAGCGCTCGGCGACATGGTTGGCGTAGCGCAGGATCTCCGGCTGGGCGGCGTAGCGCTCGCTCCAGTCCCACTCCTGCTGCAACTCGGCGGAGAACGAATACGAGTAGTCCAGACTCTCGATATCGCAACGCGCGCCGGGGTAGCGGTTCCAGTACCAGGTACCGCCGACATCGCCGCCGGCCTCGTAGACGCGCGTCGTCAGCCCCAGCTCACGCAGGCGGTGCAGCATGTACATGCCGGCGAACCCGGCCCCGACGACGATGACATCGACGTCGCTGCTCCGATCCGGTGATGAGCGCTGGTCGGTCATGACACCGTCCTCCGACGAAGGCTTCGGACGCAGACTCTTGCTCGTGGCGATGGCCCACTCTAGTGCGCCCGACGAGAGCCTGTCAATTGGGCAACGCGATCTCGGCGCAGCGCACCGCCAGATCGCTTGACCGCGCCGCCTCCGCTGCGCTAGTGTCCGCCAGCAGCAATCAACGACAGCACGATGTACCGGACAACGGGACGCCACACGAAATGAGGTCGACGGTGGACTACCAGAACATCCTCTGGGAGCAGCAGGGCGGGGTCGCCATCCTGACACTCAACCGCCCCGACGCGCTCAACGCGCTCAACTCGCCACACCTGACCGAGCTGAACCACGCCATCGAGCGCGCCAGGTACGACGACAGCGTGCGCTGCCTCGTCATCACCGGCGCGGGCCGCGGCTTCTGCTCGGGCGCAGATGTCAAAGAGTGGGGCGCAGGCCACGCGGACGACGAGCCGTCCGCCAGCTGGATCGACCTGGCCCACGCGCTCATCAGCCGCATCTACCGTCTGCCGAAGCCGGTCATCGCGGCGGTGAACGGCGTCGCGGTCGGAGCCGGCTGCGACATGACCCTCGCCGCCGATCTGCGCGTCGCCTCGACCAAAGCGCGCTTCGGCCAGGCCTACATCCGCCTCGGCTACTGCCCGGACGCCGGCGGCTCGTATCTGCTGCCACGCCTGATCGGCGAAGCCCGCGCGATGGAGATGATCTACACCGGCCGCATCATCGAAGCCGACGAAGCCAACAGCTACGGCCTGCTCAACCGCCTCGTCGAGCCGGACGACCTCATGCCGACCGCGCTGGAGCTGGCCGAACGCCTCGCCAAAGGCCCGACGCTCGCCATCGGCCTGGCCAAGGAGAACATCCGCCAGAACGCCCAGCTCTCCATCGAAGACGCCCTGCGCAACGAACGCCGCAGCGGCGAGATCTGTGGCAAATCCGAGGACGCCAAGGAGGGCCTCGCCGCGACGCTGGAGCGCAGAGAGGCGAATTTCAAGGGGCGGTAACCGGGAACTCCCGGATTCATGCCGACCGACCGGCTGGAGAGCTGATCGGTAGGCGGAACACACAGGTGAGGTGGCCCAGCCGCTGTAGGGGCGTATTGCATACGCCCGCCCAGACCACCAGCATGCAGGCATTCATCTGCCGGTCGGGTTGGCAACGGCACGACAGCCGGGCGCTTGCTACGTCGGACGAGTGCCGATCGAGGGTGTTGGCGGCTCAACGGGCGTATGCGATACGCCCCTACATGTGCGGGTCGCGTCGCGCCAGACACCGCGATTTCCTACAGAAATAACTTGGCGCGCGCTGGGGAAATGCCTTGCGTGCGCGCCCGAAATGACAGGCGTTGTGGGTGGCTGCTGGGCCTATGTGCTCGCCAATCTCAGTCCGCACACCAGTCAACGCCCTGGCCTCGCCCCCACTCACGCATCCAGCAGCGGCAGCACCTCACCAATCAGACGCTCCAGCTGGCCGAACTGGTCCCAGCCGGCGATCCGCACCGTCACTTCGTCAAAGCCCATGTCCTTGAACACGCGCAGATGCTCGGCGCACTGCTCCGGCGACCCGGCCGCCGTCCATGAGGCGATGTAATCCGGTGGGTAGTCGGTCGTGTAGTAGGTATCGAGGAAGCGCTTCGACTCGTCGAGCGCCGCCGCGCGGTCTTCGTTGATGTTGATGTTGTGGTAGAGGTGCGTCGCGAACGTCGCCGGATCGCGCCCGACCGACGCGGCGTACTCACGCAGATAGTCCAGCCGCCAGCGCAGCTCGTCCGGCTCCGACAGCGATGTCTCCCAGCCGTCGGCGTGGTTCACCGCGCGACGCAACGTCCGCTCGACCAGCGCGCGATCGGCCGGCGCACCAGCCATGCCGACGCCGCGACCGGCGTTGCTCGCCATCCAGATCGGCGGGTGCGGCTGCGCGGTCGCCCGCGGCTCGATCGTGATGTTCTCGCAGCGGTAGTGCTTGCCTTCGAAGGTGACGTTCTCCTCGGTCCACAGCCGCTTCAGCAGCGTGATCCACTCGATCATGCGCCCGACGCGATCGCGCGGCTCCAGGCCGTACAGCTCGTTCTCGATGCGCCCGCCCGCCTGCGGCACGATGCCGGTGCAGACGACGAGGTCCGTGCGCCCCTCGGCCAGCAGATCGAGGCTAGCCCACTGGTAGGCCAGCAGGACTGGATC
>JBDHWD010000235.1:0-2989 GCA_039810005.1 Thermomicrobiales bacterium | reverse complement strand
GAGGAGGGGTGCTGTGAGCATCGAGGCGGTCGATCTGCATGGTGAGATCGTTGGCGAGGGACCGGCGGTGCTGCTGCTGCACGGCTTCAGCCACGGGTTGGCCTACTGGCGCGCGCAGCGGCCAGTACTGGCGCAGACGCATCGGCTGATCCTGGCTGATCTGCGTGGGCACGGGCAGTCGCCTGCGCCAGATGCGGCTTACGGCCACGCTGAGCATCTGGCGGACGTCGTCCGGCTGCTCGATCGTCTGGATGTGCCGTGCGTACACGTCATCGGGACGCACACTGGCGCAGGCGTCGGTTTGCTCATGGCGCTGGAGCATCCCGACCGGGTCGCGTCGCTGATCCTCGAAGGGGCGGTCATTCCCGGTGCAGCGATGGCGTCGGTCGATGACGCGCTGGCGCGCGAGCGGCGAATCACCGTCGAGCATGGGCTGGATGCCGCGCGGGCCGACTGGTTCACACTGCCGTTCTTCGACGGCGCGCGACGTGGTGCGGCGGCGGACGAGATGCGGACGCTCATCGCCGGGTTCTCCGGCGTGCCATGGCAGAGCGCGCACGCGCCAGAGCCTGTCCGGCCGGTCGCCGAGCGTCTCGCTGACGTGCGCCAGCCGGTGGCGCTCATCAATGGCACTGAGGATCTGCCCGAATTTCTCGATGTCGCCCGCCTGCTGGAGCGCAGCCTGCCGCGTGTCAGCCGCTACGCCATCCCGGACGCCGGGTGCTTCGCCGCCTGGGAGCGGCCGGAGGCCGTCACGCCGCTGCTCGTACGCATTCTGGAAGAGTTTGACTGACCAGCCGCTTGATGCCGTATCCTCTGCATCGCGCGGGCAACGTTCGCTCGGGCCGGGCTCGACGAGGAGGAATCGGTCGATGACAACGCAGCTGCCGCATTGGGACATGTCTGTCGTCTATCCAGGGCTACAGTCTCCCGAGTTCGAGGCCGGGTTCCAGTCACTCGTCGCGCAGATCGATGACCTCACGGCGCTGTTCGATGCGCACGGCGTCGGAGCGCAGCCGCCAGCGGCATCGCCCGAGGAGACGGTCGCGGCAGCCGAGGCGGTCATCACGGCGCTCAATTCCGTCGTCGATTTCGCTTCCACCATCGGTGCGTATGTCCACGCCTTCGTTACGACCGACACGCGCGACACAACCGCGCAGGCCGCCAACTCGCGGCTGGATCAGCAATACACCCGGCTGTCACTGCTGGAGACGCGCTTCACCGCCTGGATCGGCGCGCTCGATCTCGATGCGCTCATCGCCAGCTCGACGATCGCCGCCGACCACGCGTTCGCGCTGCGCCAGATCGCGCGTGCTGCCCAACATCAGATGTCGCCGGACGAGGAGTCGCTGGCGGCCGAGTTGAGTCTGTCCGGCTCGGCGGCCTGGGCGAAGCTGCAGAGCAACGTCTCGTCGCAGCAGCTCGTGCCGATCGAGCGCGGTGGCGAGATGGTCGAGCTGCCGATGAGCGCGGTGCGCAACCTGGCATACGACGCCGATCGCGACGTGCGCCGCCGCGCCTATGAGGCGGAACTGGCCGCCTGGCAGCGCGTCGATGTGCCGATCGCTGGTGCGTTGAACGCGATCAAGTGGGAATACGCCACGCTGGCGCGGCGGCGCGGCTGGTCCTCGCCGCTGGCGGTGTCGCTCTTCGACAGCCATATCGACCAGCAGACGCTCGACGCGATGATGACGGCCGCCCACGAGTCGTTCCCCGACTTCCGCCGCTATCTGCGTGATAAGGCTCGCCTCCTCGGGCTGGAGCGTCTGGCCTGGTACGACCTGTTCGCTCCGGTGGGTGAGAGTCGCCGCGCCTGGAGCTGGGACGCTGCGTCCGCGTTCGTCGTCGAGCGCTTTCGCGCCTATTCGCCACGCATGGGCGCGCTGGCCGAGCGGGCGTTCAGGGAGCGCTGGGTCGATGCCGAGCCGCGCGTTGGCAAGCGTGATGGCGCATTTTGCATGTCGCTGCGCGGCGACGAGTCGCGCGTCTTCGCGAACTTTCAGCCGTCGTTCGCCGGCATGAGCACGCTGGCCCACGAGCTTGGCCACGCCTATCACAACCTGAACCTTGCTGAGCGCACTGCGCTGCAGAGCGAGATGCCGATGACACTGGCGGAGACGGCGAGCATCTTCTGCGAGACGATCATCCGTGATGCCGTGCTGGCCGAGTCCGACCGCGAGGAGCAGTTGGCGATCCTTGAGGCGTCGCTGCAGGGCAACTGCCAGATCGTCGTCGATATCACCAGCCGCTTCCTGTTCGAGCAGGCGGTCTTCGATGGTCGGGTCGAGCGTGAGCTATCGGTGGCTGAGCTGTGCGACGCGATGACGACAGCGCAGCGCGAAACCTATGGCGATGGCCTGGACGATGCCGCGCTGCATCCCTACATGTGGGCGGCCAAGCCCCACTATTACAGCGGGGGCCGCGCCTTCTACAACTATCCGTATATGTTCGGCCTGCTGTTCGGGCTGGGGCTGTATGCGCGCTATCGACAGGATCCCGACGGCTTCCCCGAGCGCTACGACCGGCTGCTGTCTTCAACGGGTCTGGCCGACGCCGCTACGTTGGCCGCCGATTTCGGCATTGATCTGCGCTCAGTCGACTTCTGGCGCGCCAGCCTCGACATGATCCGTAGCGACATCGATCGGTTTGCCGGGCTGGTCGGCTAGCACCAGAACGCGCCCGCAAATCCGAAATGCACGATTCACGATCCTGTAGGAATGGTGAAATCGTGAATTTCAGGAACAGGGCAGGCGGCAGCCTTCACGATGTCCGGCTGGATACGAGTAATCTGTGTCTGATGCTCTCAGTGCCGTGAATCAGATGCAGTGTTCCGGTCAGCAACAGTTCTTTCCCGTATGGAGAGCGGACGATTCGCTTTACGTCGCGAATCGAACCAGAGACAGGGATTGCGTACAGTGGATTTGTCTGCTAGGATACGGACGGTTGACACGAAAAAGCGATGTTCCGGTACATGCCTGCCACGCTGAAG
>JBDHWD010000234.1:0-3018 GCA_039810005.1 Thermomicrobiales bacterium | reverse complement strand
ATGACGAAGGATGAGTACCTGACCTTCATGCGCCGCAACGCGCGCGAGGAGACGTTCGACGGCGCGCGCGTCGGCGACGCCTAGCCTCGTCAGTCACGATATGCCGACCGGCGCTGAGTGCCGGTCGGTATCACTTTTTCTCCGGTTCCAGCGCACCTGCCGCGGCCGTCGCGCCCTCAAGCTGACCGAGCCGCCACGGCAGGACGACCTCCTCGAACAGCACCTGAATAGCTGCCGCCGCCGGCACCGCGATGAACGCGCCCAGCGGTCCGAGCAGCGCCGCGCCAACCAGCACGGCGATGATGACCAGCAGCGGGTGGATGTCGAGTTGGTCGCCCTCGACAAATGGCGAGATGACCAGGCCCTTCAGATTCTCGATCACGACTGATGCGCCGAACGTCAGTGCGAATACTTCCCAACCCTGCAACGCGGCGATCGCCAACAGTGGAATGCGCGCCAGCCACGGACCAACGCGCGGGATAATCTCACCGAACGCAACAATGATCGCCAGCACGAGCGGGAACGGCACGCCGATCAGCAGCAGAGCTACATAGGTAATCGCGCCGATAATCGCCATGACGATGACCTTGGCGCGCACATAGAGCCCGACCCGGTCCCACATCATCTTCATCACCCGGTGCGTCTGCTCGCGTTGATCCGGATGCACCATCGAGAGAATCAGGTCGCGAATGCGCTCGCGAGTGGACAGCAGCAGCATCGAGATGATGAATACGGCCAGCACGTCAATGAACACGCCGAACAATCTCGTCGGCAGATCGATGAGCCGAGCACCGACTCCGCCCACGATTCGATCGCGAAAGCCGCTCATCTGCTCATCAAAGCTGCCGAGCTGCGGGTAGTCCTCACGGAGCTGGTCGTACCGCGTGCGAAATTCTTCATAGCGGTCCACGTAGTCGGGGGCGTCATCGACGAGGTTGGAGATCTGGCCGGCGAGCGGTGGGACGACGAACCAGCCGAGGGCAACGAGGACTGCCAGCGAGAGCAGGTAGATCGCCAGCGCAGCTAATGGACGCGGCACATGCCAGCGCTCCAACCGCGCAGCTGGTCCCGAGATCGCGGCCGCGAACAACCCGCCGATGGCAACGAGCATGATCACACTCGTCAGCTTGATGACGAGCAGCAGAGCGACAACCGTCAGGATCGCCAGCAACAGCGCCAGGTAGATCGGCATCGCTCGCGACACCACTGACGATTGATTGGAACCGGACATTGCGCCGGATCGCGATTGAGGTCTGTCGTCGGACATTGCTCCCCCTTACCAGCCCAAGAATCCCAATCGCGGCAGCGATAGCGCAGGATACCTGCCGCAACCGGCAGGCGGCCAGATGGCATGGGGATTGCAACATAGGCATGGGAAAGCCTCGAGTATGGAATGAATCGGAGAACATGATGCGAATTGATCTTGGAATGAACGTCCTGACCTCAGATGGCAAGAAGCTCGGCTCTGTCGAGCGCATCGTGCTTGACCCGAAGTCGCAGCAGGTTGTCCAGATGATCGTGTCCGGCGGCTTTCTCGGAATGAATCGCCACATCGTTGATGTCGGTATGGTCGCCAGCCATCACAACGAAGACCTCGTGCTGGACATGCCCGAAGAATCGGCCGGACAGCTTCCGGAGTTTGTCGAGACACAATACGTCGCGGTACCGAAGGAAGAGATCGACACCGTTCCCTATATCCAGCCGAACGCGGGCGGCGCTGGCCTCTATCTGTACGGCGCGCCGTACGTCGGGCGTGGCTACGAGGGCCGCAAGGACAGCTTCTTTGACGCCGCACCAACCGACCCGCCGATCGTCGAGAACCGCAACAACCTTGAGGAAAACGACGTGGTGATCAGCGACGGCACCGACGTCGTCGGCGCTGATGGGGATAAGGTGGGCACGGTCGAAGAGGTGTACATGGATGACGATGGTCGCCTGACTGGCTTCCTGGTCAAGAAAGGCTTCATCTTCACGCGCGATATCCGCATCCCCATGGACTGGGTTCGCGAAGTTGATGGCGACGCAGTGCATCTCACGGTCACCGCGCATGAGGCCGAAAGCCGCGCATATGACGTCGAAGACACGACGTTGTAGGCTTTAAACCCACGTATATCGGAACCCGACATGGGTTCCCACGCGACACCAACGAAGGGATGGTCGATGGATCAGCTGCTACAGCAACTTCAGGAGAAAGCCGGACTGAGCGCGGATCAGGCCAACAAGGCGGTATCGGTGTTCACCGACTTTCTGGCGAACAACGCGTCAGACGAGCAACTTCGCTCGCTGGCCGAGAAGATCCCGGGGCTGGGCCAGTTCTCCGACAAGATCCCTTCCGGCATCGGTGACAAGATTAGCGACGCCGCCGGCGGACTATTCAAGAAGCGCGACTAGCCCGGCAATCAACCAGCGCAAGAAGAAGCCGCGTACGGACCATCCGCACGCGGCTTCCCTGTGTCATGATCAGGGACGTTCTTCGTCGTTCCGCAGTGGTGGAGCCGGTAGTGGGGTACCAAAGAGCGGATCGTCGAGCGCGCGCTGCGCTTCGATAATGGCGATGACCTCTTTGGCCGCCTCCTCAACCGACTTACCGGTGATATTCACGATCGGCCACGGATAGCCGCTGCGCACAATCCGCCGCAGGTACATCATCTCTTCACGCACCTGTTCCGGGTCGGTATACGAGCCTTCGAGCTGCTGTCCGAGCGCCTGCAGGCGGTTGCGCCGAATCTCCAGCAGATAGGGCGCATCGATTGTTACCGCCACGATCTTATGCTGGTCGATCTCCTGCAGCTGCGGCGGTGGCGGCACGCCAAGCACGATCGGGATATTCGCAACTCGCCAACCGCGCATCGACAGATAGATCGACAGCGGCGTCTTGGATGAGCGTGACACACCCACCAGGACAAGGTCGGCCTCGGCCAATGTGCTGACATTCTGTCCGTCGTCGTGCTGGACGGTGAACTGGATCGCGTCGATGCGCTTGAAGTAGTCGGTGTCGATCGCCCGCGAGATGCCCGG
>JBDHWD010000233.1:0-3063 GCA_039810005.1 Thermomicrobiales bacterium | reverse complement strand
AGCACGGCATCTATCTGGACGACGAAGCGATCGAGCTGATGCTGGAGCACGGTACGTTCCTCGTCCCGACGCTGGTCGCGCCGCTCGGTGTCCTCGAGTCGGTCGAGCAGGGCAACGCCGCACCAGAGTACGCGCTGCGCAAGGCGCGTGAGTCGGTCCAGGCACACAAGGACAGCATTGCCCGCGCTTACAAGGCCGGCGTCAAG
The DNA here is from genome assembly GCA_039810005.1 of Thermomicrobiales bacterium. GTDB lineage: Bacteria > Chloroflexota > Chloroflexia > Thermomicrobiales > CFX8 > JAMLIA01. The sequence goes on along the minus strand of JBDHWD010000233.1, from coordinate 2,857 downwards.
ATCGCGATGGGCACCGATGCCGCCGTCATGCCGCACGGCACGAATCTCCGCGAGCTCGGCCTGATGTGCGATGCCGGCATGTCGCCGATGGAGTCGCTGGTAGCGACGACGAAGGTCGCGGCCGAATGCCTCGGCTGGGAGGAACGCGTCGGCACGCTCGAAGTCGGCAAATACGGCGATGTCGTCATCACCCGCACCGACCCGCTGGCCGACATCCGCTCTCTGGAAGATACGAACAACATCGCCTTCGTGATGAAGGGCGGCGAGGTCGTCAAGGACATCCGCAACGCCTAGGACTCACGACAGCAACTCGCCTGACGTGGCAGGGACGTGGGTGCGGCAGTCGCTTCCGGTGGCTGTCATTCCGAGCGCGCACGCAATAGATCGCCCCCGCGTTGGATCGACCCGGACGGGTGGGAGATGCCTCGGCTGCGGCCTCGAGATGACAGGTTTCGGGGCGGGCTGCCGCTCCTGACAAATTCACTACCGTCGACTACTCGATGAGTTGTCAACGCCAATGTGTCAGATTGGCAGCCTCCCCATCCTCTGTCATTCTGAACGAAGTGAAGAATCCGTTTCCTGCTTGTCCCGCCAAGGATGGGGACGATCTGTTTCGTTGAGCGAAACAGGGGAAGGGCCAACTGCCGACCGGACACTTCATGCTCGTCGATGTACTCACGACGCCGCGACCAGCCCGTCTACAGCTCGTCGGGTTCGTCACGCGGCGTTGCCTGTGCGGCGGCAAGCAGACCGAGCGCACCCAGTGCCAGCCCGCAGAACAGCGACCAGCCCTCAACCGGCACCTGCTTTGGCCACGCCCAGCGGCTGGCGGCGTCAAGGTAGAGCGTGGCCGCCGCGTAGGCGAGCGGCGCGATCCAGGCGAGCCGGTGGCCGAGAATGCGACCGCTCAGCAGCGCCAGGCCGGTGTAGCCAACCAACGTGCGCACCAGTGCCAGCCGCAGGTCGATCCCGGCGACGCTCGCCGCGCCGATCAGCAGGGCGATACCGATGACCAGCAACCCGGCCAGATAGAGCAAGCGGAAGAGCGGCAGCGGTTGGCTGGCAACCTCCTCGACATCGCCGAACGGCGACCGGGCCGTGACGCCGATCACGACAGCCGGAAGCAGCGGCAACGCCAGCGCCGCCAGATCCACCGGCAGATCGTCGTAGCGCACCAGGCAGAACCAGGCGAGCAACGCAGCCACGCCGAGCCAGACCAGCGCCGGGCCGACCAGCCGCGACCGCAGGAACAGGACAGCAAGCCTCATGGCAGGTCAGCGAGCGTCAGCGTCCCGGCGCGCAGATCGCCGAAGTGTGCTTCGAGCCAGGCTCGCTGCTCGGATTCAGGCAGCCTGGCGAATCGCTCGCCCGCTTCACAGGTCGCCGCGCTGGGGAAGCCCATAGCGGGATCACCGTGATCGAAAGACATGCCACACATCGTGTGGCCGCCGATGCGGGTCAATAACCAGACCCTGATGGCCTGCTGCGCGTTGTTCTCGATCCGCCCGTACTGTCCCAATGTGGGTTCATCAGCGACGAGCTGATCGACGCAGCCATCTACGACAACGCGGGAGCCGTCATCCCGTCCAATGGCAAAGCCGATATTGCGACACTCAACCGGCGACGTGATGCCCGGCAAGCCTTGCAGTGGCGCGACAAGATATTCGGCATCGGTGACCGCGCGATCCAGCCACGGCTGGAACTGTGGATGCACACATACAACGACCTCCTCGCCGTGGCAGACCGGCTCGGGAGCAACGTACTCCTCGGCAGCGATCGTGTTGCCCCAGCCATCGACCAGGCGATTGTTGGCGTAATCCCAACGGGGCGTCCCTGCCCAGACCATGACGACACCAGTAACGACCGACGTGACCGCGCCGGCCAGCAGCAGCCCGCGCAGCAGATCCCGCCGCACCAGCAGCCATAGCGCCGCCAGTGCGACGGCGGCCAGGCCGGCATAGAGCAGCGCCTGCCACGCGGCGACACGCGGAGTGAAATCGCTCACGGCCAGACGAGCCAGCCAGGTCGAGGTCTGCGTGCCATCCGTCTGGACGGTCATGCTGCCGGACAGATAAAGCTGCACGACGAAGGCGACGATAGCGACGACTGGAGCGGTGAAGCGCGAAGGAATGCGATAGCCGGCCAGATAACCCCACACTCCATGCGCCATCACCGCCGCGACAGCAGTCGCAATCGGCCACATCTCCGGCCCGCCCCAGGTCGCGTTCGGGGCAGTCCGGACGAACATGTAGCCCGCAACAATCAGGTAGCCCAGCAGCGCCCAGGCGGTCGTCGCAGACACAAGCGTGAGGTGGCGGCGCGCGGCGGGTAGCGGCGTCGTGGCCAGCAGATCGGAGACGGAGCGTCGACGATCGCGCCCGGCCATCCAGGCACCCGCACCGGCAATGGCTGGCGCCGCCAGCGGGGCGACCGACTTGCGCAGCAGCTCGTTGGTGCTCGACCAGAGGTACGGCTCCCAGAGCTGCGAGTCGAGCATGTACCAGGCGAAGACCAGGATAACCGGCACGAGCAGCAGCGCAGCGTTGTGGCGTGCTTCGATGGCGAACAGTCGCAGCGTCGTCATCCGCGCGCTCCGGTCAGCACACGGGTATAGCCGCGCTCCAGAGCAGAATCACCGACGCCACCCTCCGCATACGAGCTGAGATCGTCGGGCGTGCCGCGAAAGACGATCCGCCCGCCATCCAGCAGGGCAACCCGATTACAGGCAGCGGCGACATCCTCAATCAGATGCGTGCTGATGATGACCGTGCCGGTTTGACCGATCTCGCGCAGCAACGCGCGGAACAGCACGCGCTGCTCGGGATCGAGTCCGGCAGTCGGCTCATCAAGCAGCAGC
>JBDHWD010000232.1:0-3077 GCA_039810005.1 Thermomicrobiales bacterium | reverse complement strand
GCCTCACCACCGGCGGTTGGGCCTATCACACGGGCGCGGGCTGGATGGGCGCGATCCTGATCGGCGTGGTCGCGGCCGGGCTGACGCTCGGCCTCGGCCAGCTCCTGCTCGGGATTGTTCGCCCGCTCTGGGCTCGGCTGCTGATCGCGCTCGCCTTTGTCGCGCCCGCCGCCCTCGCCGGCTACCACGCCACGCACGGCATCGTGAAGCACACCATGCCGTCGGAGACCTGGCAGTTGGTGTTTTCCGTCATCGGTGCGGTCGCGGTCGGCGTCACCGCGTTCGCGCGCGTCACGGGCATGGCGGCCGCTGGCCCGGTCGGCCGGAGCCCCGCCGGGGCCTGACAATTCCGCCGCAGGTATCGGCGGGACAATGAAGGCGACACCACGCCATCCGCGTCGACTTGATGGGGGTGGCGATGCGAGCGACGGACCCCGGATCACGCTGATGGCCGCAGCGCGGTCATCCCATCGGAAGCGCCCGAACCGAACGCCGGTCGCGGCGCAGCGGACCAACACGGAAAGGCGGAGAGTTTCCGCCCGCGGCAGGCCCGGACAACGCAGGACCGCAAAGCCCGCCGGCAGGAGGGGCGATGCGGCGGCGAACATCCGGCAGGTCTTGGCGCCGGTTTCGAGAGGGCCGCCATCCTCTCCGCTTCTTCCCGTCACCAGCCCGCTCCAAACGGCCTCTTCAATGGCTTGATCTGGCCGAAGGCCGGCTGCGCCTCGATCGCCTATGGCGCAACAGCGGCGTCACAACTTTCTTCCCCTGCCGGCTTCGCCGTCATTCCTCGCGAGACAAGAAAGCTCCTCCTTTGCTGTCAGGCCCCTGCGGGGTGCGCCGTCGATCGCCTCCGGCCTGTCGATCGCCATCGAGGCCGCAATGGTGCGGGCTCGATAACGGAAACGGAGATTTGAAATGGCGACCATCGGCACCTTCAAGAAGACCGGCAACGAGTTCACCGGCGAAATCGTCACCCTCAGCGTCCAGGCCAAGGGCGTGCGCATCGTCCCCGACCAGCGCGCCACCGGCGAAAACGCCCCCAGCCACCGGGTTCTGGTCGGCCGCGTCGAGATCGGCGCCGCCTGGTCCAAGCGCTCCAACGAGGGCCGCGACTATCTGGGCCTCAAGCTCGACGATCCGAGCTTCAACGCCCCCATCTACGCCAACCTCTTCGACGACGAGGACGGCGACGGCTACTCGCTGATCTGGTCCCGCCCGAACCGCCGGGCGGACTGACCCACCAGCAAGGCCCCGGCCGACAGGCCGGGGCCTTTGCCTTGCCCGCGCGCGAATCGGTGACGCCGCCGAAGACCGGAGGAGACGGGCGGCCAGGTTTCCGGCAGTCCCCGCGACGCCAAGAACGACTAAAATAGTCGTAGTTCTGGCAAGTAGTTATTGGCCGGTGGGAGGTGGTCATTCATGATCACCGCCCGACAATCACGGGCCGCACGCGCGTTGCTGGGATGGACACAGGAGACGCTCGCTGACGAGGCCCGGACATCGCTGACCGCGCTCAAGCGTCTCGAATCCGAAAGCGGCCTCGAGGTGTATGAATCGACGCGCGATCTCGTCCGCAGGGCGCTGGAAGCAGCCGGGATCGTTCTGCTTTCGACCGACAAGGGCGAAGGCGTGTTGCTGCTTTATGACCGGAAAGATCAGCCGGCGAGGCGTTGAGCGCCCGCCGTCTCCGGCACGACGACAGAATTTCCTGCGATTCTGTTAACGAAATCCATTCGAGCGATTATAGTCGCCCTATGGGACAAGCAGCACCGTCATTCCTCGACGAACCGCCAGTCAGCCAATCGCTCACCGACTATGATCGTGAGCACATGGCGCTCTATTTGCGTTTGCTCGATTCCGCGCGCGATGGCGCCGCGTGGGAGGAGGCCGTCCAGATTCTCTTCGGCCTCGATCCCGCACACGACCCCCGGCGTTGCCGCCATGTTCACGACACGCATCTGGCGCGAGCGCGCTGGATGACGGAACAGGGCTATCGCGAACTGGCCCGACCCCCACATTGACCGCCCTGATGCCGGTTCGGCATCACCGTTTGCCCGTGGTGCAGCTTCCGCCGTCCGGCCTCGTCAGGAATCCTCTCTTCTTCGACAAGCACATAAGCGAAGGGAGGATCGCGATGACGCCAAGTGCGGCAGGATGGCGCTCTTCCGCCGCCTATGAGCATGTCGATGAGATGAGCGCGTCCGATCTTGCCTGGGAGTGGCTCCGACGCAACGACGATTATGACGAAGACTTCCAGGAACTGGGCGACGCAGGGACCGACACCAAGGCGCTGACCGACAAGATCCGGCGGCGCTGGGGGTTGCGATTTCCCCATCGACCCGTTGGAACCTCCGTCTGAAGCCCACATCGTCTGGCTGCCCGAGGACGACACCAGCGCCATCTTTCTGGGGCCGACGCCCACCCGCCTGCTTGGCGACGCCGAACCGCCGCCAACCTTCGAGAGCGCCTATCGCATAGCAGACGATAGCGAAGACATCCTTCTCTACGATCTCGGCAACGGCCAGCGCGTCCAACTCGTCATCGACCCGACCGCGATGCTCGGCATGCCGCTTGCCGCCGTCATCCCGCTCGACCGTGAAGGTCTCGACCGGCTGGAATCCCTTGGCCGCCTGCTGTCCGCCCTTCACGGCCGGGCCGTCCCACCGGATACGCGGCTGACGCGGCAACAGCGTCTGCGATTACGCAGGATGCTGCAATGCTTCGACGGCTACCGCGATGGCGCGACGCAGCGGGAAATCGCGCAGGTCATATTCCACATCGCCGCGCTCGATCGCCAGGAATGGCAGGACGCCTCCGCCCGCCACGCCATCAAATCCCTGCTGCGGGATGCGCGCGCGATGATCGCCGGCGGCTATCGCACCTTGCTCCGGCATCGCCGGCAGAACTGACCGTGTCGGCACCGTAAGCGGTGGGCGATTTCAGGCCCCCCTGACTTCGCCCTGCATCCCGCCGGTCCTGCTTCGCCATCGTGGCCTTCGTCCGCCGCTGATCTCCAGCGGCCTTCACGAAGCTCACGGAGGCCCCACCCATGCGACCCGATCTCGCCGTTCTCC
>JBDHWD010000231.1:0-3081 GCA_039810005.1 Thermomicrobiales bacterium | reverse complement strand
CGCAAGTGGACGAACTGGGACGAGTTCATGCGCGTCGTGCATCCCGCCGAGGAGCAGACCTTCGAGCGCTTCGTCGCGCTGCTGAAGGAGATCTACGCCGAGTTCACACCGGAGCGTGCCGAGGCGGAGAGCGGCGTCAGGGCGGCGATGATCCGCGACGTCGCGGCGGAGATTGGGCGAGCCGGCTCTGCCTTTTCGAGCCACAACTGGCGCGCAGCCGCAGCCGGACACCTGGGCGGCTGGACCGTGCCGCGCGCGCTGTTCTTCCTGAACGTGCTGACCGGCAGCGTCGGGACGCCGGGTGGGACGATGCCGAACGTCTGGAACAAGTTCGTGCCGCGTCCATTCGTCGAGCCGGGCAAGCAGAAGGTCTGGAATGAGCTGAGCTGGCCGAAGGAGTACCCGCTCACGCACCACGAGCTGAGCATCCTGCTGCCCCACTTCCTGAAGGAGGGCCGCGGCAAGCTCTCGGTCTACTTCAGCCGCGTCTATAACCCGCTCTGGACCAACCCGGACGGCTTCAGCTGGATGGAGGCGCTGCGCGACGAGGCCAAGATCGGACTGCACGTCGCCCTCACCCCGACCTGGAGCGAGAGCGCCTGGTTCGCGGATTATGTCCTGCCGATGGGCCACGGGCCGGAGCGGCACGACTCGATCTCCTACGAGACGCACGCCGCGCAGTGGATCGCCTTCCGTCAGCCGGTCGTGCGGGTGGCGATGGAGCGCATGGGCGAGGACGTCGCGCAGACGTACGACGCCAACCCGGGCGAGGTCTGGGAGGAGAACGAGTTCTGGATCGCACTCTCCTGGAAGATCGACCCGGACGGGTCGCTCGGCATCCGCAAGTTCTACGAATCCCCCTACCGTCCCGGCGAGATGGTGACGGTCGAGGAGTATTACCGCTGGATCTTCGAGAACTCGGTTCCCGGCCTGCCGGAGGCGGCGGCGCAGGAGGGACTGACGCCGCTGGAGTACATGCGCAAGTACAGCGCGTTCGAGATCCGACAGGGGCCGTTCCGCAGCTTCGATGAGCCAGTGCCGGAGGCGGAGCTGGACGGCGCGATGACCGACGAAAACAACGTCATCATGAGCCCGTCGCCACGCCCGCATCCGGTGAACATGGTGCCGATGCCGGGTATGCCGCCGGGCACGACTGAGGGTCGCGCCGTCGGCGTGGTGGTCGATGGCGAGCCGAAGCGCGGCTGGCCGACGCCATCCGGCAAGCTGGAGTTCTTCTCGCGCACCGTCCACGACTGGGGCTGGCCGGAGTACGCCATCCCGACCCACATCCCCAGCCACGTCGCGCCGGAGACAATCGACGCGGCGAAGGGCGAGATGGTGCTGCTGCCGAACTACCGCATCCCGACGCTGGTCCACACCCGCACCGGCAACTCCAAGTGGCTGAACGAGATCTCGCACAGCAACCCGCTCTGGCTGCACCCGAGCGACGCGCAACGCATCGGCGTCGATACCGGCGATCTGGTGCGGATCGAGACGGAGATCGGCCACTTCGTCGATCGCGCCTGGGTGACGGAGGGCATGCGGCCCGGCGTCGCGGCCTGCTCGCATCACCTCGGCCGCTGGCGCCTGTCGCCATCGATCGGCAACGAGCGCTGGTCGTCGGCGTTGGTGAAGATCGACGAGGACGGCGACGGCGTCTTCCGCCTGCGCCAGCTGGAGGGCGTCGGTCCGTTCGAGAGCGCCGACCCGGATTCGTCGAAGATCTGGTGGAGTGATGCCGGCGTGCATCAGAACCTGACCTTCCCGGTCCAGCCCGACCCGATCTCCGGCGCGCACGCCTGGCACCAGAAGGTGCGCGTCGTCAAGGCTGGGCCAGACGATCAGTACGGCGACATCGTGGTCGACACGGTCAAGTCGCACGAGGTCTACAAGCGCTGGCTGGCGATGACGCGCCCCGCCCCCGGCCCCGGCAACCTGCGCCGTCCGCTCTGGCTGCTACGGCCGTACAAGCCCGACCCGGTCGCCTTCCAGATCGACGGGCCGGTTGGGCGGCCTGAGCGGAGCTAGCGGTGGCCGACGACGGATTGCTGGATCGTCTCTCCAGCTGGGTGTGCGTGCACCCGGACAATCCGCTGCGCCGCTTCATGATCGGCTACTACCTCGTGGGGCTGGCCGGGCTCGCGGTCGCAATCGGATTGCGGCTCGCTGGTTTCAACTGGGTCTGGGTCTTCCTCGCCGCGCTGGTGGCCGCGACGGTCCCGGTCGTTCTGCCGATCATCGCGTTCGTGACGTTCCCGTATGTGCGCAACGTGCGCGGCATCCGGCGGGGCGACTATCTGGCGCACTGGCAGTATCGCAACGATGAGTGGGCGCGATTCGGCCAGCATGTCGAGCACGAGAGCCGACGGCTGATGCGGTTGTCGCCGCTGTTCGGCGGTGTGCTCGGCCTCTTCGCGGCTGGTTTCGCCTGGCTGGGTTCACGAGACTTCTCAACTGCGCTGCTGATGTACGGCATTATCCAGGGGCTGAGCCTCGTCGTGGCGTTGCAGTACTGGTTCGAAAGCCGGTCGCAGCGCACGGTGCATGGCGACGTCTACATCAACACGCAGGGTGTCCTGCGTCCGCATGGCTACCTCCCGATCTCCGGGCTCAACATCAGCCTCGTGGACGTTCGCGTCGAGCCGGCACCGACCGGCGTCACGATCATGCGCTTCACGATCGGCAGCCTGACGGAGCGTCTCGAGGCGCGGGAGCAGTCGTTCTCTATCCCGGTACCGGATGGTCGCGAGGACGAGGCTGTCGCGCTGGCCACGCGCCTGCTGCCCGGTGGCACAACAGATGACGACGTGACGTTGGCAGTTGGTTCGGGTGGCGCGAGCGGCGCTCGTGGTGAGACTGTAGACAGGATATTCACGCAAATCGCAGTTCGCGTTACGATAGCGTGAGACGATTGCGGCGGAGAGCGACGGCTGACCGACGGCTGTGTCGCCCGGGATGGGCCGGCGTAGCGCGCTTCGGTCAGGATGAGCGCGCCGGACTGACCTTCGCTGGCCAGCCGCCCGAGTCGTCTGCTGAATTTGACCAGCCCAGCTCGTCGGGTGGTGTGTGTTCCGGTGCGCG
>JBDHWD010000230.1:0-3139 GCA_039810005.1 Thermomicrobiales bacterium | reverse complement strand
TCCATGTGGTTCGTCCTTTCCCAGAAGAATCCAGACCCACATGCGAAGCGCGGCAGCCACCTTGCTATAGTTCAGTTGTGATGGGGCAGGGCGGGCTACCGTGCTGTTCTCAACCGGGGTCCCGGTGAGCTCCAATCTCCCGGGACCTGTCAATTCTCACCATCTCGATCCGTTTCCACTTCCTTTCTCCTCGCGATCGCGAGGCTCATGCTCGTCGAGTGACCCTGCCGTGCTTTGCCATGGCATTGCATATTGGCAATGCCGGTGCGGCGCACGAGCACAACAAAGGCTTCAATTGCGAGGGGATGATCGCGTACTCGCCGAACAGGAGAAACCCGTGGCCAGGCCATGTCGGCGTGGTGGATGTCACGCCAAGGTGGTGCTGGGCGGCTCGCGAATCACCCTCATGAATGCAAGGCTGAACGACGTAATTCGCGCGATGGTGCCCGTGACAATATACGTCTGTTGATCGCATCGTACCGTGTTTTAGCGAAAGCGCAATAGCTTGCCTTCTGGCATGACGATTTCGCCACCCACACGGCTATGCTGTACACGTATACGCGAGAAGCCAGCTGATTGTTTGCGCTACCATCAGCCAGCCCGAGATTCGTGCTTTCGCGAGCCGGTCGCTAATCTGCCGCGACCGGCTCCTCACTAACGGTTGGCCGCCAGACGTGGCCGGGGCGCACCTGCTCAGCCAGCACCTCCGCGATGTGCTTGACCGGGCGGCCGGTGAAGTGCTCGATCTGCTGGTGGCAGGAGACGCCGGCGGCGGCGATCGTCGTGTCCGGCGTGGTCTGGCGGACGCGCGGGAAGAGGCGCTCCTCGCCGACCTTGCGCGAGACGTCGTAGTGCTCGGCTTCGTAGCCGAACGAGCCGGCCATGCCGCAGCAGCCAGCGCCGGATTCCTGCGCGTCCACGCCGGCCAGCTTGAGCACATCCATCGACGCCTTCGTGCCGATCAGCGCCTTCTGGTGGCAGTGGCCGTGGAAGAAGACGGAGCGCGGCTCGCTGCGCCACTCGATCCCCAAACCCTCGGTCGCTGCGATGCGCGCCAGGAATTCGTCGATCATGAACGAGTTAGCCGCCACGTGCGCGGCATCCGGGTCGCCGGGCATGAGGTCGATGTACTCGTCGCGCAATGTCAGGATGCAGGACGGTTCCGAGCCGACGATCGGCACTCCCTTGCGAGCATACGGCGCCAGCACGGCGATGTTCTCACGCGCCAGACCGCGTGCCTGCTCAACCAGGCCCTTCGAAAGCATCGGGCGACCGCAGCAGGCGCGGCGCGTCTCGACGATCACCTCGTAACCGGCCGCCTCCAGCAGCCGGACGGTGGCGCGTCCGACGCGCGGGTAGTTGAAGTTGGCGAAGGTATCGTGGAAGTAGACGACCGGGCCGCGAGTGTACTGCTGACCAGTGGCCTTCTTCGCGTCGCGCCTGGCGACGTGCTTCTTCCACCACGCCTCGAACGTCTCCTCGGCGAACGGCGACATGTCGCGCTCGGCGGCGATGCCGATCTTGCGCATGGCGAACTTGGCCATCGGCGACTTCATCGCCAGGTTGGCGAGCTTGGGCATCTTCGACGCCAGCACCGACGAGGCGTGGATGTTGGCGAAGATGCGCGTGCGCAGCGGCACGCCGTGCTCTTCCAGATAGTGCGCCAGATACTCGGTCTTGATCTTGGCCATATCGACGCTGGATGGGCACTCGGTCTTGCACGCCTTGCAGGACAGACACAGATCGAGGACGTCGTAGACCTCAGGGCCGAGCAGCTCGTCCGGCGAGAACATGCGGCCGGAGAGCGCGTTGCGCAGCGCATTGGCGCGGGCGCGGGTGGTGTCCTTCTCATCGCGGGTCGCCATGTAGGACGGGCACATCGTTCCTGCCCCGACCTTGCGGCAGACGCCGGCGCCGTTGCACATCTCGATCGCGCGAGCAAAGCCGCCTTCCTTTGAGAAGTCGAGGAAGGTGGTGATCGGCGCGGTGTGATATTCGACGCCGTAGCGCAGATTCTCAACCATCGGCGGCGCGTCGACGACCTTACCGGGGTTCATCAGTCCCTGCGGATCGAAGATGCCCTTGAACTCGCGCATCGCCTGATACAGCTCCGGACCGAAGATCTTCTCGTTCAGCTCCGAGCGCTGCAGGCCATCGCCGTGTTCGCCGCTGGCAACGCCGCCGAAGCGATAGGCCATGTCGGCGGCTGCGTGGGTCAGGTCGTTCATCATCGCGACGCCATCGGCGTCCTTGAGGTTGACCAGCGGACGAATGTGCAGGCAGCCCGCGCTGGCGTGCGCGTAATAGGCGGCGACTGTGCCGTGCTCAGCGCACAGCTCTTTAATACCCGCCACGTACTCGGCCAGATGCTCGACCGGTACAGCGACATCCTCGATGCCCGGGATCGGTTTGGCATCGCCCTTGATGCTCATCAGCAGACCCAGACCCGCCTTGCGCACCGACCAGATGTCGGCCTGCTCCCTGGGATCGAAGGCGCGGACGATCGGCGTATCCGGCAGGAGCCGCTGCTGGCGCAGGTGGTATTCCAGCTTATCGACTTTATCGCGCAGCTCCTCATCGGTCTCACCGTAGAACTCGACCGCCAGCACCGCTTCCGGGTTGCCGGTGATGTTGGCGATCTGGGCGGCGTAGCCCGGCTGCGAGCGCGTCAGCTCGATCAGCATGCGGTCCATCAGCTCGATGGCTGACGGCTCGACCTCCAGGATGGAGGTCGTGACCTCCATCGACTGAACCAGATCGTCGAACTGAATCAGGGCCAGCGCCGTCTTCGCCGGTCGCGGCACGAGGCCGACGGTCACATCGAGCAGCGTACCGAGCGTGCCCTCCGAGGACGCCAGCAGTCGCGCCGGGTTGAAGTCGTCCTTCAGCAGCTGATTGAGTGAATAGCCGGCCGACCGCCGCCAGTGCCGTGGGAAATCGCGCGCGATCAGCGGGCTGCGCTGCTCCTGGAAGGCGAGCAGCTTCGCCATCAGACGGCCGAGCGCATCATCCTGTCCGGCGCGATCCAGCGCACTGGGATCGAGGTTGACGGTCGAGCCGTCGGCCAGCAGCAGCGACGCCTTCTGCAAATGATCGACGGTCATGCCGTAGAGGATCGAGTGCGCGCCGGCCGAGTTGT
>JBDHWD010000229.1:0-3166 GCA_039810005.1 Thermomicrobiales bacterium | reverse complement strand
CCTACTCAACGTCGGCGATGGAATTGACAATCGTGGTCGGCTGGTAGGGGAAACGCTCGACCATCTCGCGCGTCGTGACGCCGGTCAGAACCAGCACCGTGTCCAGGCCGCTCTCGATGCCAATCAGGATATCGGTGTCCATTCGGTCGCCGATCATGATCGTGTTCTGCGAGTGCTCGCCGAGCCGCCGTAGGGCAGTCCGGATCATCAGCGGGTTGGGCTTGCCGATGTAGTACGGGAAGACGCCGATAGCGCGCTCGATCAGTGCCGCGATCGCACCGGTGGCCGGAACGATGCCCTCCTCGCTCGGCCCCGAGACATCCGGGTTCGTAGCGATGAAGCGCGCGCCGCCCTGGATCAGCCGGATTGCGCGAGTGATGCGCTCGAAGCTGTAGTCCTGCGTCTCTCCGAGCACCACGTAATCCGGCGCAACATCGTCGAACGTGTAGCCAACATCCTCCAATGCCTCATACAGCCCGTCCTCACCGATGACGTAGGCGCTGCCACCGGGCCGCTGTGTATGGAGGAACTGCGCCGTCGCCAGCGCCGACGTGTGGATGCGATCAGCTGGAATCTCCAGCCCAATCCGATGCAATCGGTGCGCCAGGATGGCCGGCGGATACATCGAGTTGTTCGTCATGACGAGGAATGGGCGATCCTCATCGATCAGTCGGCTGATGAACTCGCCCGCGCCAGGGATGATCGTGCGACCGACGACCAGCACCCCATCCATATCGGTGAGAACACTCTTGCCTCTGGTTTCCATTGCATCCTACCCAGCATTTTCCGTGTGGATCGGCGCGCGATTCGTCTCTTCTGCGAATTCCCAGACGCCCAGCTGCGGGCACGGCGCGCCAATTTGCGTGAGCGTCGTACAGACCTGCGTGCGGTGTTCATTGCTGTGGTGCAGGCACTGCACCAGGATGACACCCGAAGGCACATCGCGTGAGATATTGCCCTCCCATTGAATGACGTGGGTGCGCTCCGCGTCAAACGGGGTCTGCAGGAAGCGTTCCCAGCGCCCGGCGATGTCGGCAGCGTGTGCCGTCAGCTCGTCAACGCTGGCTGTCTCGATGGCCTCTGTGTACCACTCCGGCGTTTCACCGGAAAGCCGCCGATAGTAGCTACCCTCCGACCCGATGGTGTGACGCAGCATGGCGATGATACTGCCGAAGGTGCCAGCCACTTCCGAGTTCAGCTGTTCGTCGGACAGGTCACGGCAGGAGGCAAGCACCTGGTCTGTTGCCCAGGCGTTGTGTCGAAAGGCGTCGATAAGACCGTCGTTCACAAGTCGTCCTTTCAGCGTTGATCGCAGGAGTGAGTCACGAGTGGACGGATGGAGCGGCTGGTGTCGATAGTAACAGACGACTCCGTGGTGCTGATCAGGTATTCAGAAGGCGATCCATGATGCCGCTCAGTGCGTTGACCGCCGCCAGTGCTTCTGCGCCGGCCTGCTCTGCCGTCATTGCGCGCCCTTCGGCCACGGCGCGTCCGAGCACATCGTCCGGCAGGAGAGCCTGCAATGTGGCGAGCGTGTCTTCGGTGTCGGTCCGCCGCATCGTCTCCTCAACGGAGTTCAGTGCGTTGCGGATCGATTGGCCTGTGCCATGGGCAGCGTGTACGGATTGGACTGCGCCGAGGATGCGCGCGACCCGTTCCGGCTGCTCGGCTGCGACCATCGTCGCGATCTGCCAGAGGCTGACGAGTAAAAATGCCTGATCGCCGACCGCGAGGTGTCCAGCCAGACCGTCGCGAAGGCACTGGCGGGCGCGGCCAACGTCCCCGAGCCGACGCAGCACCTCCCCGAGCAGCGTGTTGGCGATGGCGATGTAGCGCGGATTCCCCAGCGCGACGTAGCGAGCGAGGCTGTCTTCAAAATACGCCCGACTTGTCGTCAGGTCGTTGACGTTGACAGTGGCGAGGCCGAAGCTCAGCAGCGCCAGCGCGATCGCAGGCTGGTCGTCGATCGGGCGCGCAACCTCCAGCGCGCGATTGAGCGCCTCGGTCGCTCCGGCCGTATCGCCCCGCCGCCAGCGGATCGTGCTGAGCCACGAGAGCGCCTCGCTCAACGTCGGCCCGTCGTCGATCTCGCGCGCCAGCGCCATCGCCGCCTCCAGCAATTCGATGGCGACGTCGAGGTCCAGTTGCCAGATTGCCAGATCGCCAGATCGCAACAGCACCCTGGCTCGCAGGTCCGGCGCGATCGCCACAGCACTGGGCAGGGCCTGCATCGTTTCCAGCCAGCGGCGGCCCTCGCCGGCATGGCCACGGATCGACCAGAACGGCGCGAGCGCCACCGCCATTCGTAGCCCGCTGATTGCGTCGTCGTGCTCGGCGAAACGCCGCAGGGCCGTGCGGATATTGTCCTGATCGCGGTCGAGCCGTTGTAGCCAGTCGATCTGCCGCCGGCCGTCCAGCTCCATAGCCGCCCGCTCGGCCAGCGCCCGGAATGCGTTGGCGTGCCGCGCTGCAATCGTCTCGACTTCGCCGTTGGCAGCCAGGCGTTCCCCAGCGAACAACCGAACCGGCTCCAGCAGCCGATAGCGAGCGACCGCGCCGCCGTCCTCGACCTGCACGAGCGACTTGTCGACGAGCTGCGCCATCAGGCCGAGGATGACCGGCCCGGGCAGGTCGTCGCCATGGCAGACCGCCTCAACCACCTCAAGGTCCGCACCGCCACGGAAGACGGACAGCCGCTCGAACAGGCGTTGCTCCTGCGTTTGCAGCAGGCGGTAGCGCCATTCGAGCGCGGCCAGCAGCGTCTGCTGGCGGCCGCGATTCGTGCGGCTGCCACCGGGCACGATCGTGATCATGTCGGCCAGCCGGGCCGCGACCTGCTCGACCTTCAGCACACGCACCCACGACGCCGCCAGCTCGATCGCCAGCGGGATGCCCTCCAGCCGGACGCAGATGTCGGCAACCGCAGCGGCGTTCTCGTCAGTCAGCTGGAAGTGCGCGTCAACGCCTTGCGCGCGCTCGACAAACAGCCGCACCGCCGCGACACTCGCGATCTGCTCGGCGCTGATCGTCGTTTCCATCGGCGGCACAGCCAGCGGCGCGAGCCGCCAGATCTGCTCTCCGGCGATGTGAAACGGCTCGCGGCTCGTGGCGATCAGGTTGAGCGTTGGGCAACCGGCAAGCAATCTGCGCAGCAGCTCGGCACAGG
>JBDHWD010000228.1:0-3206 GCA_039810005.1 Thermomicrobiales bacterium | reverse complement strand
GCGCCGTCCACCGGCGCATCATTGAAACCTGGAGGCGTCGGGCGGATTCGAACCGCCGATCAGAGTTTTGCAGACTCCTGCCTTGCCACTTGGCTACGACGCCGACATTGAAGCGCGGTCGGATAGGGATTTTACCATTACATGCTGCCCCGGGTTAGCCAGCGCGCTCGATCAGAGCGGGCGGTGGCAGGAGTATTCCGGTTAGCGTGCCGTTGTCAGGTCGCTCACGGGATGGTTCTCGGAGAGTTCCGGCATGCAGAATGTTCAGTCAGCCCCGGGCTCCAGACGAGTGATCCCTGAAACTCGATCAAAAACGGTGTCATACGAATAGAGATCGCTTTGTTCCATTCGCTCGACGATGGCGATCGTAATAGCATCCTCAAAGTCAAGATCAGCATGTGACGCATAGATGTCGAGCGCGCGAAGATACACCCGCTTCTGAGTGATTTTCAGACCCGGCAGCATCACAATGGGCTTCAATCTGGCCACGATTTCGTCCGGTGTCAATCCATACTGACGGCGCGAGGACAACACATAGACGATCTCCGCCAACACGGCTTCCGAAGTCGTGATCTCTTCCTCGCTGGTGCTGACGCGTTCAACCAACGCGCGGCAGGCTGCGGCTCGAGCCTGGTCAGCGTCTGTGACTGGTCGAACCAGGTAGCGGAGGAAGATGTTGGTATCAGCGAACCTCATCGGGCTGACATTGAACGGATCGTCCGTTCAGCCCGTTCAACCTTCGCCTGGCGAATCTGATCGTCGAAATCATGAGATTCATCCACCGGCTCAATTGAGCTAAATGCCGAAGCAGCGGTAAAGGCAACCGGAGCGATCCTGACCTCACCGTCCTCAATGGTGAACGCAACCTTGTCGTGTGGCTTGAGTCGAAGCATACGTCGAATCTCAGCAGGTACGGTGATCTGACCGCGCTGAGTCATCGCAGTGATGAACTCCTTCACGTCCTCGCCTTTCTGTCATCCTCCTTCATCGATTTATGACACAAGACAAGTAGTCTGGAACTTATAAGGATCCTTCGTACTTTCAGTGTATACGTGAGTCATAGCGTTGGAGATGCGGATGAGAATGTCCATTAAATCGATGTGACGCGCCCCCGGCTGCGCTACGCTGTGGATTCATTTCTCAAGTCAAGATGGCCTCTGTGGCACTGCAAGGACGACGGTCGCACTCGTCTTGCCGTTCGTCGCGCCGTTTCATTCACCATAACCCGCGGCCCCTCTCCTGAATTCGTATACTCAGAGCGCCACGCTCGGCACATGTGCTGGCTGTGGCGGGAAAGACCGGTCCGGAAGGGGATGCCACGGCCATGGGCGACCGACGAATCATTCTGGCGAACGAGATGGGTTACTGCTGGGGCGTGCGGCGCGCGCTGGAGATTATCCAGGATGCGGGCGACGTCAATAATCCAGTGGCGACGATTGGCGACGTGATCCACAACCCGCAGGTAGTTGAGCGCCTGCACTCCAAGGGCGTCGATACGGCCACCTCGGTCGAGGAGGCAGCCAACCGCGGCTACAAGCGTGTGGCGATCACCGCCCACGGAGCCGGCCCGGAGCGCAAGGCCGAGGCGGAGAAGTTCGGTCTGGAGCTGATCGACACGACCTGCCCGCTGGTCACCAAGGTACAGCGCATGGCGAACAAGCTCGCCAAGCAGGGCTACACCGTCGTCGTCTATGGCGATTACTACCATCCCGAGGTCAAGGGCATCATGGCCTGGTCCGGTACGTCGCGGATCTATCCAGCTAAGAAGATCGCTGATCTGCCGTGGGACGCGCCGCGTGGCTCACGCAAGGAGGGCGCAAAGACGCCGCCCCGCAAGGTCGCGATCGTCTCGCAGACGACGAAGAACACCGACGAGATGCTGCGCTTTGTCGCCGAGTTGACGGCGCTGGTGTCGCCCGAGGGCGGCGAGATCCGCATCACCAACACGATTTGCGAGCCGACCTTCGAGCGCCAGAACGCGCTGAAGCAGCTTGCGCGTGAGGCGGACGTGATCCTGGCAATCGGCGGCAAGAAGTCCTCGAACACGGCACGGCTGGCCGAGGTCGGCAATCTCATGGGCGTCCCGAGCTATCACATCGAGCGGGCTGAGGATATTGACGTCGCCTGGCTGGAGGGCAAGGACGCCGTCGGCATCACCGCTGGTGCATCAACGCCGGACGATGTAATTCAGTCGGTCATCGATTTTCTGGTCGGCTGCGGCTATCCCGCGCCGATAGGAGGGCTGCGGCAGGTTGACCTCGAAGCGACGCCAGCGTACTAGCAACCGGCGGTTGCGCAACGCCCGCGAGTCGGTCGCACAGGCGCACGACGCTGTCCAGCAGGTCGCGGCGGATCCGACCATGCCGGTCGAGATCGACCCGGCTAGCGAGCTGTTCTTCGAGTACGCCGCGCCGCTGCTGATGAACGCGCGGAACGAAACCGAGTTCCAGTCGGCGGCGATGATCGCCGAGTTCGTCTGGTCGGCGACGGAGTTCGATGCCCAGACGCAGGCGCTGATGCTGGCGGATTTTATCGCTGAAGCTCAGGTGCCGGAAGAGATGATCCCCTGGCTGCTCGATGTCGTCGCCGAGCTGGCGGATCGCAAGGCCGCGTTGCTGGGCGGCTGAGCCGACTCTGCGAAGCGGCATGCGCTGCGTTTCGCGATGCGCACTACCCGTCTATCCCTCCGTATGGGACAGTGCTCGCGCTGTCCTCGCCGTGAGGCGACCCTCTGCGCGTGGATGACGGGGATTTCGACGGCTACCCATTGTGTCGGTACCGGTATGTAGGGGCGTATCGCATACGCCCGTTTGGCCCTCGACCACCCTGATCGGCATCCAACACGCACGCGTGCCCATGCTGGAAGACCGTGTTTCTGGCCGCGCATGCGATACGTTCCCACATATCCGCGGCACCAGCGCAAGGCCATGCGCCCGGCGCGGGGATGTCGCCTCACGGCGACGGGGCGGGTCCTGTCCCTGCGAACGTCAAGGAGCGACCTCTCTCTCTAGCGAACTGCACAGCCGGGAATAGCAAACCGCCCCCGCGAAATCTTGCAGGGACGGTTTGTTGATCCGTATCTAGCCTTATTGGCGCGCCTTCGCTTCCAGATAGTTCACCAGCGCGCGGACGCCAATACCGGTCGGGCCCTTCGGCGTGTCGTCGCGTGCCGAGTCGGCCCAGGCTGCGCCAGCGATGTCGAGATG
>JBDHWD010000227.1:0-3219 GCA_039810005.1 Thermomicrobiales bacterium | reverse complement strand
ATCAGGAGCGGGACAAGCTGATAGGGCCGCGGCTCAACAGCGATCTGCCCGAACGAGCGGAACGGCCCGGCGCTGGAGCGGAAGCCCAGCCGCACCGCATCACGCAGAAGGCGTGCGGAACGATCGTCGCCGACCCGCGTGGGGTCCGGCAAATCAAACTGAGCCGGCTCAACGGGCTCAAGCGGCAGGTAGATGCCCGCGACTTCATCATCGGTGCCGCCCAACGGTCTCAGGACGAGCAGGTCACCATCCGACTCGGGTTGGACAACCCACTCCCGCCCCCGCGCTCGCACCAGCGAGCCGGAGGCAAACGCGCCGGATTGCGGTTGCGTTACCGTCATCGTCCCTCCCCAAACAGATCGAGCCGCCGCGCAATCGTCTCGGCCCAGTCGTCGTTGTGACCGAACCGGATCACGACATAGCCGTCATCCTCGAGCTGCCAGGTGATCTGCTCGTCGCGCGCCTGCCGCTCTGGATAGTCATGGAACGGCCCATCGTCATAGATCGCGGCCTTGCCGTGGCCGGTGTACATGAAGTCGGGCCGCGTACTATGGTCGGCGATCAGGTCCTGCGCCGAGTCCGGCAACCGATGACCGTGCTCGCGCAGGTAGCGCAGGAAGTCCCGCTCCAGCTCAGAATCGCAGCGCCCCATCAGCCAATCGAAGTGCTCGTCCGGCGATCGATACCCTGGCGAAGCTTCCACGGTCGCCCGCGTCAGGTCAAGCAACAGGTCGCGAATGGTGTGGCGATCGAGCAGCTGGTGATCGCGCTGATTGGAATAGCTCATCAGGCAGAAGTAGCAGGCTGCCTCGCAGTCTTCTTTCATGCGATCCGAGCGCCGGAGGTCGGTGCCGTCCGCGTCAAAGTGGCAGATCTCGAGCGCGCGCCGCGCTACTTCTGCGATACCGTCCGGGTCGTCGACCAGACGCCGCAGGACGCCCGCGCCGCCCTCCGCCGACTCATACAGCAGCATCGACATGGGCCGATCGCGATCCGGCAGGAGCTCGGCGGCCAGTTCGTTGTCCTCCAGGTCGTAAGTCAGTTGGATAGCGTTCTTGAGCGCAGCCTGCAGGCTGGTGAACTGCTCGACCGAGAGCTTGCCTTGCGGGTCGATAAGCAACACGTTGCGTCGGTCTTCGACGTAGGGAATCACCCGTGCAGTGTGCGCTGCACCGGGCTGGGACACATCCTCATCGTTGAAGACCTCGCTATCTGCCCTTTGCCAGCGACCGGACTGAACATCCAGCACGAAGCCGTGCTGGCCCTGATCTTTCCGCCTCCGCCAGCCCATGTTGAGCCGCCATATGGTCGTCGCGTCGCCGTACGAGAGCTTCATCGCCGGCTTGCCGTCGATCTGGACGGCCGCCGACCGGAACGATGGCATGCCATCCCGCACCGCGAAGCGCACGCCAGTACGCAGCTCGTAGCCGCGTTTGAGGCGTTCCTCTTCGTCGGACGAGATCCGGTCACGGCGACGGGTCGTCACGCTCTGCATGCGGAACAGCGACCCGAGCCTGACTTTGAGTTCGGCCCCGCAGCGCTCGCACACATCCGGGCCCACCGTTCCGTTGAGTGGATGCATGTAGCCGCACGTTTCGCACTGCTTTATCGACGTCGTCGGCAACTCGGGGCTTGCTGCATCCGGCTCGGCAGACTCAGCGACCGGTATGTGGACCCGATCGATGACGTATCGCGCGCCTTCGTGGTAGATGATCGAGCCCGGACCGAACTCCGAGATGGCCAGGAAGCGTGGCCGCTGCAGGAATTCATCGCGAGACCTTCGGCCGGGAATGAACGCCGCCAGCGGCAGACGCGGAAAGGAGTAGCCGGGCAGGAAGCCTTCGCTCGCGTAGTAGCGATAGGAATAGAAGTCAGACTGCGAGTGTCTGTCGCTAGCCGTCAGCAGGGCCAGCTGCGCCTCGGCCTGCCGCCGCAGGCGCTGCGCGTCTCGCTTCTCGGAGTGCGGCTTGGTGGCATCGTGAATGATGCGCGTCTGTGTCTGGGCCTGCTCCAGCGCCGACCGATACAGGTCACGCCAGCGGGATGTGGCGCGCTCGAACTCGTGCATGACGCCGCCCAGCGTACTCTCTAGCCACTCATCCGAATACCATGGCGCTTCTTGTAGCGTCTCTTCAATACCAGACAACACGTTCCGGCTACGAGCGACCGCCCGCCGACGAGCATGTTGCTCCTCAAGACCGGCCCGGACGTCGGACTGCAGCGCCATCGTCGGATGCTCGCCGGACAGGTCCAGGATGTCACCCAGCGAGCTACGCAGATTCTGGCCGGTTTCCGCTAGCCAGATAGCCTGAACGTGGGAGCGGATCAGGTCCTCGTTGGCCAGATCGAGCCGCGGAGGACTGACCGCGCCGGCAACCACGAGATCCGGGCGGCGGAAGAAATACTGGTCGTGGGGGCTACCGGAGGCGCAGTAGGTGAAGACCAGTGCTGGTTGCCCCTGTCGACCGGCCCGGCCACTGCGCTGGGCGTAATTCGCGGGCGTTGGCGGAACGTTGCGCATGTTGACGACATTCAGCTCGGAGATGTCGACACCCAACTCCATCGTCGGCGAGCAGAACAGGACGGGCAGCGCAGCCGAACGAAACTCCTCCTCACGCTTCTCACGCTCGTCGCTCTGCACCTGCGCCGTATGCTCACGCGCCTCGATCCCGATATTGCCGACCGCCTCGCGGCGATAGAAGTCGACGAAGAACTGATTCGGCTGCGTCGTCAGCTCGGTTCCGGGACTTACCCGTGTTGGATCGTAGAGCGGCTTCGTCCCATCACCTGCAACCCAGCGCATAGCCGCTGCTGGCATCTGATAGCCAGGGACATCGCCGTCTGCTTTCGGCTCGTCGACCTGCTGAACAAGGCCGGCAACACGCAGCCCGTCAAGCAGTTGCAGGATGATCTCAGCCGTGTCCTCCAGAGTAAGCCGGGAACTGAATTCAGGGAATGTTGATGAAAGCCGCAGGTACTGCCCATACCGACTTCGGGCCGACACGAAAGCGCTGGTTCTCGGCTCGTTGGGCCGCTGACCACGGGGGTAGAGGACCTTGCCCGACTCCATCTCCTCCTGATCATCGATCGACCACGGCGAACTCAGGTACTGGGTGCTGTTCGACTTAATCTGTTCCTGCCGCAGGGGTTCGAGGAAGTCCACGCGGATCGCCAGCTCGCGGCGCATGACATCGAGCAGCACCCTGGAGATCGCGGCAC
>JBDHWD010000226.1:0-3267 GCA_039810005.1 Thermomicrobiales bacterium | reverse complement strand
ACGGTGACGACCGTCCGATGCACTACGGTGTCGCGCTCGCGGCACTGGCCGACAGCGTCGACGACGATACGATCATCCTCGGCGACATCGGTTCACATAATCAATGGACACGGATGCTCGTCGAGACGCGCAATCGCGACACGTTCACGCCGGAAGGCTACTGGGGCGCGATGGGCTTCGGCCTGCCGGCCGCGATGGCTGCCAAGCTCGTCCATCCCGACAAGAAGGTACTGACCGTCACCGGCGACGGCTGCTTCCTGATGGCCAGCGCCGACTTCGCCACCGCCGTCGAGCAGCGTCTGAACCCGGTGGTCGTCATCCTGAACGACCGCCAGTACGGCATGATCGTCGGCATGCAGCAGGGCATGTATGGCCGCAAGAGCGAGACAGCCCTGGACGGCCCCGACTTCGTCGCCTTCGCCCGCTCGTTCGGCGGCGACGGCATGCGCGTCGAGCATCCCGACCAGATGGCCGAAGCGCTGGCGCGTGGCCTCGCCAGCGACACCATCTTCGTCATTGACGCGATCTGCGACTACAAGCACGCGCCGGCCAATCTCAACGCCATATCGGCGACGCTGGAGGAGGCTGCCGCACCAGTGACCGACTGATCCCGCGCGGGATCACTTGCTCCTCTTCGCGATCTGCGAGCGGTTCGCAGGCGGCGGCACTGGCGCTGCCGCCTGCGAACCGCTATTATGGGCGGGCTGTTCGGCGTGAATTGCCGCTGGAGCGTGAAGGATGACGCTGGCCTCGAAGGCCGTCGCGGGTCTGACCGGCGACTGGTTTGTCTGGAAATACACGAGAACGCACAACCGACCGCTGTCCTGAAACCGAGGCGCAGAGGACAGCGGGATGGAGCGTCTACCAGACACCATCCCTGCGTGAGCACGTGGGAGCGTTATTCGCATGCTCGAGTCATCGACCGTCTCGTCGACTGGTGTCGGCGCGGCGTCAATTCGCAGGTTCTATCTCTATCAGCTCATCACTCGCACCGAATTCACCGGCGGTATCTGGATTCTCTACCTGACCAGCCGCGGATTCTCGCTGCCTCAGATCGGCCTGGCCGAGTCAGCGTTTCACCTTGCGCCGGTCCTGCTTGAGCTGCCGTCAGGCTCGTTTGCCGACCTGATTGGCCGGCGCTGGTCGCTCGCGATCGGCGCGTTGCTGATTGCAACGTCGGCGACGCTGCTGTTTGCTGCGCCGTCGTTCTGGGTGGTGTTGCTAGCCATGTTCGTGAACGGCGCATCCTACAGCTTCCGCTCCGGTGCCGACCAGGCCTATCTCTACGATGCGTTGGGTGAGGAGCGCCACAGCTTCACCGGCATCCTCGGCAAGCTGCTTGGCGCAACGTACATCGTCGGCGGCGCAACGCTCTGGATCGGCGCGGCACTGTCGGACATCTCCTACGCCTGGCCATACGCGCTGGCGATTGGCACAGGTCTCGCGGGAGCATGGCTGGCCTCTGGCCTGACCGAGCCTCCGCGCCGAGCTGCTGGCGAGCAGCGCCACTCAGCATTCCAGCATCTGCGTGATGTGCGCGACGCGCTGCGGCAACGCCCGCGCGTCGCGTCGATGCTCGTCTTCTCCGGCGGCTTCTGGGCGGCCGGCACCATCGCCTATCTCTATTTACAGGCGGCGTTCTCAGATCGTGGCCTGACGAACTCGACTATCGGGCTCATCATCGGCGGCGCGCTGGTCGTCAATGCTGCCGGTGCGGCGTTCGCCGGTCGGGCCGAACGGTACGGCTCGTTCCGTCGGCAACTGGTCGTGCTCGGCATCCTGACCAGCCTGGGTGTCATCGGGTTGGCCTCCGGCTCTATCTGGCTGGCCGTCGGCGCTTACATCGCGTCGAATGTCCTCTATGGATTGCTCGAACCACTCATGTACGCATGGTTCAACCGGCAGTTGCCGTCCGAGCAACGGGCGACGCTGCTCTCAGCTGACTCGTGGATCTTCTCACTGACGATGATCGTCGCCTTCCCGCTCGGTGGCTGGTTCGCCGAGCGGGCGGGCTGGGCAGCGCTATTCCTCGTCTGCGGCGGCGTCAAGCTCGCGCTGACGCTCCTCGTCTACGTTGCTGCCCAGGCGGTCGATCGGCGCAATCGGATGGCGGCCTGAGCGTCAGGCCCGCCGCCCCTCCGTCTCGCCAACTGCGTCGCGAGCGTTCAGCACATCCAGCGGGACGCTCGCAAGGACGACGGCACCGGCCGGACCGCCGAAGGTCAGGTCGACGGCAGCCGAGAAGAGGATGTAGGCGTCGTCGGGCGTCAGACCGCGCTCCTCGGTCAGGTAGTTGAACATCTGGTCGCAGGCGTGGCGGCGAGCGGAGCGGTAGTTGCCCGACTCGGCCAGCCCGATCGTGTAGAGCCGGTCGGGTGTCTCGACGCGCGGCATCTGCAGGTCGAGTCCCTTGCGTACGCTCAGGCGCACGGTCGCCGCCCCGGCGCACTCGATCGACACGCTCGTCGCTTCGCCGTCACCCATCGCCGCGTGCAGGTCGCCGAGCGAGAAGAGTCCGCCGCGCACCTGCGCCGGAAAGATGATCGTGCTGCCGGGCCGCACCTGCTTCAGGTCGTAGTTGCCGGCCCACGGGAACGGCGGCGCGAGCGTCGAGGTCGCGCCGCGTGCCGGGGCCAGCCCGAGGCAGCCGATCATCGGATCGACTGGCACCGACAGCGCCTCGTTCACCCAGACGCGGCCATCGCGGATCGGCACCCGCCGCAGCATGGGCTGGCGAATGTTGTCGGACAGCATGCCGAAGCCGGGGATGTTGGCATTCCAGCCCCAGTCCAGCGTCTCAATCTCCAGGATTTCGACGGCGACCGCATCGCCCGGCTGGACGCCCTCGATGTAGATGGGGCCGGTGACGGCATTGATCGCGCGCGTATCGACCGCATCAACCCAGCCATCACCAGCCGCCAGCAGGCGCTCAGCCGGCTGCGGCGAAGTCTCCATCCGCACCGTCTCACCGGGGCGCACGCGCAGCACCGGCTCCACGTCCGCGCGGAACTCGAATGTATGTCGCTCAGACCCGACTGTCTGCATCCTGGCCATCCTCCCAGCGCACACCGACACACCGCTACGCTGATGGTACGATGCCGGGACGTCGTTGTGGAATGGAGCGAGGTCGATGAGCGAGCGAGCCGAGGTCGTTATCATCGGTGGCGGGATTATGGGCACCAGCCTGGCCTATGCATTGACCCAGTTGGGCGTGCGCGATGTGCTGCTCCTGGAGCGGCGGCTCATCGCCTCCGGCGCGAGCGGTAA
>JBDHWD010000225.1:0-3279 GCA_039810005.1 Thermomicrobiales bacterium | reverse complement strand
CTGCGACCGAGACCGAGCTCAAGGAGAAGAAGCACCGCGTTGAGGACGCCCTGTCGGCCGCCCGCGCCGGTGTCGAAGAAGGCATGGTCCCGGGTGGCGGCGTTGCGCTGGTTCGCGCCGCGTCCTACCTGGAGGATGTCGAGGCTGAGGGCGACGTCAAGACTGGCGTCCAGATCCTGAAGCGCGCTCTTGAAGCCCCGATGCGCGGCATCGTTGAGAACGCCGGCGAGGACGGCCCGGTTGTTGTCTCGACCATCCGACGCCTGCAGGCTGAGCAGAACAACCCGAACCTCGGCTACGAAGTCATCCGTGGCGAGTACGGCGATATGTTCGAGTGGGGCATCATCGACCCGGCCAAGGTCACCCGCTCGGCGATCCAGAACGCCGCCTCGATTGCGGGCATGATCCTCACCACCGAGGCCCTCATCACCGAGAAGCCATCGGAAGCACCGGCCATGCCGGCGATGCCGGGCGGCATGGACTACTAGTCCAGCCACCTCGGTTGCGACCGAGCCAGAACGCCGGCCCCACAGGAGGCCGGCGTTCTCTTTGTGTCATCGGCGATGCGGCAGGGCGAGCCTCGCCTAGCTCGC
The DNA here is from genome assembly GCA_039810005.1 of Thermomicrobiales bacterium. GTDB lineage: Bacteria > Chloroflexota > Chloroflexia > Thermomicrobiales > CFX8 > JAMLIA01. The sequence goes on along the minus strand of JBDHWD010000225.1, from coordinate 2,686 downwards.
TTCCTTGTGAATCTGGATCAGGTTGCCGCAGGTGTCGTCAAGCACAGCGACCGTCACCGTCCCCATGTCTACCGGCGGCTGCGTGAAGCGCACACCAAGGCCGCGCATGCGCTCGTATTCAGCGCGCACGTCCTCGACAGCGAACGAGTTGAACGGGATACCATCTGCCACCAGCGCATCCTTGAACGGTTGAACCGCCGGGTGCGTGTCCGGTTCGAGCACCAGCTCGGTGCCGTCCGGCTCCTGCGGCGAGACAACGGTCAGCCAGCGTGCCGCGCCCATCGCGATGTCGTTCTTCTTCGCAAAGCCCAGCACCTCGGTATAAAAGCGCAACGCCTTATCCAGATCATCAACAAAGATACTGGCCAGCTTGATTCTCACGACTGCCTCCTCGTTTCGGGTTCACGATCATCGGTACCGGACGTATGCAGCCAGCGCTCGACGATCGGCCGGAGCGGCTCGATGTTGATGTAGTGGAACTTGTAGCGACCATCGCGCCGGGTCTCGACCAATCCGGCGGCCTCCAGCACATCCAGATGCTGTGAGATAGCCTGGCGCGACGACGTGATGCCGTGGATCATCGTCAACCTGCCGCAAATCTCGAACAGCGTCTGCCCATCACGAGCCGTCAGCTCGTCCAGAATCGTCCGCCGCGTCGGATCGGCAAGCGCCCTGAATACGTCGTCCATGCCGACGGATGATACGCAAGCACCTGCTTGCCTGTCAACGATTCCGCCGCTCGCTTCCATCGAGTATCCTGCGTTCCGACGAACGAGTTGGCCGTTCGGCGACGGATCAGCCATGATTCAAATGAGCAGCGCGCACGAAGTTAGCGGCGGAGACGATTGGAGCCCGACATGACTGACGAGACGCAGGACGTGACACCTGAGGCCGTGGCGGAACCCGAAGACATCGAGATGGAAGATGCCGGCAGCGGCGACGAGTTCGAGGTCGGCGCATTCATCAAAACGGAGAATGGTGATATTTACCGCCAGCCGACCCCCGGCTCTGGCTTCTACGGCGCCGGCTCCAACAGCGGCCGTGGCAATGACAACCGCGCGCGCTGGACGACGCCCGGATTCCAGAAGGACAAGTGGGAGCGCGGCCCGCTGATGCCGCGCTAGCTACTCTCTCACTGCCGTTGTGCATCGGCACCAATGCCCATACCAGGATCTTGTGCCGCACGGCGATAGACCGCCAGATACCTCTCGCAGTAGCATGCGTTCAACGGTGAACACCTGCAGGTGGGGGAGTGAATGGCGACAGGCGTCAGTGAAGTAGCAGACGAACGCGCGTCAGGCACGGCGTCGCTCACAGAGGACATCGCCCGACGCGCACTCCTCGTCCTCCTCATTTCGGTCACCATCAACCTCATCGGCACCACCGCCTACTCGCCAATGCTCTCGATCTATGCGCGAGACCTCGGCGCGACCGGCCTCTGGATCGGTCTGCTCTATGGCGGCTTCTACGGCGTCCGCCTCGTTCTCGGCCGACCGATCGGCGTCTTCTCTGATCGCGTCGGGCAGCGCCGGGTGCTGCTGATCTCGACCGCGATCTACCCGCTCCTCGCTGTGCTGTACGCCATCTCACCGAACATCCAGGCGCTCGTCGGAACGCGGCTGCTGCATGGCATCGCCTCAGCGATGATGCTGCCGATGGCGATGGCCTATGTTGGTCTGCTCTCGCGCGAAGGCTCGGCCGGGCGCTACGCCAGCTACTTCAACTTCGCCAACTTCCTCGGCATGGCCATCGGCCCGCTCATCGGCGGCCTGATCGTCGCCTACGTCGCGTTCAAGGGTCCGTTCTATCTGCTGCTGATGCTCTCGGCGCTCAACCTGCCGCTCATCTTCTGGCTGCTGCCGGACATCAACCAGTCGGCCACAGCGCCTTCTCGACTGCAGACCGAAGGGCGGCGTTTCCAGATCGATCGGGTCACGGCCGGACTGTTCGCCTACAACGCCGTCGTCAACGCCAACACGATCCTGTTCGTCTCGTTCCTGCCGCTGCTGGCCAAGGCAATCGGCCTCTCAATCCTGCAGGGTGGCATGCTGATCTCCACGATCTACCTGATCACCTCGGCCAGCCAGATTCCGTTCGGCCGGCTGTCCGATTCGATCTCACCACTACTGCTGGTGATTTTCGGCGGCATCGTCGCCGGCACCTGCCTGCTCGTGCTGGCGAGGCTCGACGCCTTCGCGCCGTCGATGGCGGTCGTCTGCGTGCTGGCGCTGGGCGGCTCAGCTGCCACCGCCGGACTCTCCGCGATCGCCGTTGAGGCTGGCCGCCGCCGCTCAATGGGCCGCTTCATGGGCGGCTTCCACTCAGCCGCGTCATTCGGCATGATCGCCATCTCCGTCGGTGCCGGCATCATCTTCGACAGCATCGGCATCAAAGCCGTCTTCGTCGTCGCCGGCCTGGTGACGCTGGCCCTGCTCACGCCGGTTGCACTGCTGCTGCGGGGGACGCCGGAGGTAGGGCGGTAAGTAGTGCGGTGACAGGGGACCATATAATCGTTGGATTACCAGTCTGCGTACTTCTGGTGGAAATCAACGGGGAGAGGATTGTTCCTCTCCCCGTGCCAACGATCTGGCTGATTGACTCCTGTCTACTTCGGCGGCGGGGGAACGAGGCAGGAGATTGGGTCGCTGGCGTTGCCTGAGCCGTCGACTGCGTAGATCTCCATATC
>JBDHWD010000224.1:0-3282 GCA_039810005.1 Thermomicrobiales bacterium | reverse complement strand
GTTCTGCTGCTCGGCGCCTGTGGCGAGGATGACGCTGTCGGCAATGGCGGAGTTGCAGCGACACCGACGCCATCCGCGAGCCCAACCCCGGAGCCAATCGAGCACCCGACCGGTGACGACGACATCATTCTGCAGGTCACCTGGCAGGGCGGTTTCGCGCCGGTGGAGGCGCTCATCTCGCGACTGCCGCTGGCGACGCTACTCGGGAACGGCTGCCTCATCACTGAGGGGCCGCAGATCGAGATCTATCCGCAGCCGATCCTGCCGAACCTGCAGGAGGTCTGCCTGACCGACGAGGGCGTCCAGGCAATCCTCAACGCCGCGCGTGATGCCGGTCTGCTGGACAGCGACGCGACCTGGGAGAACAACATGATCGCCGATGCGGCGACGACCGTCTTCGTCACGAACGCCGGTGGCAAGACGACGACCGTCTCCGCCTATGCGCTCTACGAGGGTACCGAGCCGACCGGCACGCCGGAGGCCGATGCGGCCCGCGAGAAGCTGACGACGTTCCTCAATCAGCTCGGGTCGTTGCGCGACTGGCTGCCGGAGACGGCGTTCAGCGGCGAGGACCATGCCTACGATGTGACGCGGATGCAGATCATCGCGCTACCCGTCCAGACCACCCCGGACATGGCGACGCCGGAGATCGAGCCGCAGCAGCTCGACTGGCCGCTGGCGACCCCACTCGCTGAGCTTGGCGAGCCGTACCCGCTGCTGCAGGATGCCCGCTGCGTCGTGCTGGATGGCGAGGATCTGGCCACGCTCATGACGCAGCTGCAGGACGCGAACCAGCTCACCCAGTGGACGAGCGGCGACGATCTCTACTCACTCCTGGTTCGCCCGCTGGTTGGCGCTGAAGACGGCTGTGTGACACAGCCATAGGCGCAGGTTCACTTCACGACGCGACGACACCGCCGCTGCTCCAGCCCGGAGCAGCGGCGGTGTTCTGTTTACCGCAGATAGACCGTGAACTCATCCAGCGTCAGCGTGCCGCCGATCTCAATCCGTGGCTCGACCCACCACTTCTCCGGCGACCACCAGGTGCCGCCCCAGGCCGCGACGGCCGCGCGGTATCCCGCTGCTTCGACCGCCCAGATGACGCGGCTGTCGTACGCGCCGTAGGGGTAGGCGAAGATGTCGACGCTCTGGCCGGAGATCGCCTGCAGCGCGGCGCGCGAGTCAACCAGCTCACTCCAGAGCTGCCCGTCGGACACCGTCGTCAGGTCCGGGTGGCTGATCGAGTGGCTGCCGATCTCATTGCCGTTGTCGGCCATCGCGCGAATCTGCCAGTCGGCCAGCGTCGACGCGCCGCTGAGGATGAAGAACGTGCCGCGCATGCCGCGCACGCGCATCGCCTCGGCCGCACCCCACTGCTCGACATAACCATCGTCGAACGTGATCGCAACCGGATTCGATGGCAGTGTCCCGATGCCTTCGACCGCATCGTAGACCTCGGACAGCGTCACGGTGTTGTAGCCCGCGCCCTGCAACCAGTCGAGCTGCTGCTCGAAACGCCAGAGCGGGATGGTGTAGCGCGCCGCGTCCTCGCCGACGTGGTGATACATCAGCACCGGGATGTTGAACGCCCGTGGCGGTGGCGGTGCCCAGAGCGATTCGTCGTAGTCCGGCACGCCGTCCTGCCGTGGCACGGCGGCGGTATTGATGCCCAGCGCTGTGGCGCGGTCGGCACCAAGGCGTCCGAGGAGGATCTCGTACGGTGTCCCGGCGTGCTCCGGATGGTACTCAAAGCGGGCGCGCTCGAAATACTGCACCGTGTAGGTCTGGCCAGTATCGGCATTCACCTCGGCGAACTCTTCCGAGATTGGATAGCCAAAGATCCGCAAACCGCCGTGTGATTCCCAGTACGACTTGAAGCCGTAGCTGAGGTAGTGACCGGTCGGCGCGTAGAAGGCGCGCTCGGGCGTATCCGGCGGCGCTGTCTCGGCCCGGATCGGCGTGAAGGCCGGTTCAGTGCGGCCAACCGTCAGCCACGATCCGAGCAGCGCGAACAGCACCTCATACTCGGTCCCGGCATTCTCGGGATGATATTCGAAGCGTTCGCGTTCGAAATACTGGACGGTCAGGCCGGAATCCGGGTCGACAACCGCTTCGCTCAGCGGATAGCCGAACGTCGCCAACCCGCCGAGCTTGCGCCAGGTCGAAATGAATGGCTCGCTGACGTGGTGGCCAGTGACGGGGAAGTAGACGATCTCAGGTGCGGCTGCCGCAGCCGGTTGCGGAGTGACCATCGTTCCGGCAATTGCCAGCACGGTCGAGGTGAGCAGAAGGATGATGGGAAGGATGGAGCTCGTACGGCTGCGCAACGATGCGGCGTGAAGCATCTGGTCTTGCCTAGCACTATCCGGACAAAATCGACTCGCAGATGATACGCACAAGTCGCCCGATGTCCAGACCCGGCGTGGCCGGTCATATACTGATCGTGAGTAGCGTTCGCAAAGGAGGCCGTTCGTCAATGGAGAAGTTCATCTGTGTCACCTGCGGCACCCAGTACCCACCGTCTGCACAGCCGCCCGATGGTTGCCCGATCTGTCTGGACGATCGCCAGTACGTGAATCCCAATGGTCAGCAATGGACGACGCTCGACGAGCTGCGTCGTGGTCATCGCAACACGTTCATCGACCTTGAGCCGGGGCTGTCGGCGATCCTGCCGGAGCCGAAGGTCGGGATTGGCCAGCGCGCGCACCTGATCGAGACGCCGGCCGGCAACATCCTCTGGGACTGCGTCAGCCTGATCGACGACGCGACGGTCGCCGAGATTCAGCGCCGCGGTGGGCTGGCCGGCATCGCCATCTCGCACCCGCATTTCTTCACCACCATCGTTGAGTGGAGTGAGGCGTTCGGCGGCGTCCCGATCTGGATACCCGCCGTCGATCGGCAGTGGGTCATGCAGCCCGGCCCGACCATCGACTTCTGGGAGGGTGAGACGCGCGAGCTCATTCCCGGCGTCACGATGATCCGCTGTGGCGGGCATTTCCCCGGCTCGTCGGTCGTGCATTGGGCGGATGGTGCGGACGGGCGCGGCGCGATCTTCACCGGCGACACGATTCAGGTCACGGCCGACCCGCGCTGGGTGACGTTCATGTACAGCTTCCCGAACAACATCCCGCTCGACCCGGCCAGCGTGCGTCGCATCGTCGCCGCCGTCGAGCCGTTCAGCTACGACCGCATCTACGGCTCCTTCGGCGGCATCGTCCAGGAAGATGGCCCCGGCGCAGTCCACCGCTCCGCCGAGCGGTACATCGCGCATCTGGAGGGGCG
>JBDHWD010000223.1:0-3390 GCA_039810005.1 Thermomicrobiales bacterium | reverse complement strand
TTGACCGAGAAGAAGACCTGCAGCAGCGCGTCGAGTGCGTTGATGCCATTCTCCGGCGCGGAGGATGCGTGCGACGCCTGGCCGTGGAAAGCGACGTCGTAGCGAGCGATGGCCAGTGAGCCGCGATCGGCGTAGGTCGTGTCACGCGGGTGCATCATCATGACGGCATCGATGCCGTTGAACACACCGGCGTTGGCCATGATGACCTTGCCACCGCCGCCCTCCTCGGCCGGCGTGCCGATGACCTTCAGCGTGCCGACCATGTCGGGCAGCGCTCGGCGTAGCGCGATGCCCGCGCCAACGCCCCAGGTCGCGATCAGGTTGTGGCCGCAGGCGTGCCCGAGCTTCGGGAGCGCATCGTATTCGGCCAGGATGGCGACGACCGGCTCGCCGCTGCCCCAGGTTGCGATGAAGGCGGTGTCCATGCCGGCAGTGCCGCGCTCGACCTCGAAGCCGTGTTCCGCAAGCTCGTTCGTCAGCAGATCGGCTGCGTGATGCTCCTCAAAGGCCAGCTCCGGGTGGGCGTGCAGATCCTGCGACATGGCGATCAGGCGCGAGTGCAATGCGCGCGCTTCCGCTGCAATGCGCTCCTTGGCTTCTTCGACGCTGATCGATACCGTCATGCTCGCCCCCTCCGCGTGTTCGATCTCTCTGCCCGGCCATGATAGATGGACTGGCTCCCATGACAAGGCTGTGAGTGGCATAGACCTTCACGTCTGGGCCACAATCCAGCCAGCAACAGGAGGTCTCATGCGCGCAATCGCCGAATCACCCGATGTCACCCGTGCCACGCTCTATGGTCTCGCCGGTGTGGCATTCACTACACTCGCCATCGGCATCCCGACCGACGTGATCCCCAACCCGATCTTCACCCGCATGCTGCCAGTGCGCCCACAGGATTATGTCTTTCTGGTAATCACGGCGCTGCTCGCCGGCCTGCTGGCCGCGTCATATGCGTTGCCGCGTGCGAACGCCTGCCCGACCCAACAGGGCAAGACGACGGTCGGCGGGTTCCTGTCGTTCTTCGCGATTGGCTGCCCGACCTGCAACAAGCTCGTCCTCCTGCTGCTCGGCAGCAGCGGCGCAGTGCGCTTCTTCGAGCCGATTCAGCCGATCCTGGCCATCGCTTCAATCGTCCTCCTCGGGGCTGCCGTCTGGATTCGCTGGCGGCCGGTTCTGCGAACTGCTTCCGCCTGACACACGTTGTGTGCTGGTCAGGAGCGAGGCTTGGCCCGTTCCGTGCGTAAGCACAGGCGAGAGCGGCGCGATCGCGCGCCCGGAACGACCAACGACAGGACCCCGATGATGACTGCAGCGCATAGGCAGGCCAGCGCGACGCTGGCAACGAAGTATGGCGATTTCATGATGCATGTCTATCGCGATGACAAGGGCAGCGAACATGTCGCGCTTGTCGTCGGCGATGTCTCCGATACGATGCCGGTGCCGGTGAGAATGCACTCCGAGTGCCTGACTGGCGACGTGTTCGGCTCCTATCGCTGCGATTGCGGCGAGCAGCTTGATAACAGCCTGCGCGAGCTCCAGCTCCGCGGTCGCGGCGTGCTGCTCTACCTCCGCCAGGAGGGACGTGGCATCGGGCTGGTGAACAAGATCCGCGCCTACGCGCTGCAGGAGCGCGGCTTCGACACCGTTGAAGCCAATCTCGCGCTCGGGCTGCCCGAGGATAGTCGTGACTACGGCTTTGCGGCGCTGATGCTGCGCGATCTCGGCATCGAGCAGGTCGAGCTGATGACGAACAACCCGGCCAAGATCGACGGACTCGAGCGCCACGGCATCACGGTCATCGATCGTCTGCCGGTGGCAATCCCGGCTCGCCCGCAGAACGCAGACTACCTGAGGACCAAGCAGATCAAGATGGGCCACCTGCTCTTCAATCAGCCACTCCCGCCTGTCGAGCTGCCACTCAGCGCCGACGGCGACTAAGTCCCGACCAGCAGGCTATCGACTGCACGCGTGATCCACGCGACCGACACCGTCTCGACGCAGGCCGGCAGCTCAGACGCGCCACATGGCGGCGCGTCGAGCGAGCGGCAGGGGCTGCACGGCAGGCTGGAGCGGACAATCATCAAGCGCTCAGCCGGTGCCCAGGGCGCGAACTCGCCCGGATCGGCCGGCCCGAACAGCGCGACGACCGGTGCGCCGACGGCTGCGGCGACCTGCAGCGGTCCGCTGTCGACACCGACAACTAGCCGCGCCTCGGCCAGCAGGCCCAGCAGCCCACCGAGCGATAGGACACCGGCCAGCCCGACCGCCGCGCCGCTGGACGCCGCCACGACAGCTTCGACCAGCGACGCCTCATTCCGGTCACCGCTGACGACGGCCTGCAGCCCGTGCTGCTCGGCGATATGCCGAGCAACCGCTCCCCAGCGCTCCGTTCGCCAGCGTTTGAGCACCCAGCCTGCGCCGGGCTGGATGACGACGTAGCCAGCGGTCGGATCAACACCCAACGCTGCCAGGTGGTTTCGGGCTTCCGCGAGATCAGCACTGTTGGGTACGAGCCACGGATCGGTCGCAGGCTCAGTGCGGTGAGATGCACTGACACCGAGCGCATCAGCAACCAGGCTTGCGAGATCACCGGCCAGCCGCGTGACATGCCTGTGCTCGGGAACCGGCGCTCGATGGCTCAGGTATTGAGCGGTTCGTGGATGGTCGTAGCCGACGCGGATCGGGATTCCTGCCGCCTCTGTCAGCCTGCTCGACCACGGATCGTCGATCCGCGGGATGAGCGCGGCCTTGTAGCGACCGGCCAGCGTCGGCGCGAGAGCGTCCACGGCGTCGGCCCAGCCCGCCGGGTCGTCGGACGACGTTGGCGCGGGGAATGGCGCGCCGATCACGTCGCCTACCCACGGGCAGCGCCGGACGACCCCGGCGAGCGAGGCCGATGCAAGCACATCCACCTGTGCCTCGGGGATAGTCTCGACGAGCAGCCGGGCTGCTGGCAGCGCCAGGACGATATCGCCGAGATGGTCGGGTCTCGCCAGCAGCAGGCGCGTCATCCGGCACGCTCCCGCATCGCGGCGTCCAGTACAGACTGGAAGGCGCAGGCGGTATCAGCCCAGGTCGGCAGCGCTTCACCGCGCGCGCGTGCGGCCGCAGCCATCGACGCCCTCAGTTCGCCATCGTCGAGGAGACGCGCGAGCGCCAAGGTCAGCGCAGCTGGATCGTCCGGCGGCACGAGCAGGCCAGCGTTCGGCCCAACCAGCTCCGGCACCGGACCGACTGCCCCAGCAACGACCGGCAAGCCATGCAGAAGTGCTTCGGCGAACACCATCCCGTAGCCCTCGTAGCGCGTCGGGAGCGCGAAGAGCGCCGCCCGCTGCCAGGCCGCCGCGAGCGCGACATCGTCGACCGAGCCATGGATGACGACTGATC
>JBDHWD010000222.1:0-3466 GCA_039810005.1 Thermomicrobiales bacterium | reverse complement strand
AAATGGCTCGGGCAGGTAGGGCTTATCGGGAGGCTGAGACAGGAACCACGGTTCGGGCACCAGGTGATAGGCGAGATCGGTCACGACTGCCTCCCGAACGTAGACACAAAGAGACGATCCCAACGAGCCTTTGGCTTCGACGCCATCGCAGTTGCTGATCTACCATCGATCGACCGGTTTCCCGTTCGGTCGTTGATGACCTCAACTGGCACAGTGGATAAAACCGTCTGTGCAACTCATCCCCGTCTGCGTCGTCATCACTATCGAGACAAGACCGAAGTCTAGAAGGTCATCGATGCGATTCGTTTCGCGGTGGTTCCGAGCGATACGGGTGCGACTGACGAATCAGTCGTCTCCGTTGCGTCGATTCCGATCAACTCATCGGGATCGTGCACGTACAATAGCATCGATGTGCCGCCCTGTCAACACCCTGGCGCGATCCAATCTGATTCACGGCTTCCTCAGCGTCGATCAGTGCTATCCGGGCAAAGGTGGTGCTAGAATAGGTGCGACGTATCGGGGACCAGATCTCCGATCTCCACGGGTAGACGATACGCGGGCGTAATCGACCAGGGAGTTGGACAGAATGCTGACCGAGATGCGGGATCGCCTCAAGGCGCGCGTGGGAATTTACGGCACCGGCTGGAATCCCGAGTCGGTCGTCGGCCTGCTGCTGCCGTTCATGTTTGTCATCATGATCGCGGTCTTCGGCTGGATGGCGATTCACGTCCTCCACGGCTAACCTGCTCCACAGACGTCATCAACCAAGAGTGATTTGACGGGCCGTTCCCTCGGGGCGGCCCATCATGTTGGCACGCAGAACGAGCTGCGAGCCGCACAGTCAGAATGCCGGAGGTGAGATGCACGATCTGCAACGCGACGATATCGCACGCAGGATCGCAACACGCGCCAGCGTCACAGCCGAGCTGGACGCGCCGCACGGACTGGACGGATCGATCGATCTGACCATCGCGACCCACGAAGATGGCCCGCCTGCGCACGTCCGCGTGGCCGCCATCGATGCTCTCGAACGGGGTGAGACACACTACACCGACCGCCAGGGCATCCTGCCACTCCGCGAAGCGTTGGCCGCCCGGACAGCCGCCGAGGGCTTCCCAGCCGATCCGGCGGGCGTCGTCATCACCAACGGCGGCTCGGAAGCGCTCTACATCATCCTGCAATCACTTGTGACACCCGGGGATTCAGTATTCGTTGTCGGCGGCACCTCGCCGAACGTCGCCCACATGATCGCGTTCATGGGTGGCGAGATCGTCTGGATCGATGGTGGCGCTGATCTCCCGGAGAGCCCGAACGCCAGGCTGCTGCTCGTCAGCGACCCATCGCCGGCGGACGGCACGCTGGCCGCAGATGGCGCGGTCGAACGGCTGGCAACGCAGGCGCTGGAGCGCGGCATCGAGGTCGTTCTCGATCGCTCGCTGTCCTGGAGCCAGTTCACCCATCTCACGCCGCTCTTCAGCGATCCCGCCATCACCGAGCAGGTCCTGACCGTCGGTTCGTTCTCGCACGCCTGGGATATGGCTGGTTGGCGAGCGGGCTACTTCACGACGCCGGTCACCCATCGCGCGAAGATGCAGGGGCTGAAGCTGGCGATGTCGATCTGCACCAGCACCGCATCGCAATACGCCGCGCTGGCCGCGCTGGAGGGGCCGGACGACTGGCTGATTGCCCGGCGCACACGGATGGCGGAGCGCCGCGACGAGATCATCGCCCTGCTCGCCGACGCCGGTATCCCGACCACGACTCCGTCTGCCTGGCCGCCGCTGCTGCTCGATACGCGCCTGATCCAGCCAGATGACGAGCAGGCCGCCGCCATGATCCGGGATGCTTGCGGCGTCATCGTCGAGCCGGCGTCTCATTGGGGGCCCGCCTATCGTGGGCGTTGTCGTCTTCGTCTCGACGCGAGTGTCGAGACACTTCGCGAGGGGATCGCGCGGTTGGCAGCGTTCCACAATAGCTGCGGCTGACAGGAGAAGACTGTGTCCGTCAATATCTTTGACCTGATGGAGCTTGCCAGGAGCAGGCCGGCCGCGATCACACTCGGTCTGGGAGACCCGGATCTGCCAACGCCGGCGCACATCGTCGCTGCAGCCGCCGAGGCGATCGAATCCGGTCGCACCGGCCCGACACCGGCCACCGGCCTGCTGGAGCTGCGCGAGGCGATTGCGCGCAAGCTATCCCGCGACAATGGCGTCGAGGTCGATCCCGAGACCGAAGTGCTGGTCACGACCGGCGGGCAGGAGGCGCTGTTCCTGCTGGTTCAGGCGCTGATCGAGCCGGGAGATGAGATCATCGTCCCCGACCCGCGCTACACGTCCTACGACCGGGCGATCAGCCTGGCGGGCGGCAAGATGGTGCTCGTCCCGACTCATGCCGAGAACAACTTCGCCCTCGACCCCGACGAGGTTGAGAAGCGCATCACGCCACGCACGAAGGTGCTGCTCGTCATCTCACCGAACAACCCGACGGCCGGCGTCAACCCGCCCGAGGTGATGCAGCGGCTGGCCGAGATCGCCACGAAGCACGACCTGATCGTTGTCGCCGACGAGATCTACGAGAAGTTCGTCTACGACGACGCGGTCCACGTCAGCATCGCGTCGCTGCCGGGCATGCGCAGCCGCACGATCACGCTCAACGGCATGTCGAAAACCTACGCGATGACCGGCTGGCGCATCGGCTATCTCGCCGCGCCGAGCAGCTTCATCCGGGCCGCCTCGGGCCTCAAGGAGATGGTCAACATTCAAGCACCGAGCGTTTCGCAGTGGGCCTCGGTGGCTGCGCTCAATGGCCCGCAGGAGTGCGTCGAGGAGATGCGCCGCACGTACGACGAGCGCCGCAAGATGATGATGGGCGAGCTGGACCGCATGGGCATCAGCTACGGTCACCCCTACGGCGGACTCTACATCTGGGCCAACGTTTCCAGCACCGGCCTCAGCGCATCCGAGTTCTCCTACAAGCTGCTCGACGAGGAGAACGTCCTCGTCCTGCCCGGAGCAGGATTCGGCCAGGGCTGGGACGACTGGATCCGCATGACGATCCTGCAGCCCGAAGAGACCCTCCGCGAGGTGGCCGCGCGGATGAGCAAGGTTGTCGAGCAGAGAGTGAGCCGGGTGGGCTAACGACCCACCAGCGCCGGATCCTCCAGCCCCGCCTCGGCGAAACCGCGGGCGCGCAGGAGGCAGGCGTCGCAAGCGCCGCAGGGGGTGCCATCTGGCGCGGGGTCGTAGCAGGAGACGGTCAGGCCGTAGTCCACACCGAGCTCGACGCCGCGCCGGATGATACCGGCTTTGGTCAACTCCATCAGCGGGGTGTGAATCGTCAGGTGCTGCGTGCCCTCGACGCCCGCCTTCGTCGCCAGATTGGCCATCGTCTCGTAGGCGCGGATGTACTCCGGTCGGCAATCCGGGTAGCCGGAGTAGTCCAGCGCATTGACCCCGATGAAGATGTC
>JBDHWD010000221.1:0-3467 GCA_039810005.1 Thermomicrobiales bacterium | reverse complement strand
GCAACATGTACGGCAGGGTGATGGCGATGTACGGGATGACCTGGTCGCTGATGCCGATCGCGCTGCTGCCCTTCGGAGTGCTGGTGGACCTCTTTGGCGTCTCTGCGACGGTCGCCGTTTCGGGCATCCTGGTCGCCGTCTTCATCGGCACGATCGCACTGATGTTCGCTGGGTACTTCCTGAAGGTGTCGGATTCCTCCTCACTGAGCAGGTCGGAAGCGTCCGACTGAGGCGGACGCTGCGCAACGACACACGGCGACCGTCTGTCGCCGTGTCCCCTCGTTACTCCTGCGCCCCATACCAGCGCAGCACTCGCAGCGCGCGGAGCGTGTTCCAGCGGCTGGGCTGACCGACTGTTTCGCCGAGATCAACCGGCATGACGCCCGGGTAACTGCGGTCGAGAGGCCAGCGGCCATCAGCGTTGCGGCGAGAGATGAGCAAAGAGATTGCGTCGGCGAGACATGGGTCGGGTGTGGCGCTAGCCTGGCGGAAGTAGTCCAGACCGCGCAGCACGTCATAGTGCCACCAGGTCGGAAAGGCGAAGCGGGTGAAGTCGGTGTGGCCTTTCCGGTCCTGGGTGATTGGCTCGCCGGTCGAGAGACGCTTGAAGAGGTGGCGATCGAGCAGATACGCCTCGCCTCGCAGACGGGCGGCGGACACAGCAGGGGCGGCTGCGCCGGACTGCTCCCAGGCGAGCAATGCTTCGAGCACGCAGATGGTTGTGTTGAATGAGGAGCGCGTCGAGCCGCGCTCGGCGTCGCAGTTCCAGCCGCCATCGCCGAGCTGCTCGGAGAGCAGTCGGTCGATGATGTTACCGACATCCTGACCGAAATACGCGCCAGCCGCAGCGACCTGCCCGTTGATGCACGGCTCGATTTCGCCGGCGAAGTACGGGTTATCGTGGCATTCTTCCGGTCCGCAGTCGCCCCAGGTCACGTTGTTGAGAACAAGCCCAACGGCTCGTTGTGCCTCTGCGCTCGCGGGGTCGAGCCCGAAGTGCTGCAGCAGCGTCAGGGCGTGCATCGTCGAATCCCAACCGTGGTTCCAGGCGACGCCTGCCCATGTCCCGTCGGCCCTCTGCCGGGCGAGGAGTTGGGCTCCCCAGCCATCGGTGGCGACACGGGCACGTTCGGCTGCGACCTCGTCCGCAGGCGCATCAATCAGATCGCGCAGCACCTGCCAACGGATGGCCGGATCGCCAGCAAGGAGCCACTGGATGGTGGGATCGTGGGAATCGACCTTCGGAAGATTTGACATCATTCACCCTCGCCCCGAGGTACGACATCGACGTTGAGGCCGAAGAGGGCCAGTTCATGCACGTCGTGGTGCAGGCAGAGTGTTGCCAGATCATCCGTTGGGATGTCGAGGCGGTCGCGGATCTGCATCGGGCGGCTCCTTAAGATCAGTTTGCGACTATGCACGTCCGACCTGTCGGTTGTTCACCTCCAGAGCACCAATGTTCATGGGTTCAATTCCGGGAATTGTTCCTTCAACATCACCGTCGCCCGTCGCTCCAGAACAGGTACATCAACAGTGCTCGTGTTCCAGATCCGATCCCACAGGAGATCGAAGTATCCATGCACGATCACGTTGCGCGTACCGATGATCTCATCCCAGGGTATTTCTGGATAACGATGCTTCATCTCGGACGTTAATCGATTTGCTGACTCGCCGATGACTGTGAGTTCGTGGAGAACCGCGCTACGCGTTCGCCTATCATCGCGAAACATTTCGAAGTCGAACCCATCGATCAGCACAGCTATCTGCCTTGCCGAGTCGATCAGGTCCTGAAGGTACTGCGCTTCAAAGCGCATAGATCACTCGAGCAGCATTGAGGACTGGCGCACGTACCCAGCGCTTGAGTCCAGCTTTCTCGACCAGATCAACATCTCGTCCCAGCAGCATAGACAGGTCGTTCTTGAGACGGACAAGCTCAAATAGCCCGATCGGCGCATCCGGCTCAAACTCGACGAGCACATCGATATCGCTGTCGGCGTGGAAGTCGTCGCGCAGGACGGAGCCGAAGAGGGCCAGTTCACGGACGTGGTAGCGCTGGCAGATCTCAGCGAGCTGATCGGACGGGATGTTGAGGCGGTCGCGAATCTGCATGGTCGCTCCGTTCTTCGTCGCCTAGTGCTCGTAATAGTACCTGCCAAACAGACAGGTCGTGCGTGTTCCGGCCCGGGATGTGCTGTTGCCATGTCAGGGTGAGGCGTTGCCTGCTATACATGCAGCACGCCGGGCGACGCTGCCGGGTGGGTAGAGGAAGGCAGGGACACGATGGCCGTGGAGAACACCGGAGTTGACCTCTCGACGCCGCTCTTTGAGCTGGATGACGCGCATCGCGAGTTTCAGGCGCTCTGTCGCCGGTTTGTGCAACAGCACGTGCTGCCCAGGGTGGACGAGGCCGAGCGGGAGGGACAGTTCCCGCTGGATCTGATGCCGCTGATGGGCCGCAACGGCTTTCTCGGGCTGACATTCCCCGAGGAGGCGGGCGGCACCGGCGGCGACATGCTGGCGATTGCGATCCTCTCGGAGGAGCTGGCGAAATCGTGTGGTGGCATCGCCGTGACGCCGCTGGCGAGCGCCTATATGGCCGCGCCGCACCTGGCGAAGTTCGGCACGCCCGAGCAGCAGGAACGCTGGCTGCTGCCGATTGCGACCGGCGAGAAGATCGCGTCGATCGGTGTCACCGAGCCGGGCACCGGGTCGGACGTCGCGGGCATGCGCACGACGGCCACGAAGGTCGATGGCGGCTACCGGATCAATGGCACCAAGCTGTTCATCACCAATGCCGGCTTTGCCGACTACATCGTCCTCGGTGCCAAGACCGATCCCAGCGAGCGGCATCGCGGGATCACGATGTTCCTGATCGAGAAGGACGACGAGGGCTTCAACCTCGGGCGGCCGCTGCAGAAGATGGGCTGGCACTCGTCGGACACCCGCGAGCTGATCTTCGATAACTGCTTCGTGCCGGACGATCGGGTGATCGGCGAGGTTGGGCGCGGCTTCTACCAGATCGCCGGCTCGTTCCAGACCGAGCGGATCACGCTGGCGGGGATGGGTGTTGGTCTGGCGCAGGCCGCGTTCGATGACGCCCGCGAGTACGCGACGCAGCGCGAGGCGTTCGGAGAGACGATCGGGAAATACCAGGCGGTGCGCCACAAGCTGGCCGATATGGTGACCGACATCCAGGCTGGCCGGCTGCTGCTGTATCAGGCCGCGGCCAAGTTCGACGCCGGCGCGGACGACGCGCTCGACCTCGTCGCGATGGCAAAGCTGCATACGGCGATCATGGCCAATCGCGTCGCCGACGACGCTGTCCAGATCTTCGGTGGCTACGGCTACATCGAGGAGACGCGTGTGGCGATGCACTACCGCGACGCGCGCATCCTGCGCATCGGCGGCGGCACCGACGAGATTCAGCGTGAGATTCTGGCGAAGCGGATGGGGCTGTAGGAAAGCGA
>JBDHWD010000220.1:0-3488 GCA_039810005.1 Thermomicrobiales bacterium | reverse complement strand
TGTAGATCAGGCCGGCGATCGTCACGGATGGGAGATAGACGCGCGTATAGCGCACCGCCAGGAGCGCGATCGGGAATGCGATCAGCAATGCCAGCAGCATGCTTATCGCGGTAATGACCAGATGATCGGCCAGCAAGTGCGGGATGGCCGTGTCACGCGCGAGATCCCACCTGCGACCGTCCAGGATGTAGTCCATCAGTCGCGCATCGTTTCACGTGGCCGGGTCGCAGCGCTGGTAAGCGCGAGCGAGTCTGCGCTCGTAGCCGCTGCATCCCCTTGACTGCTATCGAGCCGCGCGGCGATGCTCTGCGGCGTCACGACGCCGAGTGGGCCGTCGCCGTCTGCAACGATCAGCGCAGGCTGCCCGCTCTGAATCAGACGCAACAATGCGTTCAGCAAGCTCGTGTCGGCGGGAATGCGCTCGTGCGCGCCTGAAACTTTAGTCTGAGGTTCCAGCGCCACTGTGACCGGTAGATACTGCGCCTGGCGAACGACGTTCGCGCTGCCGACAAGGTGACTGACAAAGTCGTTGGCCGGTTGGGTGAGCAGCTCGATCGGTGTGCCAACCTGCATCAGTCGCCCACCTGACAGGACAGCGACCCGATCACCCAAGCGGAACGCTTCGCCAACGTCGTGGGTCACGAACAGGATCGTCTTCTGCATCTCGCGCTGGATGCTGGCGAGCGCGTCCTGCATTCGCTCACGGGTGATCGCGTCGAGCGCTCCAAAGGGCTCGTCCATCAGGAGGACGTCAGGATCCGCAGCCAGGGCGCGGGCGAGGCCAACACGCTGCTGCTCGCCGCCACTGAGCTGACGCGGGTAGCGATCGCGGTACTCGTCGGGGAAGAGTCCAACGAGTGTGAGCAGCTCATCAACGCGGCTGGCGGTATCGCGCCGCGAGCGTCCCATGATTGACGGCACGACGCGGACGTTGTCGGCGACGCTCAGGTGCGGGAAGAGCCCTACCTGCTGAATGACGTAGCCGATGCCACGCCGCAGGGCGATCGGGTCATGGTCAACGGTCGGCACACCACCGATCAACACCTGTCCCGCAGACGGGTCACTGAGACGATTCACCATCCGCAAGAGCGTCGTCTTGCCCGAGCCAGACGTTCCCAGAAGCATGCAGATGCCGCCTTCTGGCACTTCGAAGCTCACATCATCAACCGCTGCGGCACGCGCGCCCGGAAAGCGCTTGGTCACATGCTGGAACACAATCGTCGTCATATGATTTCCGGGTTCAACTCCCCGTAGACGTACCCTCGACCGCGCTGTGGCCGCCACAGAAGCGTGCTGACGAGGAGATGTATGAAACGACCTGCAGAAACAATGCCAGCTTTGCCATTACCATCAGGAGAACGAAAGAATTCCATCGATGTTGATGATCTTCGCGAAGTGCTGGGGCGTATCGATGTCTCGCAATTCGTGTGCGATCTCGGGCAGACAGCATGGGCCGAGGCAAACGCCTCGGCCCATGTCGTCGTCTTCGTGGCGGTTAGCGGTCACGCCAGCGTGTCGTCGCTCAGGCCGTTGCCGCCGACTGAGATCACCTCGTCCTCGCCCTCGATTGGCGCGTTGCGGCCGGAAAGCTCCGGCGATGTCGCGCGGATGCGATCGACGATGTCGTTCAGCACGTCCGGGTTGTTGTTGAGGAATACCTTGGCATTCTCGCGACCTTGCCCGAGACGCTCCTCGTCGAGATAGAACCACGCGCCGCTCTTACGCACGATGGCGAGATCGACGCCGACATCAAGAGCACTGCCGGACTTGGAGATACCCTCGTTGTACATGATGTCGAATTCCGCCTGACGGAACGGCGGCGCAACCTTGTTCTTGACGACCTTCACACGCGCCCGGCTACCGACTGAATCGGTGCCTGACTTGATCGTCTCGATCCGCCGGATGTCCATCCGAACCGATGAGTAGAACTTCAGCGCCTGTCCGCCGGTCGTCGTCTCAGGGCTGCCGAACATCACGCCGATCTTCATGCGCAGCTGGTTGATGAAGATGACCGCCGTGCGGGAGCGCGAGATCGCGCCGGTCAGCTTACGGAGCGCCTGGCTCATCAGACGAGCCTGCAGGCCGACGTGCGAGTCGCCCATGTCGCCCTCGATCTCGGCGCGCGGCACGAGCGCGGCGACCGAGTCGACGACGATGACATCGATCGCCCCGGAGCGCACCAGCGTCTCGGTGATCTCCAGCGCCTGTTCGCCGGTGTCCGGCTGCGAGATGAGCAGGTCGTCCAGCACGACACCGCACCTCTCGGCGTAGAGTGGGTCGAAAGCGTGCTCGGCGTCGATGTATGCAGCGACGCCGCCCATCTTCTGTGCTTCGGCAATGATGTGCTGGGCCAGTGTCGTCTTACCACTCGACTCCGGGCCGTAGATCTCAGTGATGCGACCCCGTGGGATACCACCGATGCCCAGCGCCAGATCGAGCGCGATCGATCCGGTCGGGATGGCCTCGACGTGCATCCGACCCGTGGAGTCGTTCATCTTCATGATCGAGCCCTTGCCGAACTGTCGCTCGATCGTTGCAAGGGCCAGGTCGATTGCTTTGTCGCGTTCAGTCACGATCGCGTGCCTTTCATCGTCTATCCTGCCGGGGATCGCAGAAGTAGAATGAATGTTCTAAACCCTGGCGGTATTCTATCGCGTTCTGGATGGTTGGTCAATCGTACCGTGAAGCGGCAAGCCGCGTACGGTCGCGGAAACTGCGATCTCCGCAATGATCGGTTTGTCCGACTACGAACCTCTCGCACCAGCAGGCTTGTGCTGCTCAGCATACTGCACAACTGCTGCCATGCGTGCAGGCGCGATACACTCATTGGCACAGGTTCAATGACGATGGCGCGCTGACCCGAGAGGATGGCGCCGCAATGACGCCAGCATCGGATCGATCGGCATTCTTTGCCCGCACGTGGCTGCGTCTCGCCGAGACGATGCGCGCCGCAAATCCGTTGGTGCTTCGCCACAACCGGCGCTACCTGCGTGAGGTTGCCGAGGATCTGCCGGTGCCGCCAGCCCACGTCCTCGTGCAGGTAGCCGGGTCGGCAGATGTCCGCTGGTTCCTCGAAAGCGGCCGACTGGCTGTGGAGGCGATGTCCGACGCGCTGGCGCGACAGGGCACCGAACCGGACGATCTCCACGCGATCCTCGATTTCGGCTGCGGCTGCGGCCGCGTGGCGCGCCACTGGCCGAGCCGGACCGACGCCGCGATCACCGGCGTCGACTACAACCCACGGCAGATCGCCTGGTGCCGCCGGCACCTGCCGTTCGGGCACTTCGCCGTCAACGACCTGCTGCCACCGCTTGCGTTCCCCGACGCGTCGTTCGACCTGATCTACGCGCTCTCCGTCCTGACGCATCTGCCGGTTGAGGCGCAGTTCGCGTGGCTGGATGAACTCGCCCGGGTTCTGCGCCCCGGCGGCTATTTGCTTCTCTCGCTGCACGGCGCGCACTACCGCGACGAAATGAGCGCCGACGAGC
>JBDHWD010000219.1:0-3539 GCA_039810005.1 Thermomicrobiales bacterium | reverse complement strand
ACCGGCGATCACGTCTTTCTCGGATCGCAAACCGCGCCGGCCGAAAACGGCATCTACACCGTTGTCGCCTCCGGCGCGGCCTCGCGCGCCACATTCGCCGACAGCGCGGCAGAACTGGCCAACATCGGCTTTGTCATTCAGGAGGGCACGGTCGGCATCGGTGAGCGCTGGACGCTCCCGCTAGCCGCGGCCGATATCACCGTTGGCTCAACCGCGCTGAACTTTGCTCCGCTGGGGGTCGAACCGGGATACGCGGCGGAAGTCGAGGCTGCCCGAGGCGGTGAGGCGTCACTGTCCGACCGCCTCGATGAGATCCAATCGAGCATCCTCGGCGCCACGGCGCAGGCGGAAATCGTCCCCCGCGCTATCATCGACGGGGATATTGTCGACTTCTATACCTACGATCCCGATAGCGGAAAGCTGTTCTCGTCCACGACAATCGATGGTGTAGAAACGCGATACTATGAGGCATCTGCCGAAGCTGACGCCGATATTGTCGTGTCGGCGGAATACGCGCCACGCGCTTTAGTGTCCTACCTCGGTACGACCTACGTCGCGGATACGGTCGACGTGATAGACGGCAAGGTTGTTCGTTTTCAAACTGTGGATGGCGCGGTGGTCTCGCTGACTGCCGCTGCGTCTGCATCGGGCGCAATGCCAGCGTTTTCGCCATTCGAAAGCGGCGCGTCGCCAGACCGCGATATCTACCTTGCTGACGCGGTAGGCGCCTTCGCGCTTTCCGCGGAGACCGGCGATCAGTTCTCCCCCGCAATGAGGGGTGACGAAAATGCCGTCGCGTGGGTCAGGACGTGGGACGGCACGACATCGCGCGCAACGATGCCCCTCTCGTTCGAATCCTCGCTATCGCCGAACGTCACGAAGCTGACTGCCTTCGTATTCCACGGGCAGTCCCTTAACATGGCTGCAAACTCCTATCCCTTGACGCATTCAGCCGCGCCGCTCGCGGGGAGAGCCGTCACGTTCGACAATGGCCCCCGCCTGATGGGGATGAACGACATAAGCCAAGTCGACATCCTCGCCACCTATTCCGGGGAGATCGGCAACCTCATCGACCTGAAAGAGGAGTTGGACGGGTCGGTCGGGGAGACCGTATGCACGCAGTTCGTGAAAACCCTTGAGGCGGATTTGGCGGCCGACGAAGGTGTTCTTTGCATCGTGCCCGCCATCGGGTCTGCGAGCTACGCGGCGCTAAAGCGCGGTACTGCGCCATGGGCCAATATCGCAAACGCGCTCGGCCGAGCCGCCTTCATCTGCCGCCAGGCAGGCATAGAGTTCGAAATCGGCGGTCTCGAATGGGATCAGGGACACGCAAACGCAGCCGACAGCGCCATCACGTATCGCGGCCATATGGAGGAGCTCTACGACGACTGGCAGGATCTCTGCGCCAAGGTCACCGGACAGACCGACGTCCCACTATTTCTTGTGCAGTGCGGCCAAGGCGTCTACAGCCGGGTCGCGCTTGGGCAGTGGATGGCGTCGACCGACCCAACGCGGCAGATTGTCGGCGTTTCCCCGCATTACCCGTTTCCGAACACGAACGAGCAATACGCCATCGACGGGAAAGGCGTTAACCCTGCAGTCGCAGTCGACATAACGCATCTTGGCTCGACCGGAATGGCCCGCAAGGGCGACTATATCGCCCGCGCCGTGACGGCCTGGCGCAACGGCAACCGCGACGAACTACTTGCACCAGTCTCCGCCGTCCGTTCCGGGGCGACAGTCACCGTCTCATTCAATACCACGGCGCCGAACATTGTCCTTCCACTCGTGATCGACACTGGCGGCACAACCGGAGTGACCATCTCAAACACTTCAATCGACGGCGTGAACGGCGTCGTCTGGAAAGATGCCGGCGACGGCAACAGCGTCACGGTATCGAGCATGTCGATCAACGGTTCCAACGAACTCGTTGTGACCCTCTCCGACACGCCAACCGGGACGTCGCAGAAACTGCAGTTTGGCGTCGATCAGACCAATGATGCGGCACGCGGGCAAGGCCCGACGGTCGGTGCCCGCTGCCGTATCCGCGACAGCCGCACATCCGGTGCGATCACGTTGACCGGGAACACCTATCAGGCGCCGAACTGGATGGGCCAGTCGGAAATCGCGGTCACAGTTTAATGGAGATGCACAATGGCAATCTATAAGATCGGCCTCGGCCCAGCCCGCGACGACGCCCCGTCTGACCCGAACAGCGCAGCTGAAAAGGCCATCATGGCCGCTAGTCCATTTTGCTGGTTTGAAGGCAACAATTCAGCATGGATTCGCAACGGCGAGTTGGTCGACAGAGCCCGGGGCGAGCCGCTGGTTCCGATCACCGGGTATGCCGGGCCGACTATCGGCCAGAAGGCGGGCCACGACTGCCTACTGATGGAAAGCGGCACAAGGGCTTTCGAGATCGGCAGCTTCCCCGTGTCCGAGTTCACGATGACTTTCGGAATGTATGTGGACGCAGATGCCGCCGCCCCCGCACAGCTTCAGCTAATCGGTTCTCCCGACGCGGCCGGATTTGGCGTAGTGATGACGAGCGCCGGATACCTCGGGACGCTTAAATCCTCCAGTGCAGCCTTCAGCACTGTATCTATCGGCGTAGATTTGCGTGGTGCGTGGCAGATCATCACCTATGCCGTCAACGCAGCAAACGGAACTGTCACCCTGCGCCGCAACGGCGCGCAGGTTGTTGCTGCCACCGGTCAGACTGGGTTTCCAACCTCGCAAAACCTCCAGGTCGGGCACAACACGGCGCGCGCCCCGACGTGGTCGGCGAAGGATATGGGCATGCTCCCGCCGGTCATCTTCCCGTCGTCGTCAGTCAACAGCACCGTGCTCGGCTATGTCGAAACTCGGCTTGGGGCAATGGTTGGACTGACGATCTGAACGGGCTTGGGGCCAGCCTCCACCAACCGCGATGATAGCCGATTTGACCGCTGCGCGTTGCGAGAACGCAACCTGACAACCGTGCCGCTTGGTAGAAGTTTTTTCTCCGGGCTATGCGCGTTCAACCGCAGCCCTTCCTTAGCCACTCGGCCTTGATTCCCTCGATCTTGCCCTTGGCGACGGCGACCTCCGTCTCCTTGTCGCCGCCCATCGCCGACGTCATCGGCACGCCGACGAGGAACACGCCGACCGCGTCGCCCATGACGGCCTCGTTCTGCTGTTTCGACACCGCCGCGAGTTCGGCATCCACCTTGGCCTGCTCCGCTGCCAGCGTGGTGCAGTCGAGCGCGGCATAGCTGCCGGCCGGCACCGAGGCCGGAGCGATCCGCTCCGGCGGCGTCGCGCACGATGCAAGAATTGTCGCCAACGCGCCAAAAGCAATTGTCTTCATCTTCATGGAAAATCCCTCCGCCACAAGATGGTGACCTCATCACGTCCGGCGGGAAAACTCAAGAATACCTCGAAAGGACTACCATGTTCGACGGCGCAACCATTGCGGCGGCGCATACTCATGCCGCGCGACTGAAGTTCGAGCCGGCGGCGCTGCTCGCCGTCGCCGAGGTCGAGGCGGCCGGCCATGT
>JBDHWD010000218.1:0-3544 GCA_039810005.1 Thermomicrobiales bacterium | reverse complement strand
TACCCCGCCATCTCCCGCAGCCGCGGGATGACATCTTCGGCGTACTGGCGGAGGAAGCGCTCCTGATCCTCGCCGGGGGCGTGGAAGACGAGGTGGGTGAAGCCGAGGTCGAGATAGGGCTTGATGTGCTTGATCTGATCCTCGGGATTGTCGGAGACGATCCAGCGGCTGACGGTGCGCTCGATCGGCAGGGCGTCGGCGAGGCGCTCCATCTCGATCGGATCCTCGACGCCGGTCTTCTCGTCCGATGAGAGCGCCAGCGCAGCCCAGTGGTGGGTGTCCTCGCGGGCGCGGTCGAGATCGTGATCGTAGGAGACCTTCATCTCAATCATCATGTCGACACTGCCCGGAGCCTTACCGGCCTTCTCTTCGCCCTCTTTGACCGCCGGTACCAGCTTGTCGCGGTAGAGCTCCTCGCCCTTGCCGCTGGTGCAGATGAACCCGTCGCCGGCGCGGCCAGCGTAGCGAGCGACTAGCGGACCACCTGCAGCGATGTAGAGCGGAATCGGCTGATCCGGCTTGTCGTAGATCGTCGCCTTCTGCGTCTGGTAGTACTCGCCCTCGAAGGTCACACGATCTTCGGTCCAGAGCTGCTTCATCAGCGAGACGGCCTCGCGCAGGCGTGCGTAGCGCTCCTTGAACTCCGGCCAGTCGGTACCGGTCGCCGGGATCTCATTCAGCGATTCGCCGGTGCCGACGCCGAGGAAGACGCGACCGGGGGCGAGGCAGCCAAGCGTCCCCATCGCCTGAGCGACGATCGATGGGTGGTAGCGGAAGGTCGGTGTCACGACGCTCGTGCCAAGCTGCACCGTGCTGGTGCGCTCGGCAACTGCCGCCAGCCAGGCGAATGAAAACGGCGAGTGCCCGTTCGTGTGTCGCCAGGGCTGGAAGTGATCGCTGACGATAACCGAATCGAACCCGACCTCTTCAGCGATAACCGCAAACTCCAGCAGCTCGCGCGGGCCGAACTGCTCCGCCGAGGCTTTCCAGCCGATCTTCAGCATTATGTCTCCAAACTTCTGTTCCGCATGACGTCCACGCAACCCCACGACAGGGTACGACGATTCAAGCGCAGTGCCTATGCCATCTGTCTCCTGACGGCCATAACGGCTGCCACAGCGCCAGCATTCCCGCTGGACAGTTGCACTGCCTGTGCTATCGTGCCGCCGAATGTGACTGCACCTGATGGGGAGGGATTCTATGGCACTGAAACGCGAGCTGGGCGACTGGATTGACGAGCGGCAGGAGCGCTTCACGACCATCTCCGACCAGATCTGGGAACGCCCGGAGGTCGCGATGGCCGAGCACTTCGCCTGCGATCTGCAAGCCGAGACGCTGGAGGCGGACGGATTCCGCATCACCCGCAACGTCGGCGATCAGCCAACAGCATTCACCGCCGAGTGGGGCGAGGGCGCGCCGATCATCGGCTTCCTCGGTGAGTACGACGCGCTGCCGGGCCTCTCGCAGAAGTCGCAGGCGACGAAGGATCCAGTCGTTCCTGAAGCGCCGGGCCACGGTTGCGGCCACAACCTGCTCGGCACCGGCGCGATGGCGGCGGCGATGGCGGTCAAGGCGTGGCTGAACGAGACCGGCCAGTCCGGCACCGTGCGTTACTACGGCTGCCCGGCCGAGGAGACGATCACCGGCAAGGTCTACATGGCGCGGGCCGGAGCATATGACGACCTCGACGCAGCGATCACCTGGCACCCGTGGGGCACCACGACCGTCTCGCTCGGTAGCTCGCTGGCCGTCGACAACCTGCGCTTCCGATTCTTCGGTAAGACCGCCCACGCGGCCGCCCAGCCGGAGCAGGGTCGTTCGGCGCTGGACGCGGTCGAGCTGATGAACAATGGCGTGAACTACCTGCGCGAGCACGTCATCGAGAAGGCCCGCATCCACTACGTCATCACCAATGGCGGTGGCGCGCCGAACGTCGTGCCGGACGAGGCCGAAGTCTGGTACTTCGTCCGCGCACCAGAGCGCGAGCAGGTCGAGGCGATCACCGCTCGCGTGCGCAAGATCGCCGAGGGCGCGACGCTGATGACCGAAACGACCTGGGAAGAGGACTTCCAGGCGGGAGCGTATAACGTGCTGCCGAACAAAGCGCTGGCCGATCTGGCACTGGGCGTGCTTCGGGAGCTGGATCCGCTGGAGTTCACTGCCGAAGAGCAGGAATTCGCCGGCACGGTGATCAGTGGGTTCCCAGATGGCATCCGTGAGGCGGCAGTAAAGGCGCGCAGCCTGCCGGCCAAGCTACTCGACGCACCACTCGTCGGCGATGTCATCGATCCGGCCGATGAGGGCGAGGTCGGCGCGGGCTCGACCGACGTTGGCGACGTCAGCTGGATCACACCGACGCTGCAGGTCCACACGACCTGCTGGCCGTTCGGCATTCCGGGTCACAGCTGGGGCATCACCTCGACCGGCGCGATGTCGATCGGCCACAAGGGCATGATCCAGGCGGCCAAGGCGATGGCGATCACCGCCGCCGAGCTCTACACGAACCCCGAGGAGCTGGCCAAGGCACAGGCCGAATTCAAGGAGCGCCTCGACGGCCGCGTGTACAAGACGCCACTCCCCGAGGGCGCGAAGCCACCGGCCCCGCAGAAGCCGCGTGCGTAAGCAACCTGGAGTGACTGCACTCAGCACCGGCTGAGGCCAGATTTCTGACGAGCCAGAGCAATGAAACGGGCCGGCACATCTGTGCCGGCTCGTGCGCTTCATCCACGCCCCCCGTCCGGGTGGCCGGCCAGCAAGTCATCGATGCCGGTCGCGAGGACACGGAGCTTGGCGATCAGGGTAGCGTCGACGGTCACTGGTCTGACCACCTCGGGATCGTCCGGATGCGGGATGCGCCAGAGCGCGAGGCGCAGCAGGCGCTGGCGCTCGGCGAGAAACGCATACAGCGCAGGGCACGACGTCCTGAATTGCTCGGCTTCATCGGCCAGGCGGCGGGCCTGGTCAATGTGCATGTTGGACATTGCGCTGCTCCATTCTCACAGATGTCATCCAGCAGGTCAGTCGTTGGGGTCCCTTCCGCCAGGGCATGCCAGGTTACGTGAACAGGCGCTGGGCAGATGCTGGCCGACGGTGCGTGGACTGACGAAGAGCCGCTCTGTGGCCTGCACATCGGTCATCCTTCGGCCACCGGCCACTGACAAGATGCGTCGAAGATGCAGCAGTGATCAGGCGGCGCTACTGCGAATGGTCAGTCGAGTCCGCCGGATGATGAGCAGGGCCAGCCGACGCTGGATCTGCAACACGTAACTGCCCGGCCCGTCGTGTGTGCGGTGCTTGACCGGCAGCATTGCGCCAAAGCGGTCGACGGCGTCAACTCGGGCAGTGTGACTGAGAAGGCGAGTGTCGAGCTCAGCAGGATTGATCACGGGATGGCTCCTTTCTGCCTCCACCACATCGTGTGGTGATATGAAGACAATAGGAGCCAACAGACTGGCGCACATCCGGGGCTTTACTGAAATCCGTGTCGTGATTCGATGGCGCGATCTACGTAGTGTTACCGGGCCACCCTGTGTTGGCGCGTGAT
>JBDHWD010000217.1:0-3587 GCA_039810005.1 Thermomicrobiales bacterium | reverse complement strand
AGCGCTTCGACCTGCGTATTCTGCGCGTTACGGGCCGAACCGTGCGACGAGGTCGTCGCCGACCGAGATGACGATGCCGGTGCCGCCGCTGCCGGGGACGATCGCGGAGGAGTCCAGGCCGAGCTTGAGAGCGATGGCTTCCGCGGTTTCGGGGTCGGACACGTAATCGTAGATCGTCGTTGTCGGCATGACATTGACACCCATCTCCTGAGAGACGGTTGTAAACCCGGCGTCTTCGAGAAGGCCGGTCGCAATCGAGCCGCCCGTGTTGGTCGAGGTGTCGTCACGCACGATGATCGGGATATCGAGGTTGCCAGTGACGGTCGTATCAGTCGATGTTGGGCTTGACGCTGCCGGCGTCTCGGTAACGGTAGTTGTCGGCGAGGCCGCCACCTTCATCGGGAAGTACTTCTCGAACAGGTCGCTGGCGACGCCCCAATCGAGCGCCATGTAGAAGGCGTCACCCTCGAACTCGGGGTTGTGCTCGATCAGCGCGCCCTCTTCCCACAGGTTGACCCGCGCAATATCGGCCGGGTTGATGTCACGCGCGAGGTTGGCCAGCGCGAGGAGCTGATTGAAGCTCAGGTCGGTCGTGAACGAATCACCCATGCTTTCGATCAGCGAGCGCGCGTTCAGCAGCAAATCGACGTTCAGCTTCGACCCCTGCTCGCGCATCGCCATCAGCACCTGCTGCTGCCGTTCGCTGCGGGCGATGTCGTTATCGCCGTGGCGGGTGCGCGCGTAGCGCAAGGCCGTCTCGCCGTCCATCTTCTGCAGACCGGTCGGGAAATACACGCGCGTCAGGCCGAAGTCCTCAGACGGATACTGATCGTCCTTGATCGGCGCATCGACATCGACAGTGATGCCGCCGAGCGTGTCGATGATCTTGCGGAATCCGGCGAAGTCGACGGTCACAAAGTAGTTGATCTGAATATTGAAATTGTACGAGATCGTCTCGGCCAGCAACGGCGGACCGCCGCCGGTCCGCTCGTCCTCGCCATAGGCGAACGCAGCGTTGATCTTGTCCTGGCCATAATCCGGGATTGTCACCAGAAGATCGCGCGGCAGGCTCATCATCGAGACCTCTTTGGTCTGAGGATCAATGCGCATGATGATGATCGAGTCGGAGCGGGCCGGCTCCTCGTCGCCGTTGCGGAAGTCAATACCGATCAGCAGAAGGTTGATCGGATCCTTTTGATCCCAGTTCGGCAAATACTGAGCCAACTG
Organism: Thermomicrobiales bacterium; assembly: GCA_039810005.1. Lineage (GTDB taxonomy): Bacteria > Chloroflexota > Chloroflexia > Thermomicrobiales > CFX8 > JAMLIA01. The sequence continues at coordinate 2,360 of JBDHWD010000217.1, read as the reverse complement.
CTCGGTCGGCACCGCGACTGGTGTGCCCTCTTCATTGACGGTATAGAGCGTGTATGGCGTCGGCTCGACATGGGCCTTGTCAAATGCGTCGTTGATCGCCAGCGCGATGTAGAGCACGTAGGCGAGAGCGGCGATGATGAGGGCGCCGATCAGGATGCCGAACCCGATCAGCCAGCGCTTCCAGCGACGAGGTCGCGATGGCTCCTGGCCAGCCACAACGCCACCATCGTCTGGTGGCGGCGATCCACCGCCCTGGGCTGCTCGCTGGCGGCGGACGGCATCGGGCGTCAGGACGTTCACTGAACCTGCGGCCACGGTGGCCGCGGTATCAGCGCCGACCGATGCTGTCTGCGTATTCGGTGGCTCTGCAACATCACCGCGCTCGCGGGCAGCCGCCTCCTCAACGGATCGCACAACATCGGCATAGTCCTCGCCCTCGTCAGCGGGCTCGATGGTCGTCGTTGCGCCCTCCGCAGCGTCGGCTGGGGCTGATTCAGTTGGCTCGCTCGGCGCTTCCTCAATGACATCAGCAGTAGCGACTGCCTCTGGAGCGGAAACAGATTCGTCCTCTGTCTCGTCCTCCGCTGCCTCGCTGACCTCGTCGACGGTGCCTGCCTCGGCGGACGCTTCGTGAGCTCCGACGTCATCGGCAATGTCGGCGTCATCGGCCGCATCTGGCTGCGCATCGTCGGCAGCTGGCTCCGGGACGGTGTCGAAGTTCGGGATTTCGAAGGCTGCGGTGTCGGTCCGCATCGAGTCGCGCTCGGTAGCGGGAGCCTCTGGAGGCACGTCGGCTGCATCGTCAGACGACGTACGCCCACTGCGCCGGACCTGATAGGCCGGGACAGGGCGGCGTCGCGCCGGACGCGGCGTCAGGATTATCTTGCGCTGGGACATCCAGGTCTCCGGAGCATCAGCACCGTCCCGCCTTCCGTGCATTCCGGACGAGGCACGCCCGGGGCACCGGCAGAATTCGAGAGTGTTGATTGCTCACGCTTCCCAAGACGCATTCGGGAAGTATAACAGCGGCACTCGGTCGGCTCAGGCATTCGCCCGCTCTGTTCCTTGACTCGTAGTCACGCAATGCGGTACTGTACGTACATCGCGACGCCGGCATTCGGAAACTGTTGCTCCGGCGGACGCTCGTGACAATCGCGCATCCCGCGTTCGGTCACGGCAAGAGACGGATTAGAACGAGGGTACGACAACCATGATCCTTTCAGATCGTGATATCCGCGCCGCGATCGAGAGCGGTCGCATCAAAATTACGCCACAGCCCAACCTCGACGAGCATCTCGGTTCCGTCTCAATCGACTTCCGGCTCGGCAACACGTTCATGGTGTTCGAGCATTCGCGCTTCTCCTACATCGATCCGCGCCAGCCGCAGTCGATCGGCGAGGCGATGCGCACGATCGTTGTGGCCGACGACGAACCCTTCATCATGCAGGCGGGCGACTTCGCACTGGCGTCGACCGTCGAGTCGCTGGAGCTGCCGGACGACCTGCTCGGTCGCCTCGAGGGCCGCTCATCGATTGCGCGACTCGGCATCACCGTCCACTCGACCGCGGCTGTCTTCGAGCCGGGCTGGGTCGGGACCGCCACGATGGAGCTTTCCAACCTGGGGCGGATGGCGGTCGCGCTCTACCCGGGTATGCGCCTGTGCTCGTTCACCTTCCAGACGGTGTCGTCGCCAGTCGAGACGCCGTACCGGATGAAGAAGGGCAACAAGTACGCCGGGCAGCGCGACCCACGAGCCAGCATGCTCTCCGAGGAGCAGTCGTCGCTGGCCGGCCACGCCAACGGAACGCATTCGTAGGATCAGAAAGGGCCGCACCATGCGATGGATGCCAGAGCGCTTCATGACCTACCGCCAGCAGCACGCAACCGAAACGCGACGCACGCGCGGCTCACGACGACAGCGCGCCCCGCTGACTGCGCCGCGCCGCTCTCCGCTACGAACGACTCCGGCGTGGTCGCGCCGCTCGCAGGCCGAGCGCAGACCGTTCAGAAACCTCCATCGCTGCACAGCAGACTGGTAATCCAGCCGCTCAGACTGCAATAAAACGTCCATTTGGCACCGGATTCGGCGGCTGAATGGGCGTTTGCATGCCTATTCAATGCTTGACGACTGATAGAATGAAGTATCGAGTTGCTGCCGGGCGGATTCAATCCGCCGGGAGGGAGACAGGAAGAATTATGGTTGCTGAGACGTCTGTCGCAGACTTCAAGCTGCTTATTGGCGGCAAGATGGTTGATGCCGCAAACGGTGAGACGTTCGACGCCTACAATCCGGCGACAAACCAGGTTATCGCCAAGGTTGCCAAGGCTGGCACCGAGGATGTCGATCGCGCGGTTGCTGC
>JBDHWD010000216.1:0-3615 GCA_039810005.1 Thermomicrobiales bacterium | reverse complement strand
GTGCTGCAGCTCTGGAGCGCCGTGAGCGAGGAAATCCTCGTGGACCTCGTCGCCAGTTAGTGGGTAGTCCTCGACGAACGGCGTCCAGTGGACGAGCAGGAGATGCCCACCCTCTTCCAGTCGCTCGACGATGCCACGCCGCGCAGTGTTGAGATCCTCCCACGACCAGTAGTAACCGACCTCAGAGACGACGATCAGATCGAATGGCCCACCTGGCATCTCATGCGGCACCTGCATCTGCGCGAACATCACCCACGGCTTGTCAGCGTTGCGCGTGCGTGCTCGGGCCAGCGCGGCGTCAGAGACATCGACCGACAGCAGCGCCGCACAGCGCCCGGCCAGCAGACTCGTCAGCACGCCGATCGAGCAGCCGATCTCAAAGCCGGAGCGGTAGCGCTCACGCGGTAGTGCTGCAATTGTCGCTGCGTACTTGGCAGCCTCGTACGGGCGCGTCTCGAAGCCCCACGGGTCCGGATCTGCCGCGTACATGCGCTCGAAGTAGTCGGGCGGGAGCGATCTCACCGGTCTGTCTCCTCATCTGCCCCGATCTCCTGATCGTCCATGTAGATCTCTCTCGGTAACGCTGCGCGCCTGAGCATCTCGGCGGGAAGCATGAATCCGTCAGGGTCATCGTCGATCAGGCTCGTGGTCTGGGAGCGGTGCGCAGCGATAGCGGCGAGCTTCTGCTCTATTACTGAAGTTATGTCCAGTTGCCAGGCATCCATTTCGTCTGGCGTTGGAAAGTCGTCGGCATCCCCGAGATCCCAGATCCAGACCGGATATTCGATGATCCGGGGCGACTGCGGCAATCGCCGGATTGCTGCGACGACGATCTGCCAACTGGCGCGGTGGTCGCCGTGGGGATCGCGTCGCCAGGGAACCAGGATCGTTGCGGGCAGCCACGGAGCGGACAGCGCCGCAATCATCAGCGCCACGGCGCCGGCGAAACCGGCGTCGTCTGCCGTCGGCACGAACCGGTCGGGTAAGCCGAGGAATCGCGCATCCGCGGCAGGGACGCCCAGTTGTGCCAGTGCAGCCAGCGCCTCACGCTCGCGCAGGCTGCGAAGTCTCTCCGGCGGGTAGCGTCGAGAATTCGGATGCGACCCGCTGCCATCGCTGACGAAGATGACCCGCACCGGGATGTCCGCATCGCGCAGCAAGCGAATCGCGCCACCGCAGCCGATCGACTCGTCGTCGGGATGTGGCGCGACGACAATCGTTGGCCCCCAGCTCTGGACGTTCGTAGAGGGACGCAGCGGCAAGGACTCGAGCGCAGGCGGGGACGGCGTGGTCGTCATCGTCCGATCCCGCTCCAGCGCTGACTGGCTTTGCCGTCGCTATCGAGGACCGCTTGCCCGACTGCTGCCAGCGCGGCGTCCGGTGCTGGCTGGCGCAGATAGAACGTCAGGTCGCGGACGAGGCGTTCAATCGGGCTGGGACGCAGCAGGCCACGCGCGCCGGCCGAGCGCTGCGCGAGGTCGAGCACGCGCAGGCAGGCATCTTCGATCGCCAACCGGGTCATGTTCGCGAAGGCGAGTGTCGTCTCGGCATCACAGGCGCACGCATCCGGCCCGAGGTCGAGCCGGGCGGCGGCAGCCAGCCAGCGCCGACCGCCCTCGACGGCAATCGCCATCTGCCCGATCCGCTGCCGCTGATACGGGTCGCCAGTGCGGTCGAGATCGCGAAGATAGCCGGTGATGGCATCGAGCAGCGCCTCGGCTCCGCCAAGCTGGACAGCCGCAAATCGAATCGCGCCGGCTCCAAACCACGGCTGGCGATGATAGTCGTCCGGTGCGCCGAGAAGATCGCTGGCGTCGAGCTGGATCCCGGTGAAGTCGACCTTGTAGCTGGCCGTCGCGCGCATCCCGATTGGCTGCCACCAGGATTCGTCGATCGTCGTCGATACCGTGTCCATCGGGACGATGCACATCTGCCAGCCGCCGTCGGGCAAGCGACCAGTAATGATTGGTCTTTGCACCTGTCCCGCGCCGGATGCGAACGTCTTGGCACCGGCCAACCGGTAGCGTCCATTCCCGAGCGGCTCGATGCGCACGCCGTCGCCGGCCTCGGTGTTCCAGACCGCGAAGAGCATCTGCCGATCGCGGGCGTCGGCCGCCCAACGTGCGATCTGCTCCGGCGTGCCGAACGTCTGGACGAGCATCAGCGCATTGACGTGGCCTTCGTAGACACGACCGACCGAGAGGTTGCCGCGACCAAGCTCGCGCAACACGTCCAACTGGTTCTGTGCAGTCGCAGGGCTGCCATTGAGTCCCGCGCCGCCGAGTTCCTCAGATAGCGGCGCGGCCAGCAGCCCGGCGTCGGCGATGTGCTGGAAGGCGTCGGTTGGGAAGGAGCGTTCGTCGTCGGTGTCTGCGGCTAGCTCAGCGCAGGCATCTGCGACCTGCGCGGCAATGTCGGTGATGTTCACAGGGCGACATGCTCCGGGTTAGCACGCGGTCCCTCCGGCGGAGGCGGCCAGTCGAGCCCTTCGTAGCTCGGACGAATCAGGATGCGTCCATCCACCTCACGGACATCAAACGTGCGGAGCGGATTGGCGGCCGGTCCGACGAGCGGTGCACCATCGCGGACATCGAACTCTGAGCCGTGCCACGGGCAGGTGACGACGCAATCGTGAATCGGCCCCTCCGAGAGCGGGCCGCCGGCGTGCGGACACCAGTCTTCGACCGCATAGACATGGCCGTCCGCGCGATAGAGCATAACCGGCACGCGATCCACTTCGACCACGACGCGGTGCTGCTCGGCCAGCTCGTCCGACGCAAGCACGTCGCGCTCCTCGTTCGGCGGCTTGGGATAGAGGGCGAAGCGGACGTTTGCGCCGAGGTTGTAGACCAGGTCGCCGCCCAGCGCGCCGCCCAGAACGAGCGCGCCGAGGCCGAGTGTCGAGAACATCTTGGCCGGCCCGCGATGGTCGCTTGAGCGCAAAGCGAGCGACGTGCCGTAGCAGGCGAGCGCAGTCACGTTCGAGAGTGCGTGGGCGATACCCACCCGCCGCGGCTGACTCCAGAGATCGGACCAGTCGGCGATGCCGCTCAACGCGGCTGCGCTGGATGTGACCACGCCGACCCCGATGGCAGTATCGGCAGCGGCTGCGTACGGCGACGAAGGCTGGTCGCTCGCGCTATCCAGCGCGTCGAATATGGCCGCCATTGTCCATGCGCCGAGCGGCGTGATAACGAGCATCGGATGGAGGCGGTGCCGCAGGGGCGTGCCGTTCAGCAGACTCTTAATCCGCACAGTCGCGTCGCTCGCGCCGAAGATCTTCTGAACCGATGCCTGCACTGGCTCTGCGATTGCATCGAGCCATGCAAAGCGATCGCTTTCGATTATTGAGCTTAGTGTTTTCGCCTGTCTGCTCATCCACGCCCCCCGATTTCCTGCGCCCGAATTCCACATTGTTTGTCCGCTATGTATCAAGAACCGTGCCGATCGGGTCGGCGGGGTGCTCGTGTGGCGCAATCTCGCAACCGAGTCGCGGCATACTTCTTCGGTCTGGCTGACGAGCAAGCGAGAGGACGGCGGCTGTGTGCGCAGAGGAAGCGCTGGGGCGGTGTACATGGGCGGGCGATGATCCGCTGTATACGCGCTACCACGATG
>JBDHWD010000215.1:0-3649 GCA_039810005.1 Thermomicrobiales bacterium | reverse complement strand
CGTTGGTAATGAACTCTTCCCAGACATCGTCGGTGCGTTCCGATGCGATGCGTAGTTGCTCAATTTCCCAGTCATCCTTGATCATGCGCAGGGTACGCATGACAGTGTTTGCCGAGCAGAAACTGGCTTCCGGCATCAATTCCAGGAACTCGAGTAGCACGGATGCGCGAGCATGACTGCTGATAGCCACTCGTTGTCCGATGGCGCCATCAGCCAGTCGGGCGACGATCTCGTACGGCGACTCGGTTTCATCCCAGACGTGCATGTCGATACGATTCCGCCAATGCTCAAGGCGCGGTGCCTCGAGTCGTGGGACAACGACAAAGAACGCACCATCTTGAGCGACACCGAGCAGGGTCAAGCGCTCCGAGGCGTGGGCTGGATAGCCAAGCAGATATAGCAGGTCAGACGAGGGCGTGATGAACAGGAAGTCGACGTCTTGCTTCTTCATCTCCTCGCGAACCCGCTGATGCCGGGCACCGTAAACGTCTGTCCTAAGTTCTTGCATTCCTGTCCTCTCCGACTCACTTGACCGATTTGGCTTCGTATGCTGATGGTACTGCGTAAAGGGTGTTATGCACATCGGGTGTGTTCTCGATACCCTTCCAGGATGGAGAACACACCAATCCGGAAGCCGTACCCGAGCGATGTGAGCGACGAGGAATGGCACTGCGTTGCTCCCGATCTGACACTGATGACAGCGGATGCGCCACAACGTGACCATGATCTGCGTGACGTCTTCAACGGCCTGCGCTGGATCGTGCGGACCGGCTCACCGTGGCGCTCTCTGCCCAACAACCTCTCACCCTGGCACACCGTCTACCAGCAGACCCAACGCTGGTTCCGTGCTGGCTGCTTCGCAGCGATCGTGGCCGACTTGCGAGCGCTGATTCGGCTTGGGGAAGGGAAATCGGTCGCACCAACGCCGGCGATCTTCGGGAGCCGCACGCTCGCGGGATCGATCGAGAACGGCAAGCGTGGCGGCTACGATGGGCCCAAGAAGCGCAAGGGCTCGAAGCTGCATCTGGCCGTCGATACGCTGGGTGAGTTCCTGGCGCTGGTGGTCACGTCCGCCAACGAGCAGGATCGCGCACAGGTTGAGGAACTGGCCGCAACGGTACAGGAGGCGACCGGCGACACGATCGAGCTGGCCTACGTCGATCAGGGCTACACTGGCTGAGATGCCGAAGCGGCAGCGGACGGCTGGGGCATCCGGCTGGAGGTGGTCAAGCTGCCGGAGGCACGCACGGGCTTTGTGTTGTTGCCGCGGCGCTGGGTGGTGGAGCGCTCGTTCGCCTGGCTCTCTCGGTTTCGGCGACTGGCCAGGGATTATGCGCGCGTACCCGAGACGGTCGCGGGACTGCATCTGGTCGCCTTCTCCACACTCATGCTGACCCGCGTCATGAGACTGCTGCTCGACGGAAGTACATAACACTCTCTAAGCGCGAAAGACGAGATAATAAGACCACGTGCCTAGTCGTAGACACGCGGCGCGGGCCGTTGAGGTCGTCGCCTGCGCTGGCTAGTGCGTCGAGTGACCGATCTGCAGACTCATTTCGCGGCTGGCGACATGCTAACGATTCAGGCAATCCAGCCTGCGCTCGATTCGTACGGTCTGGGGATCGTTGACTTCGGTGTCATAGCGCCCCTGCACACTGCAGTTGGCCAGGCGATCCCACTCGAGGGCAAAGCCGGCATCGACTACTCACACCAGCGCCTCTACGTCTAAAGCATCGCAGCTGCCTGACATCCCCCATGCCCCATTGCACTCCCCGCCCATCTCCGCTAGCCTGCACGGCGGACTTAGCACTCGCTGCGGTTGTCGCGGGCGGGTGCAGTGTTGTGGGTCAGGAGTTGGAGTGACATGGTGACTGATTCTTCGGTGTCGGCAGTCGAGCGCATGGATGAGGCGCTCGCGTATGTCGACCAGTGGCTCGACTATCGCGTCTGGAAGCTGCGCACGCCCGGCGCGCAGGTGGCGATCTGGTACGACGGCAAGCTGCAGTTCAGCAAGGCGTACGGCAAATCGAACCTCGATACCGGCGAGGATCTGACAACCTCGCACCTCTTTCGCATCGCCTCGCATTCCAAGACGTTCACCGCGACGGCGGTCATGCAGCTCGTCGAGGCCGGCAAGCTGCGCCTGGACGACACGGCCGGGCAGTGGATTCCCGAGCTGAAGGAGGCCGGCTCGCCGCTGGCCGATGTGACGGTCCGCCAGCTCGTCTCGCAGACCGGCGGCGTCATTCGCGACGGCGTCGATGCGACCTACTGGGCGCACGCCAGACCGTTCCCGGATGAGAAGGAGCTGCTCGAGCTCTCGATCCGCGAGGGCGTCGTCCGCCAGCCGGAGTCGACGTTCAAGTACACGAACATTGGCTTCTCGCTGCTGGGCATGATCATCGGTGCTGCGGCTGGCAGCACCTATAACGACTACACGAAGACGGCGATTGTCGAGAAGCTGGGGCTCACCAACACCGGCCCGGAGCTGGACGAGTCGCGGATCGACGAGTATGCCGGCGGCCACAGCGGTCTGCACAGCTGGACCGAGCGGCAGACGATCCCGCACGTCGATACGCACGCGATGGCGGCGGCGACCGGCTTCTACTCGACCGCCGAGGACATGGTGCAGTTCGCCTCGGCGCACTTCTTCGGCGACGACCGCCTGATCAGCGATCGCTCGAAGAACGAGATGCAGCGCCCGATGTGGACCGGTCTGGCCCCTGAGGCCCCGCAGGATGGCTACGGCTACGGCACGACGATCCACTACTATAACGGTCATCGCATGGTTGGGCACTCTGGCGGCTATCCGGGCCACATCACCCGGACGATGTGGGATCCGAACGAGGGCCTGGCGATCTCGGTGCTGACCAACTCGGTCGATGGTCCGGCCGAAGAGCTGGCTGCCGGCATCCTGAAGATCCTCGACAACGCCCGCAGCGTGCCCTCGAAGGCACCGCTCAGCTCCGGCCTGACCAACAGCGCCGCGCTGGAGCCGCCGGCCGATGCCGATCCGTCGATCGATCTCAACAGCTTCACCGGCCGGTTCGCCGCGGTGTGGGGTGTGACCGATGTCTACCTGCTGGGTGGCAAGCTCTACGCCGGCAGCCCGGTCGGCCCGTCGCCGCACACGGTGGCCGCCGAGCTGGCTGTCGTCGATGCCAACACGCTCAAGATCATGGGCGGATCGCCGTACGGCTCACAGGGCGAGCACTATCGCTACGAGCGCGACGCCGATGGCAACATCCTCAGCGTCTTCACCGGCGGCATGCGCGCCTGGCCGATCGAGGCCTACCGCAGCCGCGACCGCGTTATCTAGATAGCAGCCGCGTCAGCCCAAGGACACCCCCTCTCCCAAAGTTGGGAGAGGGGGCCGGGTGCCCTTTGGGCGGTGGTGAGGGCCTTCCCCATCACCCACCCTTCTTCGGGGTTGCTCCTTCCGGCAGCGGCGTGACGTACTTGCGCCCGCCGGTCGCCTCGACGAACTCCTTCTTGGCCGCTTCGAGCGCTTCCTTGTTGACCATCAGCTCCAGGCCGGTCAGCGCCATCGACTTGGCGGCGAAGTCCATGCCTTTGAATCCGATCTCCGCGCCGGACGACGCTGTGATCTGCCAGCTATGGCCCGGTGCGCCCAGTGGGTGGCAGCAGG
>JBDHWD010000214.1:0-3716 GCA_039810005.1 Thermomicrobiales bacterium | reverse complement strand
GCGATGACGAACGCCGTGATGCCCATCTTGCCGGCGCTGCCGGTCGTCTCAAGCACGAACCACGGCAGCGCAACCATCGTCAGCATGCTGCCGATCAGCGATATGGCGTTGCCGCCGAGAAACGCGAAGATCGGCAGACGAGCCGAGGCTGTTTGATTAGCGATTGCGACGTCGGCTGCCATCATGCCCCTCCGGATCAGGCTTCGCTAGCCAGACGACGGAGCATCGACATGCCTTCATCCGGCGACAGCCGACCATCGGCAACACGCGCCAGAATCTCTTCGCGATCGAGCTCTTCGGACTCCGGCTCTGTGGCGCCGCTCTCCTCGCTGAACGCAGCGATGAGGTCATCCAGCTTGGCACGGACAGTCGGGTAGGAGACGCCGAGCGAACGCTCGACATCCGAGAGGTTGCCGCGGCTCAGCACGAACAGCCGCAAGAACGCGCGCTGCTCCTCAGAGAGGTTCAGCGACGGCGCGACTGGAGATGGCGCGGCGAACGACCCACGAATCTGAATGTCACAGGTCGAGCAATAGAGCTCACGAACAATGAGCTCACCTTCACAACTGGGGCAGGAATTGATCTGAATCGTCACGGTTCTTCCTCCTTCGCCACTATCCTAGCGAGGGAGAGAACCGATGTCAAGCGTTTTTGTACTGATCTTTATTGAATGATCAAAATCAGTTACTGAATCTCAGAATCGGGATGGTGATCACTGGCTGCTGGTAATGCGAGCTGCCGAATATCACCTCGCCGCGACGGCAGCGGCTGATCGCGTCGGTCGAAGCAGGCGCGCAGCACCGCACGCACGATGTCGAGGTCGCGACGTTCCAGCTCGGGCAAGCGCCGGAGATAGAGCAGCAGTTCCGGATCATCCAGCCCGACACCGATCGCATCGAGCGTCACATCGCCCGGCAGCGCCAGGCCAGCCTGCGCATACAGCTCGGTCCACGAGCGCCCCATTGCCCCACAGACGCGGGTCAGAACATCCAGACCCGGCCGTCCGGGCAGACCGCGCTCCAGGCGCGACAGGTAGCCGCGGCTGACGCCAGCGCGAAGCGCGAGCTCGTCCTGCGTCCAGCCAAGCTGGCTCCGCCAGCGCGCCAGCACCGGCCCCAGCACACGCCCGGTCAGGTCCGTTCCATCAACCGCCAGCGATCGCGACATGAAACCTCACCCCCTGCCCCTCTCCCGCGGGGAGAGGGGTGTCGTGTTGCGACGGGCATACCTGCCGTTGCGGTCGTCTATCTCACCAACATCCACGGTCTGCGCATCATCCTACCCGGATATACTCCGGGGCGGGAGAGCGAGAGGGTAGAGAACATGATCTGGTATAGCGAGTCGGCGGACGATCTCACCGCTGCGGATCTGCAGGGCTTCTTCGTTGGCTGGCCGAATCCGCCGGCGCCGGAAACGCATCTGCGCCTGCTCCGAGGCAGCTCGCACATCGTCCTGGCGCGCGATGGGGAGATGGAACAAGGCGGCGCGGTTGTCGGCTTCATTACCGCCGTCAGCGATGGCGTGCTGTCGGCCTACATCCCGCTGCTGGAGGTGCTGCCGGAATATCAGGATCGCGGTATCGGCAGCGAGCTCGTCCGTCGGATGGTCGACCGGCTCTCCGATTACTACATGGTCGATCTGCTCTGCGACACCGAGCTGCAGCCGTACTACGAGCGCTTCGCCATGCGGCGCGCGACGGGCATGATGCTGCGGAACTACGACCGGCAGGCGGGTCGGTCCGTCGACGCCTGATCAACGATTCGTTCAGCCTTCGGCCTGCTCGCGTCGCTTCCACAATCCATTCGACGGCACGCGCAAAGCGCGGTTGAACTTGCTGGAGGCGTTCTCCCAGGCGATGACCTCAGTCAGCTCAACGATGGCGTCATCGTCGAAGTGCTCGCGCACGCGCGCGAACAGCTCGTCATCAACGTCACGATCGGACCAGGTGATGGCGTCCGCATAGGCGAGTGCGACGCTCTCGCGCTCATCAAACAGACCGCTGGATTCCCAGTCTCCGGCAAGCGCGTCGAGCTGAGCATCCGAGACACCGAGGTGGCTGCCGACGGCAGCATTGAGGTCCGTTCAAAATTCACAGCCATTGATCGATGCCACGCGCCGGTTCAGGATCGCGGTCAGTCGCGCATCGATCAGGCCCGATTCGGATAGCGCTGCCCACATCTGCTTGGCTGCGCGGTAGATCGGCTCCCGGCGGGCATAGAGGACGTGGCCGCCGAAGGGCTTACCGGACTTGCGGACCTGCTGCTCGATCGGGCGACGCAGATCGTCTGGCAGCTGGGTGTAGTCAACACCGGGGATACGGGTCATCGCGAAGCCTCCGCGTTCCGACACATCGTTGTGCCACTCACTTTGCAGGCTAGCACACCGTCACGCGGCGTCCAGAGCCACTACAATCGCCGCAGAGGGAGCCACCGGGGAGCCAGGGAGGACGCGATTGTGAGCGCGAGTTATGACGTTATTGTTGTCGGCGCGGGGAACGCCGCTCTCTGCGCGGCGCTGGCGGCCCGCGAGCAGGGCGCGAGCGTCCTCGTGCTGGAGCGCGCGCCGCACGCCGAACGCGGAGGGAACAGCCGCTACACTGCCGGCGCGTTTCGGCTCGCCTTCGACGGTGTCGATGACCTGCTCGAGGTCATGCCCGAGCTGACCGAGCACGAGCTGGCAACAACAGACTTCGGCAGCTACACGGCTGACCAGTTCTTCGCCGACATGGCGCGCATTACCCAGTATCGCGCCGATCCCGATCTCGTGCCGATCCTGATCGATCAGAGCCGCGCAGTGGCCGTCTGGATGCGCACGCACGGCGTCCGCTTCTCACCGAGCTATGGCCGACAGGCATTCCGCATCGGCGATCGCTTCCGCTTCTGGGGCGGTCTGGCTGTTGAGGTGACCGGCGGCGGCCCGGGCCTGATCGAGGCGCTGATGCAGGCTATCGAAGCCGAAGGCATCGAGATTCGCTACGAGTGCGGCGCAACTGATCTCATCGAAGAGGATGGCGAGGTGCGCGGCGTCGTCGCACGCCAGAACGGACGCCGCGAAGAGATCCGGGCCGGCGCCGTCGTACTGGCCAGTGGTGGGTTCGAGGCCAACGCCGAGTGGCGCACGCGCTACCTCGGGGCGGGCTGGGACCTGGCAAAAGTCCGCGGTACGCGCTTCAACACCGGCGCTGGCATCCGCATGGCGCTGGCTGTCGGCGCGATGCCGTGGGGCAACTGGTCCGGGTCGCACGCGGTCGCCTGGGACCGCAACGCGCCCGACTTCGGCGACCTGCGGGTTGGCGACAACTTTCAGAAGCACAGCTACCCGTTCGGCATTATGGTCAACGCCAACGGCGAGCGCTTCGTCGATGAGGGTGCGGATTTCCGCAACTACACCTACGCGAAGTACGGGCAGGTCGTATTGCAGCAGCCGGGGCAATTCGCCTGGCAGGTCTTCGACGCCAAGGTCACGCATCTCCTGCGCGACGAATACCGCATCCGCGAGGTGACCAAGGTTCGCGCCGATACGCTCGAAGAGCTGGCCAGCAAGCTGGAGGATGTAAACGGCGCGCGCTTCCTGGAGATGGTCGAGGAGTACAACGCCGCAGTGCAGGACGACGTGCCATTCGACCCGACGGTGAAGGACGGTCGCGGGACGAACGGGCTTGCTGTGCCGAAATCGAACTGGGCCAACCGGCTGGACACGCCGCCGTATGAAGCCTA
>JBDHWD010000213.1:0-3720 GCA_039810005.1 Thermomicrobiales bacterium | reverse complement strand
GGAAGCGTCGCCAGCGTGATGTCGGGATCGATCGCGTTGAGGCGGTCGACGCCCGTCTTGTCGACCACCAGGACGCCCGCCGCTTCGGCGAACAGGTTGGCGCGCCCGGTGAAAGCCTGATCGACGTGAACGGCGTCTCCGGCGGCGGCCGCCGCGACCTCGGCCGCCGCGATGTCCTCCGGCACGTCGCCCGGCTCGATCCGCGCCACGGTGATCGCACCGACGCCGGCGGCGCGCAGCGCGTCGATCTCGGCATCGCCGATGAGCGCGCCCTTCTTCAGCACGATCCCGTCCTGACGGATCGCGTGCACGACGATGCCGCCCTTGGCTTCGGCCAACGGGACCGCGCCGAATTTCATGCCTCGTCTCCACCTGTACCGCCCGTAGTTTGGAGTTCCTTGGGCGTTTGTCCAGGAGGAAGGCGAACGGTGGGCTGCTCAGGCGGCGCACCGCGCGGGCCATGACGCGCGGACCAAACCCACTTGGAGACTTGGGGACAGCGTCAGGAGAACGCGCGTCAGGAGAACTCGGCCAGTCCTGATGTTAGCCCACTCGTGGCGCGTGCTTGTCGGATTGCGATCCGCCGCGGCCTTTCTTGTGCTCGTTCCGCTCGATCGCGTGCAGCAGGCGGGTGATGCGCGCCTTGCCGATCGGACTGTCCGCTTCCGCGGCGACCGTCGCATTGCCGCGGCCGTTGCGAATGAACTCCCGGTAGAACGTATCGACCTCGATCTCCTCGTCGGGTTCGACGGCCAACTCATCGTCGGCGAGGCGCGGCCCCAATTCGTCCTCGACCGTCACGGTGAGCCGCCATCCGTCGCCGGCGTGGACCGGCGCAATCTCCAGGGTTGCGAACGTGGCGATTTCGCTGAGGTCCTCGCGCTCCTCATCGCCGAGGCGAAATTCGGATTTAGCCGGTAATTCGCGCGGCTCGATGCTGCGCCGGGCAACGAACCTGAACGCGAGAGGGCTAGCCTGATGCTCATCCAGGACCCAGCGAACCACTTGTTCCGGATCGATATCGACGGAATAGGTTTCCATGCGCGGCAACTCTCAATGGACATGCTTCGCAGCGGCGATGCCCCGCAGGACATGGGTTGCGACTGATCGCACGCACCCCTTTCAGCGCCGTGATCTTGATCAAAAAGACAACAGAGGAGATGCCGTATCCTTTGACCCGAAATCAAGCCTCGGCTCGACCAGCCGAGGCTTTTCGGCGGCCTCGTCCGCCAAGGCGCGACTGCGAGCCAGCCGCCGGCGATTGCGGAAAACGCCGGGCGATCACGCGGGTGACGAGCATGCAAAAGCGTTCGGGCGATACGGGCCTTTCGGCCGAAGACGAGGATGCGGCAACGCTCACGATCTCGCCGGAGAAGGTGTGCTTCATCATCATCAAGGCCAAGGAATTCGACGCCAAGGACGAGGTGACCGAACCGGACCCGGGCTCGAATCCCTCCGATGACCACGACGCGGCGGTCCTTGAAGACCACGACGATGATCCGGTGGTCGAAGAACTGGTGTCCTTCATCAATGCTCTTTCGGTGGACGAGCAGATCGATCTCGTCGCATTGGCCTGGCTCGGACGCGACGATTATGCGGCGAGCGACTGGCCGGCGGTGCGGGCGGAGGCGGCGAGCGAACACAACGAACGCACAGCCGAATACCTGATCGGCATCCCGCTGCTCGGCGACTTTCTGGAGGAAGGCCTGTCGATGCTCGGCTACTCCTGCGAGGAGTTTGAAATCAACCGGCTCTGATCACGCGCGTACCGCGCGCGGGCGAGGCGGCCGGCGGCAGCCGCGACGCATCGTTCGGCGCGGCCACCCGTCGAACCGGTGCAGAGAGCCCGCGGTCACTGCGGGCGTATCATGCCCCAGCCGATGCGCAGGAGCGGCAGACGCCCCTGGATGGAATAGCTGAAGGCTTGCGGCACCTCCGGAACGAGGTCGGGGAACAGAGCCCTGACGTCGGGCGGCGGCGTGCCGATGGTGTCGGTCGCGGGCCAGACCACGATGACCCCTTTCTGCCGCACCTCCTCGGCGTTCACCCAGGGCGTGCGGTCGGGCGCGTTGGCGAAATAGACGGTCGGCCGTCCCGGCGCGTAGAGAGAAATCAACGAGGCGAGCCGCAGATCGCCCGAAACGACGCCAAGGCGCTTGCCGACGCGCCGTTCGAACGTATCCCCGAAAAATCGCCCGATCTCTTTCGCCGGCTGCGCCGTCGGAATGGGCGTCCCGCCCAAAAACGGCGCGGCGAGAAGACCGAAGGCGGCAAAGGCGGGCGGCGCGATCAGCAACACGGTCCACGCGAATCCGGTGAGCCATTGTCGATGCAGTTCGATCGCGTTCCCCGCGAGCACGACGATCGCAAGGCCGGACAGCACGACATTCGGACTTATCCGGCCCACCGGGCTTCGCTCGCCGAGCGCGGCCCCCACCACCGTCGCCGCGAGCGGCAGCGCGATCGCAAAAAACAGGACGAATTTGCGCTCCAGATCGGTCAACGGCTTGCGCTGGAAGACGGGAGGCTTTTCGCCCACATCGCCCCAGCCGGAGCTCAGCAGCACCAGCACGACCGCGCCGGTATGCGCGACCGCAAGCGCTATGAGCTGGCGCAGCCAGAGCACGAGCGACCATTCTCCCGGGCGGTCGTAGCGCAGCCGCGAGAGCCAGGTCGAGCCCATGCCCGACATGTCGAGCCAAACCAGGTGCGGGAACAGGATCACCACGATGATGATCGCCGCAATCCACGGCTCGATCGTCAACAGCATGGCCCGCCCGCGCTCGGTCGCCAGGGTGAACACGGCAAACGCGCCGAGCAGAACGATGCCGGAATGGGTGGTCAGGATGAGCAGGGCGAGATCGGCGGCGAGAAAAAACGAATAGCCGCGTTTGCCCTCGCCGAACGCGCGCCAATAGTGCAGGAGCGCAAGCGCGGTCAGCGGCATGGCCAGGATCGGCGGCCCAAAGGTCGGCGTCGGCACCGACAGGGCGGAAATGCCGACCATCAGCAGAACCGCCAGCGCCGCCTGGTGAATGCCGACGATCGACTGACCGAGGCGGAACACCACCCAATAGGTGGCGATCACGCAGGCCTGCGCGAGGAGATAGACGCCAGGCATGCCGGCGATGGCGAAGGCGATGTCGGCGAGCCAATAGGAGAGCGGCGGCCCCCAGAAGGAGCCGAGGTGGAACTCGCTGCCGACCGCGATGTTCAGCGCGAGATCCCCCGGCGGGGCGGAATAGAAAATCACCGGGACGAGCCACCACAACGCCGCCTGCGCAAGCGCTGCGGCCCACACCATGAAGCGCGGCCGCGACCGGATCAATTCGACGAACAAGGAGACGTGGAGCATCGGCGGCCGGAATCGATCCTAAGCGGGAAGCGCTTGACCCCGACGCCGCACAGGAGACGCGGGCCAGGAACGAAGGCAGGGCGACCGGCAGCACAACCGCAACGTCAGATCGGGCGACGCTGCAGCCGGGCGGGCGGCCAGGCTCGGCATGCGTGGTATCAAACTGCGCGGGAAGGCGGAAGCGGCGAACTTGGCGCGATCTCCGGTTCCCCAGGCGGCGGCCGGGTCTCGAACGGCAACGCGACGGCCTCCGCCGCCCCCGGCGCCCGGTTCCCGTAGGCCAACGCCACCGGGGCGAATGAGCGCCGGTGATGAACGGTCGGCCCGAGCCGCGTCAGGGCATCCGCATGCTCGGGCACGCTGTA
>JBDHWD010000212.1:0-3858 GCA_039810005.1 Thermomicrobiales bacterium | reverse complement strand
TGGTGGCCAAACGGGCGTATGCGATACGCCCCTACATTTCGAGGCCGATGTGGTGGCGATACGTCCAGAACGCCAATGGCTCAACTGGAAGTGATCGCCTCACGGCGATGGACAAGCCGGGTCATGTCCCTACGAGCGTATCGGCGGCGGCTCGCCTGACAGATTCACTACGGTCGACTATTCAGAATGACAGAGGAAGGCGATGGGGTGTGACTGCGAACGGCTGTATCGGACCTGGGCAGATCGTTTTGCTGTCCGGTGCCACCGCCTGAAACGTGACCGGGCGGTAGATGGCGAGGGTTGGAGTGGGTGCCGTCGATAACAACATGGGCGCGGCATCAGCGCGGCCGAATACTGGGCATGCGTCGGAATGGCTTAGTGACGGCGTTTACGCGGCGGCTTCTGGCTGAATTGCGCACATAAACAGGGGATCGCGCCTATCTCGTACAATTGACATGATAGAGGTAAATGCCACGACCGGCATGCGACGTTAGGGATGTTCCGCCGGCTCGGCGGCAGGGGAACAGAGGCAGGGAGCGCATGGATTTCAGGCTAACAGACGAGCAGATCCAGGTTCGCGATATGGTCCGCGAGTTCGCGCAGAGCGAAGTTGCGCCATACATCCAGGAGTGGGAAGCCAAGGGCGAGTTCCACCCCGAAGTGTTGCAGAAGATGGGCGAGCTCGGCATTCTGGGCCTGCCGATCCCGGAGCGCTACGGCGGCGGTGGCTTCGACTACGTGTCGTTCGCGCTGGCGTGCGAAGAGCTGGAGCGTGTCGACACGTTCCTGCGCGTCATCATGAGCGTCCACGTCGGGCTGAACAGCCTGGCGATGCATCAGTGGGCGACCGAAGAGCAGAAGATGCGCTGGCTCAAGCCGCAGGCTGAGGGCACCAAGTACGCCACGTTCGGTCTGACCGAGCCGGGCGCGGGCTCCGATGCTGGCAACATCGCCTCGACGGCAGTTCGCGATGGGGACTCCTACATCCTTAACGGCGAGAAGATGTGGATTTCGCTTGCCGATGTGGCCGATCACTTCCTCGTCTTCGCCAGCCTCGATCGCTCGAAGAAGCACCACGGCCTGGCGGCGTTCGTTCTGGAGCGCGGCATGGAGGGCTTCACGACCGGCTCGATCAAGGGCAAGATGGGCGTCCGCGCCGGCAACACCGGCTGGCTGGCGTTCGACAACGTCCGCGTCCCGGTTGAGAACCGCATCGGCGAAGAGGGCGAAGGCTTCAAGATCGCGATGTCCTGCATCGATCAGGGCCGCTTCACGGTCGGCGCTGGTGCAGTTGGCCTGATCCAGGCCAGCCTCGATGCCAGCGTCAAGTACTGCCACGAGCGCGAGGCGTTCGGCCAGGAGATCGGCCAGTTCCAGCTCGTCCAGCAGAAGATCGCTCACATGGTCGCCGGTCTTGAGGCGTCGCGGCTGCTGATCATGCAGGCTGCCGAGTTGAAGAATCGCGGCATCCGCAACACCCGCGAGACGTCGCTGGCCAAGTGGTACGCCTGTGATGAGGCGCTCAAGGCCGCTGACGAGGCGATCCAGGTCCACGGCGCGTATGGCTACTCGAACGAGTATCCGGTCGAGCGCTACTACCGCAACGCTCGCGGCGCGGTGATCTACGAGGGCACGCGCGAGATTCACCAGCTCATGCAGGCGTCGTACGCGCTGGGCTATCGCGTTGACAAGCCGCTGCGCTGCCCGCAGCCGCCGGCTCAGGCGTTCGAGGAATCGCCGGAGCTGGTCAAGGCCTGATCGTCGGCCGTCCTTCGTTACAAGTCGTCGCACACGGACGGCCAGCCAACCCGGCTGGCCGTCCCTACGTTCAAGCCCCATTCAAGCGGGCGGAAAGGATCGGCAACGTCATGGGACGGACTGTCATTCTCGGAGGCGCGAGGACGCCATTTGGCCGGATGAACGGCGCACTGGCAAGCAAGACCGCTGTCGAGCTGGGCGCAGTCGCCGGTGCAGCCGCAATCGAGCGCTCCGGTGTCACCAACGACGATATCAAGCACGTCATCATGGGGCAGGTTCTGCAGGCCGGAGCCGGTATGAACCCGGCTCGCCAGGTCGGCTTCAAGATGGGCCTCGACCGCGAGGTGACCGCCGATACGATCAACAAGGTGTGCGGTAGCGGCATGCGCGCGGTGGCGCTGGCTGATCTGTTGATCCGATCCGGCGAGACATCGGTCGTGCTGGCCGGTGGCATGGAGAGCATGTCGAACGCGCCCTACGCGCTCGACAAGGCCCGCGCCGGCTACAGGATGGGCGACGGCGTGCTGCTCGACCTGATGATCCACGACGGGCTCACCTGCGCGGTGGCTGGTGTCCACATGGGCATCCATGGCTCGAACGTCGCTGCTGAGAACGAGTGCAGCCGCGAGCAGCAGGATGCGTTCGCACTGCGCAGCCACCAGCGCGCGGTCGCTGCAATCGAATCCGGTGCGCTGGGCGAGGAGATCGCGCCGGTTGAGCTGAAGGATCGTCGCGGGAACGTCACGCTCGTCGAGCGCGACGAGTCGCCGCGCGCCGACACGTCGGCTGAGGCGCTGGCGAAGCTGCGACCGGCGTTCGATCCGCAGGGCTCGGTGACGGCTGGCAACGCGCCCGGCGTCAACGACGGCGCGGCAGCACTGGTCGTGACCAGCGAGGAAGAGGCCGAGGCGCGTGGTCTGAAGCCATTGGCAACGATCATCGCGACCGGCACGTCTGCCTGGGATGTCCCCTACCTGGCCTATGTCCCGGAGATGGCTGCGCGCAACGCGCTGAGCAAGGCTGGGCTCTCGCTGGAGGACATGAGCGTCATCGAGATCAACGAGGCGTTCGCCAGCGTCACGCTGATTTCGTCGGCCCGGCTGGGTATTGACGCAAACTCCGACCTCGTTAATCCCAACGGCGGCGCGATTGCACTCGGGCATCCGGTTGGCGCGTCCGGCGCGCGGCTGATCCTGACGATGGCCCACGAGCTGAAGCGACGCGGCGGTGGCTACGGTCTGGCAGCGATTTGCTCCGGCCTGGCCCAGGGCGACGCGATGATCATCAAGGTCGATGGATGACAACCGGGGCGGGCATATAGGGGCGCATCGCATACGCCCGTGCGGCCCGCTTCCCGCGAGAAGGGCAGCGCCCCTGCCAACGGGTCGGTAATTCAAACGGACGTATGCAATGCGCCCTTACGTGTCCGGCCGAAGGAGAGTTGATTGCCAAACCCAGTGCGGCCATTCCGCGACAAGCAACCACGGATCGCCGACGACGTGTTCGTTGCGGACAACGCGATCATCACCGGCGATGTCGAGATCGGCGCGGGGTCGAGTGTGTGGTTTGGGGTCGTGATCCGGGGCGATAGTGCACCGATCCGTATCGGGGAGCGCACGAACATCCAGGACGGCACGATCGTCCACGCCGATGCCGATGCGCCGGTGACGGTTGGCAACGACGTCACAATCGGTCACCGGGCGATCATCCACGGCACGACGATTGGCGCAGGCGCACAGGTGAGCATGGGCGCGATTGTGTTGTCGCGGTCAGTCATCGAATCGGGAGCCGTCGTTGGCGCAGCTGCGCTGGTGCCGGAAGGTGCTGTGGTTGAGGCGGGCAGCGTCGTGATGGGCGTGCCGGCCAAGCCGCGGCGGACGCTTTCGGAAGCAGATCGGGCGCGAGTCGCACGAGCAGCCGAGCATTACGTCGAGCTTGCCCGCGAGTACCGCGCGGCGCAGGACGAGGCAGACTCGAATTAGGCACACCGGCAGCTGACAGAGGAGGAGACATGGCAGTCAACATCGAACGCGACAACGGTGTCGCAATCGTCACGATGAGCCGACCCGAGGCGCTGAACGCCTTCAATACGGAGCAGCT
>JBDHWD010000211.1:0-3875 GCA_039810005.1 Thermomicrobiales bacterium | reverse complement strand
GCCACCAGCGCTCTTCGGGGGCCAGCCAGGCCCAGTTCAGCAGCACCTTTGGTATCAGTGCCTCATCCACCTTGTCAATCGCCCAGGCCAGTAGCGTCAGCTCCTTACCGAAATGCGCCGCCAGCAACGTTTCGCGCTTCTTCCAGCGTGCCGCACGGCCGCCAGTCGCGCGCAGCCGAGCGTTGAACTCCTGCGCAGCCCGCTCGCTGATGCGCTGCCAACGGTACGCATCCAGCACCGCCTTCGGCTGCGCTGTCGATTGTGTCCCTTCGTCGTCGTCAGCCCAGCCATGCCGCTCGGAAATCAGCACGCTGCCATCCGAGTGCATCTTCACGATGAAATGGTGCGGCGACACATCCGGGTCGAACCCGAAGTCGCGGGGGCGGGTCATGCGGACCTCACCCTCCCCGGCCCTCCCTCTCCTTTGAGGAGAGGGAGGGCGTCCTGGATACAGCCTGATGCCTGCCGTGGGGCAGCACTCCCCATGCCCATCGCCCATGACACCCCCCTCTCCCCGTGGGAGAGGGGGGATGGGGGGGTGAGGTCTCTCCCCCTCATCGCTGCTCAACCTCGGTCGCCTTGAGTGTCTCGCGCAGATCGTCGGCCAGGTCCTGCAGGTCGTGGCCGGAGGTGAAGGTGAGGCGGCTAACGTCCAGTTGGGCGCTCCCACCCGGGACGATGTCCTGCAGTGTTGCGATCAGCGTCCGGATGGTTTCGGGCGTGAGAGCGGTCTGCTCATCGATGTTCATATGTGCGTAGTGCTGCTCCTTCGCCACGGTCAGCGCGACGCCACCAACCAGCGCCTGGCAGCTCTCGACAGCCTTCAGGAAGTCGAACGTGTCGCCGGTCGCGTCGCGTTTGTGGCGCTTCTTCCAGACGGCCGACTTGTTTGGCTCGACCCTGAACTGCTCCTCACCCTTAGTGTCGATCGTGACAGTGAGCGGTGCTGACTTCACGCCGTCCGCAACGGCACTGGCCTGCAGGTTTACAAGCTTGCCGACCGGTAGCGCGAACGGCTCGGTATACGGCTTGCCGCCGGTTTCGGGGCTGCTGCCGTCGATGCTGTAGGTGATGTCGCCGCGCGGGTAAGCTTTGAGCTCGACCCAGACTGCACCGTCGCGCTGGAACTTGTCCCACTTGACAGCGACGTCGTTTGTCCAGACATACGGCTCGCCCGTCTCGGCCTTGCCGGTCGAATCGACGCACAGGAACTCAACCCTGATGGCGTCAGTTGTGATGTCGGTGCCATCCAGCCGGGGAGACGACGTTGAGACTGGTCCGTCCTCGGACCAATAGACCGTGTCGCCACGCAATCCTTTTACCCGCAGCGTTGCTTTGCCATTCTCGGCGACGCGCAGCAGTGGCTGAACGCTGACGCCGGTCGGGTCTGGCGCGAATGGGCCGCGTTCGATCCAGCCGTCGGCGTGCGCGCGCCATGTGTCGCGGCGGACCATCTCGTCGCGCAGGTCATCCAGCGCGCGCGGATGGTGCCAGGTCCAGCGCGGATTCTGGGCGGCGTTGCGCTTGATGTCATTCCAGCGCACCTCGTTCATGCCCTGCGGCCAGAGGATGTTCAGGACGCGATTGGGGAAGCTGCCGTCGACGCTGATGTCATCGGTGTACTTCAAGGCATCCACCAGCTTCTGCTGGATGACTGCCTCTCCCTCGAACTTGTTGCCGCCGAATTTGGGATCGAGTGGCGTCTGTGTCAGCCCCTGATTGGATGGATAGTAGAGCGTCGTGAACGCTTCGCGACAAGCCTGATAGAAGTTTGATTGCTCGCGCGTCTCGATGTTGCGCGCCTCCGAGAGTTGCGGATCGTCGTCGCGGACATTCTCGCGGCGCAGTTCGGCGATGATCACGCCGGCTGCGCGCAGATAGGCGGCGCGCTCAAGCACGCGGCTGTAGCGCGCGCCATCACTGGTCAGGAACAGCAGACGATTCTTCCATTGCTGTTCATTGAAAAACGTTGTGATATCGCTGACCGCAGTCGGGCCTGGCTTGAATACGACGAGGGTGACGTTGTCGGGGCTCGGCGTCACCTGGTCGAGCGCCGGTAGCACTTCGACCTTGCCGTATACCGCCTTCGTCAGCGGCGCGAAGAGATCTTCCAGCCGCTTGCGGATCTCGCCCTCGCGCTCGACATCGTCGACCCGCGCGTACGTCTCCAGCTTGGCGATCAAATTCTCTGTGTTCTTGAACAGCAGCATCCCCGCCGCCGTCGTGTGCAGATACCAGGCCTGGCCCTGCAGTGCGTCGAGCGCACCACGCAGATGGCCGACCTCACGATTCGGCGCAGCGAGGTAGGCAACGATCTCGGAACGCGAGAGGCCGAGGGTTGGGTTGATCGCCTGTGACAGCGACGACAGGAAGATGAGCGTCGCTGCTTCCTGTGCATCTTCGCTAAAGCTGCTATCGATCTGCTGAGCTACCGCCGAACCGGTGTCGGTCGCGATGTCGTGGGCGATGGCATTATCGAGCGTCGAATTGATCGTGCGCACCTCGCTGGAGATCTCCGGGTGAATGAGATTGAGGTCGTGCGCAGCAACAAGGTAGGCGCGCTTCGCCGCACCCGACTTCCACATGTCGGCAACGACGTTGCGCATGATCTTGATCAATGCCCGCGTCTGCTGGTAGCCGGGATTCTCGCGGAAGCGTGCGAAGAGATCACGGATACCGGGATGGAATGGATAGGACAGAGCGACCTGTGCGCGTAGGGCGTCCGGTGACTCCGTCGTCAGGTCCATCTTCTGCGCCTCGTCCAGCGCCTGGCGGTACGCGTCGGCGATGCTGTCGATAGCGGCCTGCTCCGGCAACGCTTCGAACAGACGCGTGCGCAGGATGTGATAGATCTCGTCGGATGCCAGCCGAACCGGGTCGATGCGCGTAACGGAGCGATTCGCCTCCTGTGAGAGGTTCTGCAGCGACTGCATGACCGCCTCACTGCCGCGACCGTAGGCGCGAGCCGAGAGATCGGTGACGACGACGCAGGCATTCGGCAGCTTGCCACTGGAGACGGCAACGAAGAGATTGGCCAGCGCTGTCGTCGTGATGACATCGAGCGTCGTCGCACCGACAGTCTGACTCTGCGCTTGCTCGAAATAGGGCGGCAGTTCATCAAGGAGCAATAGGACGGGTGCTCCTGTAAGCAGACGCACCCAGTCGTCGTCGCCCGGCGGGATGAGCGGTGAGTACAGGTCGGCGAAGACCTCGCGCTTATCTAGCTGCGTCGCAATCTCACCCCAAATGCCGAATGGCGTGTTTGACTTCCGACCACTGAACGTTACAACGCGAACACCGCCGAGCGCGCCGGGATCGTAGATGTCGGCCATCACCTGCTTCCGCAGAGACGGGTATTTCGCCAGCAGCGCGAGCGCGATGAGATTGTGGGTCTTGCCGCCGCCCATTGACTGCGACAGCAGGAACGTGCCGGACGTGCCGCGCGACGTGCCGTCGAGGCGCTTGAACACCTCGGTCAGCAGTTGGCGCATGCCATTGGTGACATAGTTTTCGGCAAAGAATGAGTTGGGGTCTATCTCCGGCAGGTTGTCGATATTCCAGACTGTGTCGTCCTGCGACCGATCAAATACCGACTGGCGTGGCATGCACGCCTGCTCCAGGGTCCTCAGCGACATCACTTTTCCCTCCCGCGCGCACGTACGGGGGATATAGTAGACGATCTGACTACAGCGTCAAATTCGGCGTCTGCGGCGATCCGGATTGTGGCCGCCGCAGTCTCAAATCCTGCCTAATCCCCATCCAGCATCGCGAACGCGGCGCTGGCGATGTGTTCGGCGTCGACGCCGTAGTGCTTGTAGAGGTCGGGGCGCGAGCCGGACTGGCCGAAGTCGTCGATGCCGAGCGAGATGGAACGG
>JBDHWD010000210.1:0-3904 GCA_039810005.1 Thermomicrobiales bacterium | reverse complement strand
GCCAGCCGTCTGAACGTGTCGAGATCCATGCGGAGCATCGAGGGGCGAGCAACACGGAGGCGATCGCCGTCGCACCTGCTGACATCGTTGCCATGGTTGCCTGGGATGACGATACCTCTTGCCCGTCTCCTGCCTGGGTCGCGCAGCGAGTATCCCTTCTGGCCGACGCTGGACTAGTCGCGAACGTATCCGTAAGCGCGGAAATCGCCGCGATCGCACCACCAGCGTCACCAACCATCGGAGGCGAACTTCCGTGGCCCGATGGACCAGACCGCCAGGCAGCCCTCCAACGCTTCAGGTTATAGACACTCCGCAGCGCGTTGACGCTGCCATGCAGCCGTTTCCTCGAAACACAATGACATGAGGTATTCATGATGTTGAACCATCTGAGATGGATTCTGCTGCTCGTGCCAGCCCTGGCACTCTTGCTCGCCGCTTGCGGCGGTGACACGGATAATGCCGCCGACTCAGTGTCGACTTCAACGCCGGCTGAGACAGTAGCCACAAGCACCACCATGCACCAGGGCCACTCGATGGCATCGCCCGAGGGCGGAGAAGATGCCGACCTGCACTTCATCGACGCGATGATCGTTCACCACCAAAGCGCCGTCGCAATGGCCGAGGCGGTCAAGGACTCGGCCGAGCACCAGGAGATTCGCGATGTCGCCACCGCGATCATCGCGGCTCAGGAGCGCGAGATCGAGCAGATGCGCAGCTGGCGCGACGCATGGTTCCCGAGCGCGCCAGAGAGCGACCTGTCGGCCATGATGGACATGCCCGGCATGAACATGTCTGACGCGGACATGGAGATGCTGGCGCAGTCCGACGCACCGGACGAGATGTTCATCGACATGATGATCCCGCACCACGAGTCAGCCATCGATATGGCGAAAGAGATTCAACAGACGACCGAGCGATCGGAACTGCAGCAGCTGGCAGCGGAGATCATCACAGCTCAACAGACCGAGATCGACCAGATGAAGGAGTGGCGAGCGGAGTGGTTCGGCGAGTAACGCCACCGCGTGCTCCGTCTTCAGCCCAACTGCGACACATGGCTCTGCGGATTCGTTCCGCGGGGCCATGTGGATACCCAGGTCGGCAGCCTCGTCAGATACGTCAGAAAGCACGACGCTTCCTGCTACTCCGCCATGCGGATCCTCATCAGGCGATGCTCGACAGGGAGATCCTTCTCCACGTAACGACCGTCCGTCACGAACAACGTTGACCTGCACTACCTGCCCTGCGGCTGCTCATTGACCGCGAAGCTGAACACGTCCGGGCGCGCGTAGTGGCCGACCGGGTCGAAGTCAAAGCGGGATGCTGCGAGATCGTCGCGGTCGAGGTCGGCATAGAGGATGCCCTCCTCGCCGTAGAGCGGCTCGACCAGATACGCGCCCAGCGGCGAGACGATCGCGCTGCCGCCGCGACACATAACCTCCGGCGCCTGCTCCAGATCGCTGAGCGCCTCCGGCCCGAGGTCGCTTGGGTACATGCTCTTCGTCACGTACTGGTTGCAGGCCAGCACAAAGCAGCGGCCCTCAAGCGCGACATGCTGCATCGTCGCCTGCCAGGCGTCGCGCGCGTCAGCAGTCGGCGCGAGGTAGATCTCGACGCCCTTGCCATACAGGTCGGTCCGCGCCAGCGGCATGTAGTTCTCCCAGCAAATCAGCCCGCCGATACGGCCGATCTCCGTGTCGAAGACTGGCAGTGTGCTGCCATCGCCCTCGCCCCAGATCAGGCGCTCGGACGCCGTCGGCTTCAGCTTGCGGTGCTTGCCGAGGATTGCGCCGTCCGGCCCGATGTAGAGCAACGTGCAATACAGCGTGCCGCCGATGCGGTCGCGCTCGATCACGCCGATCGCTACCCAGACGCCCGCCTCGCGTGCTGCCTGGCAGAGCCGGTCGGTCGCCGGTGAGGGGATCTCGACGGCGTTGTTGAAGTAGCGGGCGAAGAGCCGCCGGCCTTCGTCGCTGCGGCTGCCGACGAGCGCGCCGAAGCTGAGACCG
This sequence comes from Thermomicrobiales bacterium, assembly GCA_039810005.1. Taxonomy (GTDB): domain Bacteria; phylum Chloroflexota; class Chloroflexia; order Thermomicrobiales; family CFX8; genus JAMLIA01. Next base: position 1,898 of record JBDHWD010000210.1, on the reverse strand, counting down.
CGAGGATAGGCCGGCACGAACGCCTCGGGGAAGACAATGAGCCGCGCACCGGCATCCGCAGCCTCGCCGATCAGCCCGACCGCCTTCTCGATCGTCGCCTCGCGGTCGAACAGCACCGGTGCCGCCTGCACGACGGCGACTCGCGTCGGATTAGCCATCACCTCACCCCGCTTGCACGTATTCTCGTACCTATCGATCGCAGCCTGAGCGCATGCTACCATCGCGCAAACACGCCGATACCCGGAACCGTATCTTCATCAGCATTCATCTCAGGAGGTTCCGATGAGCATGTTCAGCAGTGGCCTGTCCTACGAGCCGTACGTCGGACGCTGGAGCCGTATGGTCGCCCCTGAGCTATTGCGCTGGCTCGCGGTGGATCATGGCGCGCGGTGGCTGGATGTCGGCTGTGGCACCGGCGCGTTAACCTCTGCGATCCTGGCCATGGCCAACCCGCAGTCCATCACCAGCATCGATCGCTCGGCAGCCTTCCTCGCCCACGCCCGAACACTCATCAACGACCCGCGCGTCACATTTCAGGCGGGCGACGCGCAAGCACTCCCGGTCGATGACGAATCGTTCGACGCCACCGTCTCCGGCCTGATGCTCAATTTCCTGCCCGATCCCGACCGCGGGATGGCCGAGATCGCGCGAGCCACCCGCGTCGGTGGCACCGTCGGCATCTATGTCTGGGACTACGCTGGCGGCATGGAGATGATGCGCATCTTCTGGGACGCAGCCACCGCGCTAGATCCCGACGCCGTGGCCCACGACGAAGGCAACCAATACTCGTCACTCTGTCATCCCGACGAGCTCGAACGGCGCTTCAGCGCAGCGGGCATGACCGATGTCGCCACGCGCCCGATCGACATCCCGACCGTCTTCCGCGACTTCGACGACTACTGGTCGCCCTTCCTCGGCGCGCAAGGCACGGCACCGGCCTACGTCGCCACCCTCGACGCCGACCGCCGCGACGCCCTGCGCGACCGCCTGCGCGCCGCCGTCCCCTTCTCCAACGATGGCAGCATCCGCCTCACCGCCCGCGCCTGGGCCGCGCGAGGGGTTGTTGGGGAGGGGCAGGGGGACGCTGATTCATCAGTTCCGTACGTCCCTGTAGCGACGCGCATGTGCTAATCAATTCGCGAATTGTTCATCGCATCATGTGTTGCAACGGGACGGATCGTGTCTCTGACAGACGCGCCGAGCAGTCCATAGCCCTGTGTCCTCGATGCACACTGCGGCGGCTCGTGTACAATCCGTCAGCGTACCGACGTATACAGGGGTTCCAAACGCCGTACAACTACATGCCTCGGGAACCGACGGCTTGGTGGGGGAGAGAGGCCGATGGTTCGGTATATCGCACAGCGACTTGTGTCGCTGATTCCCGTCCTGATCGGGATTTCGCTGGTCACGTTCTTTCTGATCCGTCTCGTGCCGGGCGACGTCGTCGACCTGATGCTCGGCAATGAGACGACGATCGACGAAGGACGCCGTCAGGAGCTGCGCAAAGTCTTCGGACTCGACGAGCCAATCTATGTCCAGTACATCAACTGGGCCAGCGACGTCGTTCGCGGCGATCTCGGCACGTCGCTCCGCACCGGCCAGTCGGTCCGCGGCGAGATCTTCTCGAAGATGCCGGTGACGATTGAGCTGACGATCTTCTCAGTCGTTATTGCGCTCCTCATCGCCATACCGGCCGGCATCATAGCCGCCGTCAAAGTCGGCACAACCGCCGAAGCTGCCGCTCAAGGCGTCAGTCTACTCGGACTATCGCTACCCAACTTCTGGCTGGGCACGCTGCTGATCCTCGTGACATCGCGCTACTTCCACTGGTTCCCGGCGGCGAACTACGTGTCGTTCGTCGATGACCCGTGGAAGAACATCCAGATCTTCATCCTGCC
>JBDHWD010000209.1:0-3971 GCA_039810005.1 Thermomicrobiales bacterium | reverse complement strand
CTGACCGCACAGGAAGTGCAGACGCTGCTGGATCTGGCGCGCGTCTTCTACCCGCAATCCTCACGAGGACGCTAGGGTCGGCAACGCATGAGCCAGACACGATCTGCAGGTGATCTTGGAACGGATGACGTCGCGAGACACGCTCTAGCCAGTTGACGCCATAGGCTCGCCTGCGTACGCTGCATCGGCGGCGTCGCAGGCGGGCGGCGCGGACGATGTTACGATCAGGAACCTGGGTGAGTGTCGCAACTTCGGAAACCGAGCCAACAACAAGCGTCCTGCGCAATCGACCGCTGATCACGCTCTTCCTCGGCCACATGACAATCGACCTCTACGCCGGACTCCTGCCGGTCATGTTCCCGCTGCTGTCGCGCGACTACAACCTGGACCTGGCGACGGTCGGGCTCGTCGCGCTGGCCTATAGCGGCGTCGGCTCGATCTCGCAGCCGCTCTTCGGCTGGCTGGCCGACCGCTACGGCACACGCTTCACTGGCCTGGCGCTCATCTGGACTGCCGTGACGTTCGCAGCCATCGCCATCGTCCCGGAGTTCTGGATGATCGTCGCGCTAGCCGGCGCGGCCGGGCTGGGCTCCGGCGCGTTCCATCCCTTTGGCGCACTGAACGCGAACGCCGTTATCGACGAGCGCCGACGCAACAGCGCCATGTCCGTCTACGCGTCTGGCGGTACAGTCGGTTTCGCGATCGGACCGCTCATCGGCGTTGCACTGCTAGCGATGTTTGGCATCCACGGCATCGCGCTGATGATCGTGCCGGGCGCAGCGATCGCCGTCTGGCTGCTCATGGAGATGCGGCAGATCGCCGTCAAAGGCACCGGCTCACGGCGTGGGCGGACCGGCCTGCCTCCCATTCCCTGGCTGGCGCTGTCCGCCGTCATTCTCGTCATGATGGCGCGCTCGTGGACGATGAGCAGCCTGCAGGCGTTCATCCCCACCTGGTACGACGATATGGGCTACTCGGAAGCGTTCTACGGCTTCCTGGCGACGACGATCACGCTCGCCAGCGCCCTCGGCACGCTCGGCTCCGGCTCGCTCGCCGACCGCTACGGACGCCGCGCGCTCATCATCGTCTCACTGATCGCGACGATCCCGGCGATCCTGCTATTCACCCAATTCACCGGCGGTATCGCCTTCCTGACTGGCGCGCTGGTTGGTCTGCTGGCTGCCTCAACCGCGCCGCTGCTGCTGGTCATGGCGCAGCAACTGATGCAGGGGCGCGCTGGCGTCGCCTCGGGGCTGATCCTCGGGCTGGGCTTCGTGACCGGCGCGATCGGCGTGCCGGTTACCGGCGCGATCGCGGATATGTTTAGCATCCAGACTGCAATGCGCGCGCAGTCGATTATTATCCTGATCGCAATTCCGCTCGCGCTGATGCTGCCGAACGAGCTCCGCGTGCGCCAGCTTCAGCAGCGCGGCAGCGAGCGACCCTGACGACCGGCGATCACTCCGCCGCAGCCGACGACCAGTACTCGTACTCCATCAGGCGCGCGGAGCCAGCGGCGACGTCGCGGCCGCAGAGCCGCTCAATGACGTAGAGCGACATGTCGATCCCGGCCGACACACCAGCCGACGACACGACTGCGCCGTCATCAACGAAGCGCACACCCTGCCGGACAGCAACGCTCGGGTAGGTCGTCTGCATCCGCTCGACGCTGGCCCAATGGGTCGTCGCCTGACTGCCCTCGGCGAGCACACCGGCTTCGGCTAGCAGAAACGCGCCGGTGCAGACGGACGTTGTCAGCTCGGACGCGCCGGAGACCGCAGCGATCCACTCGACAAGCTTCGGGTTGTTCACCTCGCGTCGCGTGCCCTGCCCACCGGGAACGACCAGGATGTCGATTGGTGGTGCCGAGTCGAACGTATGGTCCGGCGTCACGCGGAGTCCAGCACGCGCGCGCAGCTCGCCTGGCTGTTCGGCGACAGTGAAGACGTCGAACCACGTCTCACCACTGCCGCCATAGTTCGCGGCAGTGAACGCTTCATACGGCCCGGCGAAGTCGAGCAGCTCAACATCCGGAAAGATCAGTATTCCGACGGTTCGTGCCATCTCGGCTATCCCTTCTCTCCGGATCGCAGACCAACGCCCCGCGCTCGCAGGTCGGCAAAGCAAGCGGCAGTGCGACGCAGACCTTCGGCAAAGACATCCGGATCCTGTCCAATGCCAATGCGCAGGTGGTGCTCGTAGCCGAACGCCGCCCCCGGCGCGAGCATAACGCTGTACTCACCAGCCAGCCGATCGGCCAGGTCGGTCGATGGAATATCAAGGTCGTAGCGCATCAGCGCCAGCAGCCCACCGCGTGGTGGCGTCCATGCCACGACATCGGCATTGTCGGCAAACCACTGCTTCGCCGTTACCAGATTGGCCTCGACGATTCTGTGTGTCCGCTCCGTAATCTGGTCACGATGCTGAAACGCCAGCACAGCCAGCGCGTCGTTCAGCTTGCCCGGCGAAAGGGTGATGTAGTCGCGCATCCACCAGCAACGCGCGACGATCTCAGCCGGAGCGGCCAGCCAGCCGATCCGCAGGCCGGGCAGCCCGAACGGCTTCGAGAATGTCCCGACGCTGATCGCCTGCCCACCGAGATTACGCACTGGCGGGGCGAACGCATCGCCACCGGGGACATCCAGCCAGCGATACGCCTCGTCGCACAGCACCCAGCCGCCGCGCTCGGCAGCCAGCTCATGCACACGGGCGAGGTCGTCAGCCGACAGCATCGCGCCGGTCGGGTTGTGCGGCGTGTTGACGACGATGAGCTTCGTGTTCGGGCGCAGCAGCGCCTCCAGCTCACTCAGATCGTAGCGAAAGTTGTTCTCCGGTCGTAGCTCCCAGAGCGACACATCGCAGCCAATGGCGCGCGGCACGCTGTAGAGCTGCTGATAGGCAGGATGTACGGCGACGACGTGATCGCCGGGATCAAGGAGCGTGTTGAACGCCAGGAAGTTGGCCTCGATCGCGCCGGTGGTGACCAGCACCTCATCCGGCCCGGTATCGTGGTACGTCGCGGCGATCAGTGAACGCAGCTCAATCGACCCCGGCGCTTCGCTGTAACCGAGGCGCGTATCGAGCAGCCGCGTCTGCGCCGCTGCTCGCTCCTCCTCCGGCAACAGATCGAGCAGATCGTTCACCGTCATCGGCAGGATGCCGCTCTCGGCAATGTCGTACTCGACCTGCGTCTCCCAGGTCGTCATCCAGCGCTCAAGCGCGAAGGTCTCTATCTTCATGGTGTGTAGGCGGCCCTCACCTTTGCCCAGCGGGCTCCCACCCCCTCTCCCAACGCTGGGAGAGGGGGAGTCAGGTATCTAGCGGATTGTGTTGTGGACAGGATACCCGCAACCTGAAGGTTGGGGAACGAGCACTCGAGCATCGCCGCGAACGCCGTAAAAACACGACACCTCCTCTCCCAACGTTGGGAGAGGGGGTGGGAGCCCGCTGGGCAAAGGTGAGGGCCGCTTCCCCGCCTACGTCGGCTGCAGCGAGTGCATCAGCGGCTCCAGCTCATAGAGCAGGAAGCCGAGAATGAACATCAGGCCGAAGTAGATCGTGCCGATCGTCAGGCGCTCGCTCATCGGCACGTCGTAGTAGTCCGACGTATCGCGCGAGCGGAAGACGCGCAGCAATTCCGGCGCGCCGAAGATCAGGATGATCAGCAGAATCGGGCTTGGCCGCATGATCATCAGGGCCAGCAGGCCAACGATGCCCACAACCCAGAACCAGCGCGAGATCGCGCCGACCGCGCGGCCACCATCGAGCGGCAGGATTGGCAGCAAGTTGAACAGGTTGAGCAGGATGCCGATGTAGGCGAGCGCCAGAAACAGCCGGTGCCCGTCAAGCAGATAGATGCCATAGGCGGCGACCGCACCGAGCGACCCGATTACCGGCCCGCCCAGCCCGACATACGCCTCCATGACCGCGTTCTTCGGCAACTGCTTCATACCGATCAACGCGCCGAGGAA
>JBDHWD010000208.1:0-4024 GCA_039810005.1 Thermomicrobiales bacterium | reverse complement strand
TCGCCCGCCATCAGCCGGTAACCCCGATGATCGAGACGATCCGCGCCGCCCTGCTCGGCACACCGATTGGCAACAATGCCTGGCTCTCCGTCGCCTGGTGCACTGCCATCATCGCCGTCTCGGTCGTGATCGCCGCCGTCGTCTTCCAGCGCCGCACTGCCTGAGCCATCCCGGTCAGCGCCAACGAGTCACCAGCTTCGCGGCCTCGCGCAGCCAGAGGACCGTGCTGCCGATGCCGACGCAGACGAGCCAGTCGGACGGCGACAGATCAACGGTGCCGAAGGCTCGTTGCAGGAACGGCAGATAGACGACGGCGATCTGCAGCAGGACGGAGAGCACAAGTGCGCCCCACAGCCAGCGATTGGTGAACAGGCCGGCGAAAGCGCTGCGTTCGTCCGAGCGGGCATTGAGGACATTGAAGAGCTGGGCGAAGACGAGCGTCGTGAACGTCATCGTCTGGGCGTAGCGCAGCGTGCCGTCGCCATCGATCAGGCCGCCCGGCAGTGCCCAGTCAGCAACGAGCAACGTTCCGACCGCCATGATGACGCCGACGTAGATGATATCGAACCACATCGCCCGGTCGATCACCCGGCTGCGCGGATCGCGCGGCGGCTTCTGCATCAGGCCTGGATCGTCCGGCTCGACGCCGAGTGCCAGCGCCGGACCGGAGTCGGTCACCAGATTGATCCAGAGGATCTGGGTCGCCAGCAGCGGCGCAGCGACGGCTGAGCCCGTCTCCGGCAGCAGGCCGATGACGTCGGCCAGGACGACGCCGAAGAACATCACCAGCACCTCGCTGGCGTTCGATGAGAGCAGGTAGCGCAGGAACTTCTGAATGTTGGCGAAGATCGAGCGACCCTCTTCGACGGCAGCGACGATCGAGGCGAAGTTGTCATCGGTCAGAATCATGTCGGCCGCGCCCTTGGCCACATCGGTGCCGGTGATCCCCATCGCAACGCCAATGTCAGCTGTCCACAGCGCCGGTGCGTCGTTCACCCCGTCGCCAGTCATCGCCACGATCTCGTTCTCGGCCTGCAACGCCCGCACGATCCGCAGCTTGTCGCTGGGAGCAACCCGCGCATAGGTCGAGGAGGTCCGAGCGACCCGTCGCAGTTCCTCGTCGTCCAGCCGATCCAGGTCCGCGCCGGTCACCGCGCCGATGCCCGGATCGACAATGCCGAGCTCGGCGGCGATCGCGGCCGCGGTCGTCGGGTGGTCGCCGGTGATCATCACCGCCCGGATGCCCGCTTCCCGGGCCGTCTGAACCGACGCCCGCGCCTCATCCCGCGGCGGGTCGATCATCCCGACGACGCCGAGGAAGACGAGTTCCTGCTCAACATCCTCCGGCATGTCATCGGCCACGGTCGCCACCTGCACAACGCGACCGGCGACACCGAGCGTCCGGAGGGCCTCGCCGGCGAGATCTTCGACAACCGCGAGGATCGCCCGTCGGCGTTCGTCCGTCAGCGGACGCGGCGCGGAGCCGACCCACTCAGCTGAGCAGCGTGCCAGCAGCACATCCGGCGCGCCCTTGGCAAGCACGACAGCGCGATCCTCCTCGCGAGCGTCGGCGTAGGCGGTGCTCATCAGCTTGCGCTCGGAAGAGAATGGGATCTCGCCAACCCGGCTGAGGTGCGCTTCCTCCGCCGGTCGCGCGATGCCGAGCTTCTGGGCAGCGACAACGAGCGCGCCCTCCGTCGGATCGCCCTGCACCTCCCAGCGCCCATCAACCTCGTGCAGTGTCGCGTTGCTGGCCCGCTCGGCGGCGTGCAGCAAACGCCGCACTTCCTCCACCAGCGCCGGATCAGCCAGCGGTCGGCCGTCGTGCAGCGCCTCGCCGCCTGGCGCGTAGCCGACGCCGGTCAGGTCCACTCGTCCGCTGGCGGTGGTGACGACGCGGACAGTCATCTCGTTTCGCGTCAGCGTGCCGGTCTTGTCACTGCAGATCACCGTCGTCGATCCGAGCGTCTCGACTGCGGCGAGCTTGCGCACGATCATCCGTCGGCGTGCCATGCGCTGCGTGCCGAGCGAGAGGACGACCGTCGTTATCGCAGTAAGACCCTCCGGCACGGCGGCAACGGCGAGTGATACCGCCAACAGCAACACCTCAACGAAGCCCTCCAGCGAGCGGATGTCGTCGACGAGCACGATGGTTGCGCCGATGACGACGGCAACCACGATGACGACGATGCCCAGCATCCGCCCGACCCAGTCGAGCTCGCGTTGAAGCGGCGTTGCCGGGGCTTCGGCGGCCTGCACCGAGCCGGCAATCGCGCCAATCTGCGTGTCGGAGCCGGTCGCCGTCACGACGAAGCGGCCCCGGCCGGCAGCGACAGCCGTACCGCTGAAGACCATGCTGGACTGATCGGCGAGACCAGCTTCGCCGACGACCGGATCTTCATCCTTCTCGACTGGCGTGCTCTCGCCGGTGAGCGCCGCCTCGGCAACGCGCAGCGCGATGCTAGCGATGATGCGGCCGTCGGCTGGGATCGAGTCGCCTTCCTCAAGCAGGACAACATCACCCGGGACGATCTCGCGGGTCGCGATCTCGCGCGGCTCGCCATCTCGCAGCACCGTCGCCATCTCGGCGGCCATCGCCTGCAGCGCTGCGACAGCCTGCCCGGCGCGCTCCTCCTGTACGTAGCCCAGCACACCGTTGAGGATCACGATTGCCACGATCGTCAGCGCTTCATAGGGAATCAGCTCGCCGCCCTCGATAAGCCAGGCGACGAACGAGAATCCCGCCGCAGCCAGCAGCAGGATTGTGATCGGATTCTGAAACTGGGAGAAGAAGCGCCGCCAGACCGGGGCTATCGGCTGGACCGGCAGCTCGTTCGGGCCGACCGAGGTCAGCCGCGTCTGCGCCTCGGCGGTCGTCAGCCCACGCCCGGCATCGCTGCCGAGTTCAGAAAGAACGTCTTCGGCCGGCTGCTGGTAGGCAGACAAGGAGGTCATCTTCCCCGTGATGCTCCCCTCTTCAACGGCTCGCGGGACCACTCGGGCTGTCCGGTTGAGCGACGTTTACGCCTCAGCCGGCACAGACTCCACGATCTGCAGCGCACCCTCGCCGCACTGGACGACCAACGTGTCGCCGTCTCGCGTCAGCACCGAACCTGCGTCGGCAGTCGGGTTGCCATCGGTGACGCGTGTGCGCAGGATGCGCAGCGCCTGACCGTCGACGGTACCGACCGCGCCGGGGATCATGCCGCGACCGCCACCCATCCAGGCGCGGCACTGGTTGTGGATCTCGCGGGCCGAGCGCGACCAGTCGATCGCGCGGTACTCCTCGTCGAAGATGTTCGCGTAGAACGCGCGCGACTCATCCTGCGGCGTGCCGGGATCGCCGGTAGCGACCTTGGCCAGCGCCTCCATCAGCAGCCCCGGGACCTTGGCGAAGACGCGCGGCAGCAGCTCGTCGAGATAATCATCACCGATGGGCTCGCGCACCTGCGCCAGAATCGGGCCGGTGTCGAGACTGGAGTCGAGCCAGTGAATGGTGAAACCGATCTCCGGATCGTTCTCGCGAAACGCCCAGCCGAAGCTGTTCGGCCCGCGCCGCTCCGGCAGCAGGCCGCCGTGCAGATTGATCGCGCCGAGTCGCGGCAGAGCGATCACATCATCGGGGATGATCCAGGGGAACGACGCAGAGATGATGAGATCGGGCTGCAGCGGCGCGAGCATCGCCGCCCAGCGCTCCGGATGGTTCGACACCAGCACGTCCGCGCCGCGCGGTGCGGCGGCAACGATATCGACGTGCGTCCCGCGTCCGCGTCCGCGTACCCCCGGCGACGTGACGACGCCGACGAGCTTATGACCGGCCGCCGCCAGGATCTGCTGCGCCAGCACCACGGCATCGGCGGTGAAGTCGGTGAATAGGACAACGCGCCAGGATTCCTGCTGCTGCGCCATTGGCGCTCCTCACTGATGATTCTGCATAAGGAGAGCATCGTAGCACTGGCGATGTCGCGTGACAGGCGCAGCCGGCTTGATCGAGGATGCCCGCTTCGCCGTAGAGCGGCTCGGT
>JBDHWD010000207.1:0-4028 GCA_039810005.1 Thermomicrobiales bacterium | reverse complement strand
TCGGCGCGGAGTATTTCACCCGCCGCGGCTACATCGTCGCCATCCAGGACTGCCGCGGGCGCTATCGCTCCGAGGGCACATTTTATTTCCTGACACAGGAGCCAGAGGACGGCTACGACACGATCGAGTGGCTCGGCGCGCAGCCCTGGTCGACCGGCAAGGTCGGCATGTTCGGCACGTCCTACCTCGGCTGGACGCAGACCGCAGCGGCGGTGCTGAACCCGCCCAGCCTGGCGACCATGGTCGTCAACCAGGCCGGCGCGAACGCCTACACCAGCTCGGTGCGGCAGAACGGCGCGATGGAGCTGCGCTTCCTGGCCTGGGCGTTCATGGAAGCCGCAACCCATCCGGAGGTCGTCAACGATCCGGTGCGCAAGGCAGCGCTGCAGAGTGTTTCGTCGCTGGAATGGCTTCAGCACCTGCCGCTGCGGCCGGGCCTCTCGCCCCTGGCGCTGGTGCCGTCGGTCGAGCGCTGGGCGCTGGATCTCTACACGAACGGCGACTACACGGAGTATTGGGACCACCCAGGCCTCAACTTCGCCAAGTACTGGGACGAGCACGCCGACGTGCCGATGCTGCTCTGCGGCGCCTGGTACGACTCGTACACTCGGGCGACTCTGGAGAACTTCGCCGGGTTGGGCGAGCGCAAGCGCGGCCCGGTGCGACTGCTGATGGGGCCGTGGACACACGGCATGGTCGATGTCAGCTACGCCGGCGACGTCGAGCTCGGCCCGACTGCCCCAGTCGCCGGGAATCTGGGCGAGGAGTTCCTCCACCTGCATCTGCGCTGGTTCGACCACTGGTTGAAGGGGATCGCCAACGGCGTCGGTGAGGAGCCGGCAGCGCGGCTGTTCGTTATGGGTGATGGCGACGGCGAGACGCGCCGCACCCACGACGGTCGCCTCTGGCGCGGTGGCCACTGGATCGACGCGGACGCGCTGCCGCTCCCCGGCACGACGCAGACGGACTACTACCTGCTGCCGGACGGCGGCCTCGGCACGATCGCTGGAACCGGCACGGCATCGACGACGTTCCGCTACGATCCGACCAACCCGGTGCCGACCGTCGGCGGCAACCTCTCGTCGCTCTCCGACGCGATCGCGGTCGATGGCGACGAGCGCGGACGGATCAGCTACGAGCAGCGCTGGAACAGCGTCGTCTCGATCGGCGGGCAGGATCAGCGCGATCCCGAGACCGGCATGCCGCTGGCGGCGCGCGACGATGTCGTCGTCTTCCAGACCGAGCCGCTGGCCGAACCAGTGCAGGTCATCGGCGCACTGGAGGCCACGCTCTACATCTCGTCGTCCGCGCCGGACACGGACTTCACCGTGAAGCTGGTGGATGTGTTCCCGCCGTCGGAAGACTATCCGCACGGCTACGCGCTGAACCTGTCCGACACGATCTTCCGCTGCCGCTACCGCGACGATCCGGCCAACCCGACGCTGATGGAGCCGGGGCAGGTCTACGAGCTGACGATCCCGATGTACGGCACCGGCGCGGTCTTCGGCCGTGGCCACCGCATTCGGGTCGACATCTCATCCAGCAACTTCCCGCGCTTCGACCCGAACCCGAACACCGGCGAACCGATCGGCCGCCACCACCGGTCGCAGGTCGCTGAGAATACGATCCACCACGACGCCGCGCACCCTTCGCGGATCACGCTGCCGGTGGTGGAGTGAGGACGGCCCTCATCCCCCGGCCGCTGCCCAGAGGGCTCCCGCCCAACGTTGGGAGAGGGGGTGTCCTGTGGACGACGAGTTCGTTTGCCGTTTCGTAGGGATGGCGCTGGCGCCGTCCTCGCCGTGAGGCGACGCCGCAGCGCCGCAGGACGACCCGCGGCCAGTAGCGCAATCCGCCGTCTGTTGCTACGATGCGTCCGCGCGATGCTGTCGCGCCCATCATCGTTGCGCGATCCGGAGTGAGAAGGAGAGTCCCATGCGGAGCCTGTTGAAGAACCAGACGTCCACCTGCTTCTTCAACGAAGGTAGCGTGCATGGCAGAACTCAACCTCGGGATCCTGGCGCATGTCGACGCCGGTAAGACGACCCTCACCGAACGCATCCTCTTCCAGAGCGGCGTCATCGCCGCGCCCGGCAGCGTCGACAAAGGCACAACACAGACCGACACGCGGGACCTCGAACGGGCCCGCGGCATCACCATCTGGTCGGCGGTCGCGTCGTTCCGGCTCGGCGATCTCACCGTCAATCTGATCGACACCCCTGGCCACGGCGACTTTATCGCCGAGGTGGCGCGTGCGCTCGATGCGCTCGACGCCGTCGTGCTGGTCGTCTCGTCCGTCGAGGGCGTCCAGCCGCAGACGCGACGCCTGGCGCGAGCAATCCGGGCGGCCGGCCTGCCGCTGATCATCTTCATCAACAAGATCGACCGCCTCGGTGCACGCGGCGAACCGCTGCTGGACGATATCCGCCAGAAGCTTGGCCTGCGCGTTGTCGCGCTGAACCAGGCAACCGACCTCGGCGAGCGCACGGCGAACGTCGAGCCAATCGACCGCGACGATCCGGACTATCTGGCGGCGCTGACCGACCTGCTGGCCGAGACAAGCGAGCGGGTGATTGAGGAGTACGAGCGCAGCGATGGCACGCCGTCCGCCGCGTTTCTCAGTGCCGAGCTTCTGCGACAGGTGGCGGCGCGCGATGTCGTGCCGGCGCTCTTCGGCTCGGCGATGACTGGCGTCGGCGTCGATGCGCTGCTCACCAGCATCGCCGACTGGCTGCCGCCGGCAGAGGCTAATTGCGACGCGCCGACGAGCGGGACGGTCTTCAAGATCGCGCGGCGACCGGGCGGCGAGAAGCTCGTCTACGTCCGACTGTTCAGCGGTCGGCTAGTCGTCCGCCAGCACGTCTTGCTGCAAAGACGGAACACATTCGGCGAAACGCTGGAGATCGACGAGCGCATCACGGCAATCGACCGGTTCAACGGCGGCGCGGCCGTGCAGTCCGGCGAGCTGCGCGCTGGCCAGATCGCGATCCTGCATGGGCTGCGCGACGCGCGCATCGGCGACCACATTGGCGAGCAGGACGGGGTGGGCAGAGCACCGACGGCGTTCCCGCCACCGGCGCTCGAGAGCATCGTCCGCCCGATCGACAAGAGCAAAATCACGCAGCTACGCGAGGCGTTGGAGCAGCTTGCCGAGCAGGATCCGCTCATCTCCCTCCGCCAGCGCAACGAAGCGGGCGAGATCTCGGTACGCCTCTTCGGCGAGGTGCAGAAGGAGGTACTGACCGACACGCTGACCCGCGACTACGGCCTCGACGTCTGGTTCGGGCCGAGCCGGACAATCTGCGTCGAGCGCGTCATCGGCAGCGGCGCGCAGACCGAAGTGATCGGCGCAGATGACAACCCGTACTACGCCGGATTGGGCTTCCAGGTCGAAGCCGGCCAATCGGGCAGCGGCATCCGCTACGAACGCGAGCTCGGTTCACTGCCGCCGGCGTTTTACCGGGCGATCGAGGAGACCGTCTACGAGACGCTGCAGCAGGGGTTGTGCGGCTGGGAGGTGATCGACTGCGTCGTCACACTAAAGGACCTGGCCTACTGGTCGCCGGTCAGCACAGCCGGTGACTTCCGCAAGCTGACCCCGCTGGCGCTGATGGGGGCGCTGCGGCAGGCCGGCACGCAGGTCTGCGAACCGATCGAAACACTGGAGTTGGAGATCCCCGAGGACACCTACGGCGGTGTCTGCGGTGCGCTGATCCAGGCGCGCGCGACGCTCGACGACACGCGCGTCGAAGGCGCGACCTGCCACCTCAGCGCCACGATCCCGACTGTCGAGCTGCGCGGCATCGAGCAGCAGCTACCGGGCCTGACCCGCGGCGAAGGCGGCTGGTCATCCCACTTCGCCGGCTACGCGCCGGTCCCCGAACCGATCCCGACCCGCCCGCGCCTCGGCCCCAACCCGCTCAACCGCGCGCACTATCTGGCGGAGGTGGCGCGGGGGTAGTCGAAGATAGAGCGTGGATTGCGATGCGACTACACCCGACAGTCGCAGCCCTTGGCGCGCAGGTTGG
>JBDHWD010000206.1:0-4075 GCA_039810005.1 Thermomicrobiales bacterium | reverse complement strand
GGGACACGGCGACAGACGGTCGCCGTGTGTCGTTGCGCAGCGTCCGCCTCAGTCGGGCGCTTCCGACCTGCTCAGTGAGGAGGAATCCGACACCTTCAGGAAGTACCCAGCGAACATCAGCGCAATTGTGCCGATGAAGACGGCGACCAGGATGCCCGAAACGGCGACCGTCGCTGAGACGCCAAAGAGGTCCACCAGCACTCCGAAGGGCAGCAGCGCGATCGGCATCAGCGACCAGGTCATCCCGTACATCGCCATCACCCTGCCGTACATGTTGCGCTCGGTCTGCAGCCCGACCAGCATCCGGTTGATCGTCAGGTAGCCCGTGCTGAAAAAGCCGACGAGCAGGAGCAGCACCAGCGATAGCGCATAGTGCTTCGAGAGCGCAAAGAGGAACAGCGTAATCCCGAACACCACGCCGGACGCCATCTGGATGCGGTTCTTGTGCGGCGACTCGGCGATCGCGGCGATAATGACCGACCCGATAATCGCGCCAATGCCGATCGCCGTATACATGAAGCCGAGCGCCGACTCGCTGATCTCCAGCACCTCGATCTGGAAGATCGGCAGCAGCGACTGAAACGGCATCCCCAGCAGGATCGGCACGTAGGCCAGCGCCAGCAAGCCGAAGAGCGACGGCCGCTCCCAGATGTAGCGGAACCCCGCCATCATCTCGCTCATCGCGCCCTGCCCGCTGTCGTCGCCGCGCAGCCCGCGTGGCAGTCGGTAGAGCGTCAGCACAGCCAGCCCGTAGCCCGCAGCGATGGCGTAAAAGGCCAGCGCCGGGCTGATCGCCAGGCAGACGCCGGCCAGTGCGGGCGAGACGATGCGGTTGATGTTGCGTCCGGTCGATTCAAGCGCCAGCGCGTTGGGGATCCGTCGTGTCTCGACCAGGTCGGGAATCAGCGCCGTCCGCGTCGGCATCGTGAACGGGTTCGCGATTCCCTGCGCCAGCCCGAGCACGACCAGGTGCCAGATCTCGATCACGCCGAGGTGGACGAGGACGGCATTGATCAGGGCCAGAATGAAGACGGCTGATTGCGACCAGACCAGCAGCGCCCGCTTATCGTATCGATCTGCAGCGACGCCGCTGTAGGGAGACAGGATCAGCTGCGGTAATCCGCGAGCCGCCGTCACCAGCCCGAGCGTCATGCCCGAGGCGGAAAGGTCGTAGGCCAGCCAGGCGCGGGCAACCAGGTCGATCTGCATCGCGCCGATCGAGAACAGCATGCCCAGCCAGAGCAGGCGGTACTGCGGCACGCGCAGCGAATCAAACGTCTGCGCGAATCCCGCCCGAACGCCATCGGTGACTCTGCTCGTGGACGCCACTCCACCTCCCTTGCTGTCTTTGTATCCGCTGATTATGCGTGGTTCGGGGTGGATCTGTCGCCCCGGCCATTTCGCCGATCGCGTCGGTGGGCGGTTTACGGTACGTCCCCTCGTACCCGTGGCGACGGATAGCGGCACCCGAGACGCGAACGTTGTGCGGCGAGCTATTCCATGCCAACCTCTATTATGGTCTACTGGCGACGAGGAGAGTCGGCTCGAACGTTGAGAGACTAGAGTGCGGCGATGAACTCGTCTGCCGTGACTCCAGCTTGACGAAGGATCGAACGGAGCGTACCCCGTGCCACCTCTTTGTGAAGTGGCACGACGCACCCTGTTGACCCGCTTGACATGACCCTTCGAAGGACAACGTGACTGCCGCGTTGACGAATGACTTCAAATCCGAGACGTTGCAGTGCGCGGATTGTTTCTTCCCCGGAAATGGTCGGTAGCTCAGGCCCCGACAGCGACCTCAAACGTTGTCACCCATGCTCGCGTGTCTGGTAGTGGCTGGTCGGGAAATTCCTCCAGATACAGCTCGGTCGCCTCGATCAGGTTAGACACTGCCTCTTCGAATGTTGTGCCCTGGCTGACGGTACCAACCTCCGGGCAGTCAGCGACGTAGAAGTCGCCTTCTCGATGCACGATGGCGGAAAATGTTCGCGTCATGTTCGTGCTCCTCGTATCACTCAGGCACTGAGTCTACCTGTAGCACCGCCCCCAGAAACGCCAGCACGTCGGCGCGTTCGTCGATGAGCTTGGCGGTGGGTTTGCCGAGGCCGTGGCCGGCTTTCATTTCGACGCGCAGCAGGATCGGCGCATCGCCGGCCTGCGCGGCCTGCAGCGTCGCCGTGAACTTCTTGGCGTGCGCCGGGACGACGCGATCGTCGGTGTCTGCCGAGGTCACCAGCGTCGGCGGGTAGCTCGTGCCGGGGCGGACGTTGTGCAGCGGTGAGTAGGCCAGCATGAACTTGAAGTGCTCGGGATCCTCTTCGGCGTTGCCGTACTCCGGAATCCAGAAATGTCCGACCGTGAAGCGGTGGTAGCGCAGCATGTCGATCACCGGCACCTCGCAGACTGCCGCGCCATACAGGTCGGGTCGTTGCGTCAGGCAGGCGCCGACCAGCAGGCCGCCATTCGAGCGCCCATTGATCGCCAGTTTCTCGCGGCTGGTGTAGCCGTTGCCGATCAGCCACTCGGCGGCGGCAATGAAGTCGTCGAACACGTTCTGCTTGCGCTCCAGCATGCCTGCCTGATGCCACTCTTCGCCGTATTCGTCGCCACCGCGCAGATTGGCCTGCGCGAATACGCCACCCTGCTCCAGCCAGACGAGGTTGGTGGGCGAGAACGCCGGCATCAGGCTGACATTGAAGCCACCGTATGCGTAGAGCAGCGTCGGGTTATCGCCGTGCAGGTGCAAGTCCTTGCGGTGTGTCACGAACATCGGCACCGTGGTGCCATCCTGCGAGTGGAAGAACACCTGCTGTGTCTCGTAAGCGTCGGTGTCGAAGCCCAGCGCCGACTCGTGGAGTGGCTGGAGCGTCGCCGAGGCATCGGCCAGGTCGTAGCGATACGGCGTTGGCGGCGTCAGGAACGACGTGAAGCTGAGGAACAGCTCGTCATCACCGGGCTGGCCGGAGATCGCCTCGACCGCACCGATGCCCGGCAGGTCGATCATGCGATCGAAGGTGCCATCGCGGCGATACAGATCGACACGGTGCTGCGCGTCGATCAGCATCAGCGCAACGAAGCGCTCACCAGCGGCGACGACCGCAGCCAGTGGCGTGCCACCCTCAGGAATGACGTCGCGCCAGTGCTCCGGGGCCGGATTGGCGATGTCGACCGCGACCAGCTTGCCCAGTGGTGCGTCGCGGTCGGTCAGTACGAAGAACGTCGTGTCCTCGTTGTCGATGAACTCGTACTTGGCGTCGCCCGCATCGAGCAGCGCGACGATTTCGCCGTCGGAAGACAGGTCACGATAGAAGACCTGCGTGCGCGGATCGGTGCCGATCGAGCCGGTGATGACGAGGTAGCGCCCGTCGTCGCTGACTTCGGCGAAGAAGTGCAGGTCCGGCGAATCCGGACGCTCGTAGATCAGCGTGTCGCTCTCCTGCGAAGTGCCGATGCGGTGCAGGTAGACGCGATTGTTGCGATTCTGGAGCTCCTCGGGATCGCCGCTCGGCTGCGGGTAGCGGCTGTAGAAGAAGCCGGACGAATCGGGCAGCCAGGCGAGGTTGGTGAACTTGCACCAGCGCAGCTCGTCGGCCAGATCCTCTCCGCTCTCAACGTCGCGAACGCGGACAGTCTGCCAGTCGCTGCCGCTCTCGGCCAGCGCGTAGGCCAGCAGCCGCCCATCACGCGAGGCCGACTGGTTCGTCGTCGCGACCGTCCCATCATCGGAGAGCGTGTTGGCGTCCAGCAGCACCCGCGGCTCGGCATCAAGCGCGTCGCGAACGGTCAGCAGCGGCTGGTTCAACAGCCCCGGATTGTGGAAGGCGAAGTAGCGACCGCCGCGCTTCGTTGGCGCAGATTCCTTCGGGAAATCCCACAGCTCGGTCAGCCGGGCATGAATGCGCTCCCGATCCGGCGCGTGCTCGCCCAGCCACGCCTGTGTGCGCGCGTTCTGCGCCTCGGTCCATTCACGGACCTCCGGATCAGCCGCATCCTCCAGCCAGCGATAGGGATCAGCGATCGGCGTGCCGTGGTAGTCCTCGACGGTATCAACAGTGCGGGTAGGAATCGGCTTCAG
>JBDHWD010000205.1:0-4087 GCA_039810005.1 Thermomicrobiales bacterium | reverse complement strand
AGCCTGCTATCCAGCCTTGTTGATCGCGTCCAACGGGTCGACCCGTGCGATCCGTGCGAGCGACAACGCCGTGCCACCAACCGCGACGAGCAGCAGGACACTCCCGAACAGGGCCATGCGTTGCGTCGAGATGCTGTAGGGGATTGCATTGCCGATGATGAGCGCGAGCGTGTCCGCTATCGAGATCCCAACGATAACCCCAGCCACTGCTAGCGCAAGCACTTGCGTGATGAGCGTGCGCGCCAGGTAGCCGGTGCCGGTGCCGATCGCCTTCATCACGCCCAGCTCCGGCATCTTTTGTAACGTGATGATGTAGAAGAATGCGGCGATGATTCCGGCAGCAATGACCACAAGGAAGACCTGAATCAGCAGCAACGTGGCGTTCTGCTCTGATTCGCCCGGAATGTGATTGGCAATCTGGTCGAGGCTGCCGATCATTGTATTCGGCACAGCCTCGGGGATGGTCTCGATCGCCTGCGACGACCCGCGAACCACGATCGCTGTTACAGCGTCCTGCGGCGCGCCCTGCCGGATCGGCTGGAGCTCCTGCCACAGGGCGAGCGGCATGAAGATGACCGGCGCGAGGCGATAGGTCTGGCCGGTTGTGATCCCCACAACGGTCAGCTCGATCCCGTCCGGCTCAACGGTGAACGTATCACCCAGTCCGATGCCGTCGTGAACGAGCGTCTCGTCGATGATGACGCCATGCGCTTGCGCGCCCAGACTGTCCCCCTTCTGAATTCGGGGCTCCATCAAGCCAGCCGGCTCAATGCCAAAGAACGAGACACCCAGAAGGTTCGTCTCTCCTTGCTTCTTGATGCTCGCCGATGACACGCCGAGCGGCTCGGCAGCTTCGATTCCAGAGATCGACGCGACCGTGTTGACCTCGCTAGCCCCGACGGATGAGCGATCGAGGAGGTAGTCACTCCCATTGCTGATGACCATCGCATCAATCGACATCGCATCAATTGCGGCGGTATTGCCGGCGCTCAGCCCGTTGGCTAGCCCTGAGAGAATGAAGACGAGACTCGACACCATGACGATGACGCCAGTGATGAGCGCGAAGCGCAGCTTCGCATGCCGAATCTCACGGAGCGCAAGGAACACAGGCTTTATCCCTTCCCGAGCGAGTCGCCGCCGGCCCCATTGCCGCCGTCAATACTCAGTCTCGTTTAGTCACGCATGACTAAGGATCTCGAGTATAATGATGTTGAGGTGATTAGTCAACGTGGACTATAATCAGGAAGATCCATGGAGGTACGATGTGGACGAGCCTGACTCAACGAAGACGCACGCAGCAGCAAATTGGGATGAGCGCGCCCTGCTCCTGCTTGGTGTTCTGATGACGCAGAACCAGCACGGTTATCAGATCAACGAGTTCATCGAAAACACACTCTGTCACGTAGCGACCATGAAAAAGCCAACGGCCTATGCGCTTCTGTCCCGCCTTGAGTCTGCCGGCTTCATCGAGGTCCACACCGAACAGGTCGGCAACCGCCCACCGCGCAAGGTCTATACGATCACACCGGTTGGCCGTGATCTCTTTCATAACCTGCTCCGGGTGAACCTGTCCGCCGCAGACGAGTCGACCTATGCGGGAGACATCGGGCTTGTGCTCATCAACTTTCTCGATCGTGATGACGCACTCGCCTGCTTGCGCCAGCGCCTGGCACGTCTCGATGGCCTGCTGAAGCCGCGTCCGGTCCCGCATGCCCACGGTGACAAGCTCAACCTCGACCTTGCCTTCGACCATCTGACCGCCATGCGCCGTGCCGACCGCGACTGGCTCGTCGCGACGATCGCCCGCCTGGAGCGTGAAGCGCGGGTACCAGCAGAAGACGAGATGAGGTTAATGAGTCGCTGACGCTCCGTCAGGGTCGAGGACGAAGCGAATGTGACGCGCAGCGGCTCAGAAGCGGCCACGTACGCGCTATCTTCACGTCAGGGCGCGCATACCACCCGCTCGCGCTGATACCATCCCTCCATATCGCGCCCACCATGGGTGAGGCGTTGCGGATGGGATGAGCAGGGAGCGCATGAGCGTCAGGTCGCCGATGAAGCCGTGCCCGTATTGTGGGCGTCCGATCTTTGCCGTGGCGCTCAAGTGCCGCTATTGCGGTGAGTGGATGCCGGAGGGCTTCGCCGATGAGCCGGCCGCGCCACCAGAGCCCGTCGCCCAGGCCACGCCGCAGCCGGTCGCGCTCGCCCAGCTCGGTCAGCGCGGTATCGCCTGGCTGATCGATCTGATCGTCATCACCCTCATTGCGCTGATTCCTGCGTCCTACTTCCTGCCCAGCGAGGGCGAGCCGTCGATGCAGGAGATTACCGAGAATGGCGGCGTCCTGGCAGTCATGTTCGTCGTCTACATTCTCTATCCGCTCATCATGGAGTCGCGTTGGGGTGCCACGGTCGGCAAGCTCATCGTTGGGTTGCGCGTCGTGAATCTCGATGGCACGCCGATCGGTCTGCGCGCTGCCCTGCTGCGGTCGCTGCTTCGGCTGGTCGATGGCATGTTCGTTGGCGTCATCGGCGCGCTGGCGATCCAGCTTTCGCCGAAACGCCAGCGCCTCGGCGACCGCGTCGCGCGGACGCTCGTCGTGCACAAGAGCGCGGTTGTCGCCCGTCAGCCCCACCAGCAGTAATCGCGTGACACAGGGAGAGACATGGCAGGCACGTTAGACGGGATCACCGTTGTCGATTTCTCGCGAGTTCTGGCCGGACCGTACTGCACGATGCTGCTGGCCGACATGGGTGCCGACGTCATCAAGATCGAGCAACCCGGCAAGGGCGATGACACCCGTGCCTGGGGTCCGCCCTACCTCGGCGACCAGAGCGGCTACTACCTGGCCGTCAACCGCAACAAGCGCGGTATCGCCATCGACCTCAAGTCGGACGCTGGCCGCCAGATCGCGCTCGACCTCGTTCGCAACGCCGATGTTGTCGTCGAGAACTTCCGCGTCGGCGTCATGGAGAAGCTCGGCCTCGGCTACGACGAGCTTCGCGCCATCAAGCCCGACCTCATCTACTGCTCTATCTCCGGCTTTGGCCGCTCCGGCCCCTACTCCTCACGCCCCGGCTACGACCTGATCGCCGAAGCGATGAGCGGCTTCATGAGCGTCACCGGCGAGCCGGACGGCGTCGGCATGCGTGCCGGTGTCGCCATCGGCGACGTCACGACCGGCATGATGGCGTCAAATATGATCCTCGCCGCGCTGCTGCATCGCGAGCGCACCGGCGAAGGCCAGCTCGTCGAAGCCGCTCTGCTCGACACGATCGTCGGCTGGCTGATCAACGCCAATCTCTACTACCTCATCACCGGCGAGAACCAGCCGCGCACGGGCAATGCCCACGCACTCGTCGTTCCCTATCAGGAGTTCCAGGCTGCCGACCTGCCGATGATCATCACTGCCGGCAACGACCGCCTCTTCGCCGCGCTGTGCGCCACCATCGACCGCCCCGACCTGCCCGAGGACCCACGCTTCCGCACCAACTCTGACCGCATCGCCAATCGCGCTGAGCTGGCCGCCCTCATCGAAGCCGAGCTGGCGCGCAAGCCTGCCGCCGAGTGGGCCGAGCTCCTGGAGGCTGCCGGCGTCCCCTCGGCACCGATCAACACGATGGCCGAAGTGTTCGCTGATCCGCACGTCCTCGCTCGCCAGATGCTCGTCGAGGTCGAGCACGCGACGCTCGGGTCGATCCAGCTTCCCGGTGTACCGATGAAGTTCAGTGCGACCGACGCCGCCGTTCGTACGGCGCCGCCGGTGCTCGGCCAGCACACCCGTGAAGTCCTCCGCGAGCGCTGCAACATGGACGACGCCGCGATTGACGAGTTGGCCGCCGCGGGTGTCGTTGAACTCTGGGATCCACAGTAGTCGCGCTGCGTCGCTAGGTCGGGTACTCCGCTTCGACCTCTTCATCGAACGGGCCGTCCGTCGGGGGCTGCAGGTCGATCGCGACGATGGTTGTCTCGTGCCCCTGCATTGTCACGGTCGTCTCATTCGCGGAAACGACCGTGCCGGTCTGCGGGTTGATCAGTCGGGCGGTTACCGCGACCTGTCCCTCGCCACTGCCTCGATTCTTCACCATC
>JBDHWD010000204.1:0-4088 GCA_039810005.1 Thermomicrobiales bacterium | reverse complement strand
GGGCCGGTGATGTTCTGGCAGGTGGTTGTGGCGATGCCGGAGAGATTGTCAGCTGCCGTGCAGGTGATGGCGATCTGCTGATCGACGCTGTACATACCAGCGTTACCCGAATAGCTGACGGTTGGGGCTGTCAGATCGATGTTGATCGACGCGTGGTGGCGGTCAACATTTCCAGAGTTATCCAGACCGATGTAGTCGAAGGCGTGAATGCCCTCGTTCGAGATGGTGACTGGCTCAACGTACCGGATGCAAAATATAACGCCCCGTTCGGTGCAGTCGATAAGGTCGACGCCGTAGTAGAAGATCAGTTGATCGCTCGGGGTTCGGTTATCCGTGCCAGAGAGTGTTACCGTGACCGGCTGATTACTCCAGGTGCCGGGGACATAACCATTGCTATATGTTGCTGTGGTCGTTGGCGGAGTTTTGTCACCGGCATCAAATGTGACGACGACCTTGCCATCGCCCGAGTTCACGCCGGTCTCAAAGATGGTTCCGGATGGACCGTGGCCGCTGCCGCCGCCGCCGGCGTACCAGTCGCCGTTGCTGCCGATATGGCCGCCCGCTCCGCCACACCAGCCGCCACCTCCGCCGCCGCCGCTGCCGGAATTCGTGTTTGCGCCGACGCTACCGACGCCAGGCAGTCCGCTACCCTGCGAGCAGTCCTGGTTGCCGCCGCGACCGCCGTACGCGGTTCCGCTATAGACATAGCCGCCGCGTTCGCCAACCAGTCCGCCGCCAGCGCCGCCGGTTGTGTAGCCCCAGAAGGCTGCCAGGTTCGCAGCACCGCCTCCGCCACCGGCGACGAGGACACGACTGGCCAGATCGGTTCCGCCGATCCGGATATCCGAGGCACCGCCTCCGCCGCCGCCTGGGCAAGGAGGCGTGCCTGTGGGCGTGCCGCTGTTACCACCACCGTTGAATCCGCCAGTAGTGAAGGGCAGTTGGCAGGTTGTCAGGTTGGTTTCACCGGCGTTCTGGCCTTTGCCGCCGACCATGATCGTGATCGTGTCGCCGGGCGTCACGAGCAGCCTTGCCTTTGCGTGGCCGCCTTTGCCACCGTAAATGAACGTCCCGATGTTCCCGCCACTGGCTCCGTAGACATCGAATTGCGCGGACGTCACATAGTCCGGGACGATCCAGGTCTGCGCTGCACCGGTATAAGAATAGGTACAAACAGTGTCAGACCCGACCGGTTCGCATACGGGCTCTGCCGCGAGCGCGACCGGCACCGGTAGCGCGGTGAGCAATGGGACGATCCCCAGGATGATGCCGATCGCGACCCAGATGAAACGTATACCGATCGCTGCGCGCACGTTCGCTGCCTGCCCTTCCACATTACCGAGCTACCTCTGCATGTCATCTGGCAAGGGGTCGCAGTGACACGGTGTGTCTCTGCATGGCGATGACGGAAGAAGCATCCCCAGGCGCTATCGTAGGGAAGCGGGCGTGATTGCGCGTCCAGAAACGCTGTAGGTGGCAGCGGGCAGGCGGACGCAGCGGCTGTACCGATTATCAGTACGCATGCGTGACAGGTGCCGATCGACCACGGATTATCGACGGTTGTTGTTCATGGCCGCGAGCGCATCCGCCACCTGCCAGCGCGAGCGGATGTCAAGCTTGGAGAGAATGCGGTGGACGTGGACACCGACAGTCGCGGGTGAGATATTCAGCGCCTCGGCAACCTCGCGGTCGGATAAGCCGTGCGTCAGGAGTTCGGCAACCTCACGCTCGCGCGGTGTGAGCGCCGACTGCGGCTGGTTATCGCTGTCAGCATCGTTCTGGGTGCGCTTAGCCATCGGCGTTGGATCTGGCGTGATCCGCAGCGATTCAATGACCTGCTCGATGGTCATCGCCTGGCCTTCAGCCCAGGCATTCTCAAACTGGTCATCGCCGAGTCGTGCGCGGGCACTCGCGATCTCCTTCTCGATCCCGATGGGACCGATCGGCTCGATGACCTCCTGGAGCGTTGCACCCAGGCCATGAGCGAGGCCCAGAAGCTGCGCGGCGCGGCGCTGCTGTCCCGATGCGTTGGCGACCGCCGCCAGCAACTGCAGGTCGTAGATGACGAACCAGCGATTGCTAATACTGTAATGAAGGGAGAGGGCTTCCCGAAGCCGTTTGTCCGCACTCGGCAGATTGCCAGATTCCAGGTCGGCCATGCCAAACATCGTCAGTGTGACCGCGATGAAGCGTGTATTGCCGTGGCTGCGATACATCTCCAGTGCTTCTTCAAGATGTTCGCTGGCTCGACGGAAGTCGCGACGATCTTTCCAGGTAATGCCGGCTTCGAGGAGCGCGTAAGCCGTCGCATCTGGATCGCCAATTTCGCGGCTGAGCGTCAGACTCTGTTCGGCGAGGGCGGATGAGCGGACTAGCCGTCCGGTGAGACGCGCTTCCATCGCCAGTTCGCTCAACGCGATTGCGACGCCGCGTCGATTGTCCAGCTCGCGATAGAGTGTGAGGCTCTGGTTGTGGAAGTCCTCGGCGATTGCCAGCGCGCGCTGCTGGTGGGCGAGGCGCCCGGCAGCGTGGAGCGCGCGGGCGCGGTTATGCATCCCGGCGGTGCTGCGGTCGCCTTCGGTTGCCCTCAACGCGATAGCCAGCCAGTACTGGCCTTCGGTCAGATGATCGTGCGCTTCCCAGAAGGGGAACAGCGCAACGACGATCTGCTGCAGCGCATGGGTGGGATCATGATTGGCGGCCCAGCTCAGCGCCGCTCGCAGGTTGTCGGTTTCGCGCTCCAGCCTGGCGAGCCAATCGCGTTGCTGTGGGCCAGACAGTTGCGGCTCTGCTTCGCGGGCGAGGTCGCCGAAGTAGCGTGCGTGCTGCGCCCGGATCGCCTCAGCTTCGGAGCTCTCTGCCAGCTGCCTGGCGCTGTACTGCCGCACTGGCTCCAGCATGCGATACCAGGCGATCGGTCCTTCGCGATCGACGGTAATCAGCGATTTGTCGACGAGCTGACTCAGGAGATGCAGGACTTCGTCACGTGCGACGGCGTCGTGCTCTGCATCCGTGGACGCGCCGCTCGCGATCGCCTCGGCGGCCTGAATGTCGCAACCGCCGGTGAAGACGGAGAGGCGCTGGAAGACAGCCTGCTCCGGTGGCGTCAGGAGCGCGTAGCTCCAATCCAGCGTCGCTTGCAGCGTTTGCTGGCGGCTCGGTGCAGTGCGGTTGCGGTCGGTTAGCAGCCGGGGGCCGTCATCAAGCCGACTGAGGATCTGCTCGACGGTCAGCACCTGGCAGCGCGCTGCGGCCAACTCGATTGCCATCGGGATGCCCGCCAGTTGCGCGCAGATGGCGGCGATCGTCGCCGCGTTCTTCGGCCCGAGCGCAAAGTCCGCCGCCACATCCTGCGCCCGCTCGACAAAGAGCTGGACGGCCGGCGAGCGGGCGATGTTTTCCATATCCACTACCGTGTCGGTCGGCAGTGGCAGCGGCTGAATGCGGACCTGCCGCTCTCCGGCGATGCGCAGCGGCTCGCGGCTGGTTGCCATAATGCGAAGTGTCGGACAGGAAGCCAGAAGCTGATCGGATAGCCGCGCGCAGGCGTCGATCAGGTGCTCGCAGTTGTCGAGGACGAGGAGCGCCGAGCGCGGGCGCAGGAAGGCGGCGAGCGTCTCGAACGCGGTGGCATCGCCGGCGGATAGGATGCCCAGCTCTGCGACCACAAACGCTTCGAGCAGTGCCTCGTCGGTGATTGCGGCCAGCTCGACGAGCCAGATCCCGTCACGAAATTCGGCCGAGAGCGTCCGTGCCGTCGCTAACGCCAGATGCGTTTTGCCGCAGCCTCCCAGGCCGGTCAGGGTGACGAGCCGCGTGGGGTGACTCAGGACCAGATTCCGAATTGTTGCCAACTCGGATTCACGCCCGATCGTGGAAGATCGCGCCGCTGGCAACGAATAATCAAACGCGCTAACCAAAGTGATATCCGAATACTTGCGCGCACAATATGTCTCACGGGGCCTGCAATGTCCCCATTGGTGATGGCCTATTCTAGCAATGGATTGGTGTGGCCCGCCTCCGGCCGGCTCGACCTGTAGTAAAATCAGGACATACGTTCTAGTCTGGATGAATCCTATGCGTCGACG
>JBDHWD010000203.1:0-4156 GCA_039810005.1 Thermomicrobiales bacterium | reverse complement strand
AAAGCGCCGCTCGGCCAAATTCGTCAGGTAGACGACTGGGAATTCCAACCCTTTGGCCGCGTGGATCGTCAGCACCCGGACGGCGTCGAAATCGTCCATCCCGGCGGGCAACCGAGCCACCCGATCTTCGGTCGCGGCCAAGCGACGGATATGACTTAGAAACGACTTGATTGCTCGCTCACCCTCGCGGTCGCCACCGAGTGGTCGCTCGGCGAATGCTTGAGCGATGGCGAGGAGTTGGCGGATCGCAAGCAATTGCTGAGCCGCCTGCGCATCCCCTCGCATGGCAAGTCGTCGAACCAGCCCGCCGTTGCCGAACAGATAGCGCGCGAGGAATTGCCAAGGGGTGACTTGCCAACCGATGGACTTGATCACTGACAGCAGGTTGCGAGCGGTTTCGACCGCTGAGACCCCAAGGCCCGCTGGGGCGGCAAGTGCAAGCGCGTCGGGAAAGTGCGCCCCTTGATCGCGGGCGAATCGAATGAGTTGTACCCGCTCCGCGCGCGGCATGGCATGCTCGGGCATCGCACCGACGCGGAGCAGTGCTGTTCCGTCACCTTCGGCAGCAAGCGACATCACTGCGAGGAGATCGCGAACCTCCTCCCGGCCGAAGAGGTTACCGAGGTAGAGTGCTGGGACGTCGGCCGCTTCAAGTGCGGCGACGATGACCTGGGCTTGGGCGTGTGTCCGGACCAGGACGGCCTGATCGCGAAGCGACCGGCCGGCTGTCCGACGCCGCATGATCTCCGCCGCGATACCGGCAGCCTCAGCCTGATCGTCTTCGGCCACCGCCTCCCAGATGCGAGGCGGTGGCTCCCTAGGCCAATAAGATTGCCACGTTGGTGCCGGCAAGTCACTGTGGCTCATGGCCGATCCGGCGGCGGTAAACAACGCGACCAGCTGCGGATCAGACCGGTAATTGATCCCCAAATTGAGGGTGCGCCCACCAGGAAAGTCGCTCGCGAACTTGGCGATGTTGGCTGGCGAGGCACCGCGAAAGCGGTAAATGGCTTGACGCAGATCCCCGACCACCCACAATCCACAGCCGTCACCAGCGAGGTGCTGCAGGAGACGACCGCTCGCTCGGTTCATGTCTTGGTATTCATCGACGAGGATATGTGGCCATTGCGCGCGTAGCGCAGCGGTAATGGGCGGATGGTTGTGCAGCAACTCTTCGGCGCGCATGACCAGGCCACCGAAGTCGATCACTCCGTGCTCACGGAGCAGTTCCTCGTAGATCGCATAAACGTTGGCGACCTCAGCCCATCTCTCGGCGCGCAACATCGCCGCGTCATCGGTCGCCAACAGTCGCTGCTGCTCCGCTAGCTCAGCATACCGGCGCGGGCTGGCGAGTTCGTCTTTCGCGCTGCTGATCGCCTTGATAAGTGCCTTGAAATGGAATCCGGGATCAGCCACGTTGAAATAGTGCTCCAGCGGCAGACGAGCAACGTTGCGCTCAAGCAACACCTCAGCATCAATCTCATCGATCACCGTGAAGTTTGCTGGAAGATCGACGAGCGGGTGATACCGGCGAAGTAACTCCAGACAGAGTGCGTGGATCGTGCAAATGGTGAGCGCATGAACCTCGCTGGTAGCGGCACAGCTCAGCCGCTCACGCATCTCATTAGCGGCGCGATTCGAGAAGGAAATGGCCAGAATCTGCTCGGCTGGCACGCCGTCGGCGAGGAGATGCCGGACACGACCGACCAGCGTCCGCGTCTTGCCTGTACCAGGCCCGGCGTCGACCAGGACCGGTCCACGTGCGATGGCTGCGGCAGCGTCCTGGTCTGAATCAAGCGAAAAGGCACCGTCGTGAGCCAGCTGCGGTGCCGCCAGAGCGTGCGGACGGAGCAGTGCATCGGCGATCCCGTGCAATGTCGCTGTCGTTGATACCCCATATTCATCTAGCAATGCGTTCATTGTGACGCCACTGAGAAACCGGTGCCGCACCTCATTGGGAGGTAACAGGTACGCGGCCGCGAAAGCGTTCGCCTCCAATTCTCGCCGCTGCCGCGGGTTGTACTCGCCGACAGCCTTGATCCCATATGGGAGCGGGTCGACGATCGGGTCATCAACAAGCTCTGGGTCGACACACTGACAGCGCCCAGCGTGCAACACGACGTGACCCAACTCGTGGGCAAGTACCCATGTGATGCGCGCTGGAGCGAGCGAATGATCGTATGCGACGTAGCCTTCGTCGCAGATCCCCTTCGCACCGCATAGCAACGGATCTCCCGGCGGCAGTGGAGGCGGTTCAGCTGGCACCGCAACGGGGCCTGGGACCCGGCCGCCAACGGTCTACTCGATCACTTCGCTGTCATGGAGCAGCGCTGGGCAGTGGAGGCACCATGAACCGTCTGATCATTCCCTCGACCATCGTCGATACAATCGAGCGATTTCTCGCGTCGAAAGCGCCGCTCGAGGAGGGAGCATTTTGCCTCGTACGTGGCGGGAGTGGGTTGACTGGTACACGCCTGCTGGCCACTGAGCTCGAGCTGCCGCCGCCGGGAGCATGGGAGGCGCAGCATCACGACCAACTGGTGCCGTCAACGTCGTGGATTTCCGCCCTTATTGGCAAGACTATCTCCGCGAAGGCCGGCCTTCTCTTCATACATTCGCACCCCGAGAGCGAGTTCCCACCGGGACTCAGCCCGACCGATGTCCGTGCCTTTACCGAGATGGGCCACTCGATTGCACCGATGCTCGATGGGCCACTCGCTGCGGTCGTCGTGCACCCAACTGGCTGGTCAGGCGTGGTCTGGAAGGACGGCAAGATCGTCCCGATCGAACGCATCCAGTCGCTTGGCCGCATTCTTCGTTTCCTGAGTCCTGTGTCTCCGGCTCGGAATGATCTCCTCGATCTTCGCCAGCGTGATGCGCTCGGTGTGGTGCAAGATGTGCTATGCCACCTCAGCGTGGCGGTCATCGGGTGTGGCGGGATCGGGTCCCCGCTTGCCGAGCAACTGGTGCGCATGGGTGTCGGAGAGTTACTCCTCATTGACTATGATCGGCTCGATACGCCGTCCAATGTCCGCCGCGTCTTCGGCTCTACGGTTAACGATCTCGCCGCTCACACGGCACCGACGAAAGTGGCGGTCGCCAGTCAACACCTCAACAGGATCGGCCTGTCAACGATGATTCGCACGATCGAGGGCGATGTGCGCACGGAGGCAGTGGCGCGAGCCCTGCTCGATGTCGACATCGTCTTGATCGGCACGGATACGCACGGCAGCCGTGCGGTGATCAACGATCTGGTCAGCGCTTACTTCCTGCCCGCAATCGACGTTGGCGTACGGGTCGGCACGAAACTCGATGGCTCGCTTGCCGGGCTATTCGCGGAGGTGCGGATCCTGACACCTGCCACTCCCTGCCTGTGGTGTCGAGGAACGCTCAACGGTGCGACAATCGCAGCCGAGAACCTGCTTGTGGATGAACGACGGAGTCGCGCCCAGGAGGGCTACGTCGTTGGTGGCGTCGGCGAGCCTGTTCCCAGCGTGGTCGCACTGACGGTCCTGGGGAGTGGTCTCGCGGCCTCAGCGATGCTTGCAATGCTCAGCGAGAATGGCGAGGTCGCACCCACAGGCTACCTCATCGACGGCTTCTTCGGGGACACGCACCTGTTCGCCGGCGACGAACCAAAAGCGACATGCCGATGCCAGCAGATACATGGGCGCGCCGACGATGCACTGATCGCCTTCGTATCGAAGTGATGGACGCTAAAGGGAGAAGGCCTGATTGGCGAAACGCCACTCGGTTGCGGATAACGGTTCTTGTACGCAAAACCCCAAACCCCCAAACCAACCCCTCACACACCGCCATGACGACCGAGCAGCCCATGCAGGACTGGCTCGGTCGTCGCAAAGGTCTGTGCGGTGTTAACCAGCGAGGTGGAAGCGGACGGGGTCGGCGCTGATGTAGGTCTGGACGGCGGTGGCGTCCATGGTGTCGAGGCGGTCCGGTGTGAGGCCGCTGAGCTCGGGGACGTCCTTGCCGAGGATCTGGTCAGCGACGGCGCGGCCGACGGCGGGCGCGATAGCGAAGCCGTGGCCGGAGAAGCCGGCGGCGATGAAGAGCGCGTCGAATCCGGAATAGCGACCGACATACGGGATCTCGTCGATGCTGATGGCTTCAAGGCCACACCAGCTGCGCGCTATGT
>JBDHWD010000202.1:0-4302 GCA_039810005.1 Thermomicrobiales bacterium | reverse complement strand
TCCAGGCCGGTCAGCGCCATCGACTTGGCGGCGAAGTCCATGCCTTTGAATCCGATCTCCGCGCCGGACGACGCTGTGATCTGCCAGCTATGGCCCGGTGCGCCCAGTGGGTGGCAGCAGGCCCACATGTTCGCCGTTGGCGTGATCTGGCTGACATCAGCCACCTCAGTCGAACCGTGGCCGATGCGGAACTCTTCCGACGGGCGGATGACGTTCTCGCACAGCACATCGCCGATGTCGTCGGCGGTCGTTCCGGCGATCGAGCTCTGCAGTGTCTGCTCGCGGCTCATCTCGATGATCTCGGGTGGAATGGATGCCTGCAGCTGGCGGGCGAACTCCATGTCATCGTGGCTGAACTCGATCCCGCCGATGTCCTCCATCTTGTCCAGCATGATGTTGCTGACAACGGCGTTCGGCAGCATTTCATAGCAGCCGGTCAGGAACTCAACCTCGTAGGTCGTGCCGGTCATCAGCGCCGCACCCTTGGCGCAGTCCAGCATGCGCTGGTAGATCGACTCGACCTGGTCGCGCTTCGGGGCGCGCACGAAGTACCAGATCGTCGATGTTGGCGGGACGACGTTCGGCGCCTCGCCGCCATCCTTGATGACGCTGTGAATACGCGCGTCCTGAATGATGTGCTCGCGCAGGTAGTTGACGCCGATGTCCATTAGCATCGCGCCGTCGAGCGCGCTGCGTCCCATGTGCGGGACGGCCGCCGCGTGGGACGCCTGGCCCTTGAAGTGGACCTTGAACGAGTTCATCGCCAGGCTGGAGCTGTTGATCGGCACGGTGTTCGCGTAGCCGGGGTGCCAGGTGATCGAGGCGTCCAGATCGTCGAAGACGCCGTCGCGGGCCATGTAGGTCTTGCCGGTGAGCGTCTCCTCGGCCGGGCAGCCGTAGTAGCGCACCGTGCCGGTGATGCCCTGCTCCTGCATCGCCTCCTTCATCGCCAGCGCCGCGCCAAGCGCGCCAACGCCGTAGAGGTTGTGACCGCAGCCGTGGCCTGGCCCGCCGGGGACGAGCTCGTTGCGCTCCGGTGTGGCGTCCTGCGAGAGGCTCGGCAGCGCGTCATACTCGCCGAGGATGCCGATGATCGGCGTTCCCTCGCCCCAGGAGGCGACGAACGCGGTCTCCATCTGCCCCGCGCCAAACTCGACCGCGAAGCCGGCCTTCTCCAGCTCGTCGGCGATCGTCTTCGAGGCGAACTTCTCGTCCAGCCCGATCTCGGGGTTCTCCCAGATCGCGCGCGCCATCTGGGAGAACTTCTTGTAGTTCTCATTCAGATAACCGATGGCGGTTTCTTCTCCGGCCATGATCCTGCCTCCCCTGCTGCCCACGAGCGCTGCTCCCAGGCAGACTGCCAGTTGTTCCGTGAAGACGCATCCTAACAGCAACACAGCGATTGTGGGGAACCACTGCGTCAGGCATACGTGGATACCGTGCAATCCCACATCGGCCACGGGTTCGGTTCGGCGTTCGTTATGTGATCTTGCCGAGCCAATGCGGTAAGGTGGGATTGTTCATTCCACATGGATTGGAGCGTGTGATGCGCAACATCTGGATCATCACGCCGGACCAGCAACGGGCCGAGCTCGCCGCCGAATCGAGCGAGTTGGATGCCGAACTGCGCCCGACGATCGACTACGTCATTGAATACAGCGACCCAAATGATCCGCCGACCGATGCAACGGAAGCGCAGGACGACGACGAGCCGGGGGGTGAACTGATGATTGATCCGTCGGAGAGAGTCGACTGATAATGGAACTCATTCCGCGTTGAAGCACCCCTTGACATGATGTTCGCATTATGCGAACATCACTAGGCTGTTGTGGAGCGATCATTGCACGTCATCACGCGCAAGCGTCTTCGAGAGTTCGCTGCCGCGCATGCAGATGCGTCAGCTGCACTTGATACATGGTTCCGAGTTGTCAGCAAGGCCCAATGGCAGTCCTTTGCAGAACTGCGGATGACGTATCGGTCAGCTGATCTGGTCGGCCAGTTTACGGTCTTCAATGTAAAAGATGACATCCGCATCATTGCGGTGGTTGATTTTCGCCGCAGCAAGGTCTTTATCAAGCACGTTCTGACGCATGCCGAGTATGACCGTGGTCGCTGGAAGTGACAGAAAGTGTGGAGATGAAGATGTCAGCGTCGTACATTGACGTCATCGCCGCCTATCCGCCGCGTGCTATTCAATCGGATCAGGAGCTTGACGAGGTCATCGCAATCATGGATGGCTTGCTTGAGCGCGAGCGTCTGAGCGCAAACGAACAGGATTATCTCAATACGTTGAGCATCCTCGTTGAGGCGTATGAAGACGAGCGGTTCCCGATGCCAGATGTCTCCGGAGTTGATGTGCTGCGACATCTGATGGAAGCAAACGAATTGCGGCAGGCAGATCTACTCGACATCTTTCCAACCCGGTCTGTCATCTCGGAGGTTCTCAGCGGATCGCGACAGATGACGCTTGGCCACATGCGTGGACTGAGCCAGCGTTTTGGATTGCCAATCGACGTGTTCGCTTCGTAATTGATCTGGTGTGTCTCTCACTGTCGCATTACGTCAATGGGTCACACTTCACCATAAACTCCCACCCCGGCTGCCAGGCGAACGATGCATCGACGAAGTCTTCCAGCGGGATGCCGTGGAGCAGATGCTGCAGCGCCCAGCGGTTGGCCGAGTGCGCGATGACGAGGACCGTCTGGTCATCGTGCATCGCGGCGAGATCGCTGAGGAATGCGCGGGTCGCGTCGACGACATCGCGGTAGCTCTGCCCTCCCGGGAATGGTGTGTCGATATGGTTGCGGCGAAGCGCGGTGAGGTCTGCGACCGGCATCCCGTTCAAATCCCCATAGTTGCACTCACGGAGCCGCGCGTCCCGGATAATGCGGATGTCGCGGCCGCCGAAGGCGATCTGAGCGGTCTCAACGGCACGCTGCAAGTCGGAGACGTACACCGCGGCCAGTTCATCGCTTTGTCGGCGCTCCCCCAACGTCGAGTGTGTCTCGTAGATGAGCCGGACTGCCATGGTGGACTTCTGTTGCTTCGCGCGACTGATCGCTGGTCAGAGGTGTTGATGACTGCCGAATTGTGTTGAGATTTATTCGGCACTCGCTTTGGAGGACCTATGCGTTTGGCATTGGTTAGCGACATACACGGTAACCTCGTCGCGTTGGATGCAGTGCTTGATGATGTCAAGCGTCGAGACGTTGACGAGATCGTGTGTCTCGGTGACCTCGCGGCAGATGGCCCTCGACCGCATGAGGTCATCAAGCGTATCCGCTGCGTTGCGCCTACTGTCATCATGGGCAACGCAGATGCGATGCTGATTGAGCCAATCGATCCTGAGCTAACTGTATCTTCAACTCGACCAAACGCTCATTGGACAATTCCAATCAATCGCTGGTGCCAGGAGCAGTTGCGTATGGATGACCGAGAGTATCTCGCGTCCCTTCCAAAGACTCATTCGAGAGCACTCGCGGATGATCTGACTCTCTTCGCCTATCATGGTTCACCGCGATCCTGGTCTGACAATATTCTGGCTGCTACTCCACAGTCGCAATTGGATGAGTGGTTTGTGGGCTCTGAAGCGACGATTAACGTTGGTGGTCACACGCATGAACCGTTACTGCGCCGGGATGGTGACCGAATGATCGTGAATCCTGGGAGTGTGGGCGCGGCGTTCGATCGACGCTTCCTGCCTGGTGCATTTCGGATATTCCCCTGGGCAGAGTACGCGGTCCTGAATGCCAGCGCCACAGCGATTTCTGTTGAGTTTCACAGGGTACCGATTGACTTGGAAGCCCTTGAAGAAGACGCTCGTGCGAGCGGCATGCCATGTCTGGACAGTTGGCTATCCATCTGGCATCCATAGGTGCTCGTTCGCGTCAATTGATTCGTGTATTGCGAGCGCATTTTCCAAGCACGCAGAAAGGGTTCGGAATCATAATCTCGTGGCTTATGTCTATTGTAAGTTGGAGGTGCTTGTCCGGTTGGATGCGATCGGGAAGCGTGCCCGGGAGGCCATGGCGTTGGCCGAGTTGTTGGAATGGCCGGCACAAGGGTTGCTCGGTAATCAGGGTGGGCTCGTTGCAGAGCCATGCCGGGTGGCGCAATAGAGAATCGCCCGCCACTATCCCAATCAATGAGATAGCGGCGGGCGATGAGGTTCTGCGATCGGTGCTTAGATCCGCGAGATGCGGCTGAAGCGATCCGGCGAGAACGGCTTGACGTTGATGTCGGAGGTACCGGTCGTCATCAGATCGGCCATCACCGCGCCGGTTGCCGGGGCGAGTGTGACGC
>JBDHWD010000201.1:0-4319 GCA_039810005.1 Thermomicrobiales bacterium | reverse complement strand
CGGGCACCGACTTTGCCGGCGAGAAGCTCGGCGGCGGCGGCCAGCTCGTCGGCAACGGACATGACGCTGACGCGCAGATCGTAGCCATAGGGATCGGTGACGCCGCGATAGTCGGCGAAGGGGCTCATGCCAGCGATGCCGACTGCGAAATTGACGATCCCGCGTCGCCACGGACGGCCGAATGAGTCGGTAATGATTACGGCCGGGGCGACGCCATAGCGCTCTCGTATTCCTTCGCGAATCGCGCGCGCGGAGGCGTCCGGGTCGAGCGGCAGCAGGCAGACGATCTCGCCGCCGGGGACGTTGGATGCGTCGACACCAGCATTCGCGCAAATGAACCCGTGCCGCGTTTCGCAGATCATCACAGCGCGATCCATACGGACAATGCGATGGGCCTCGCGCAGGACGACTTCCACTTGTCGGGCATCCTTGTCCCACTGTGCGGCCCAGGCCAGCGCGAACTGGGACGGCTCGATCGTCGCTAGATCGACGAGCCGACCTTCGGATTTCGAGACGACCTTGTGGGTGACGACGAGGACGTCATCGTTTGTCGGCGTGAGGTCGCTTTCGGATAGCGCGGTGGCTATCAGTTCGACCAGGTCATCACCGGGCTGCACCTCCGGGATGCCATCCAGCCCGTACAGACGGATCTCGCTCGGCATTCTCGCTCGGCTCCCTCGTTCATGCGCGCGGCGTCGGATTGCCTGTCCGCGCTATTCCAGATTCATCGTCCGTAATCGCCAGGTGGCGGCGGCAATGGCCAGTGCCGCGACAATGATGAGTGTGACGATCGCTGACACCAGTCGATTCGGATCGTTCATCGTGACGCCTGCGGTATCCGCAAGGCGGACATAGATCGACTCGACGAAGTGTCGCACGCTCAGCAGCCGAACGCCGGGGATAAAGCGGCTGAACGTCGTTTCCCAGAGCAGGGTGTAGAGGATGCCGGCCAGCAGCGCGCGAGAGATCAGCAGGCTGAGCAGCAGGAAGAGCGAGCCGTAGGCGAGAACCGCGAACCAGATTGCAACGAGCATCGCGATCAGAATCTGGATGTGGTCGCCGGATTCGCTTCGCAAGCCAATGATGAAGCCCACGATGGTGCCGATCCAGAGCAGGAGGGTCGCGACGGTGCCGACCGCCAGCATCTTTTCCAGGATGATGCGCAGTCGCGGCTGGGGCTTCATGACGAGGTAGACGAGTGTGCGATCCTCGATCTCGTTGCCGAGGGCGTTGGTCGCCAGGATGAGGATGGCCAGCGGCAGGACGGTCGGGGCGATGCCGTTCATGAACAGCTCGTGGACGAAATTGACCCGACTGGTAGTTTCGCTACCGATCAAATTGATGAGCGCGAAGATGATCGGAACTGCTGCGAAGAGCGCGACGATGCGGACTGCCTTGCCGCTGGTGAGCTGACGCAAGGTCAGCGCGGTGATCGGCAGGCGCGTTCGTGATGTGCGTGTCATCGTTGCCATCAGCCACGCTCCACAACGTAGGCAAAGACACTCGCCAGGGATTCATCCAGCGCAGCGACCTCGTAGAGGTGGATGCCGTGGTGCTTGGCGATCGCTGGCGCAAGCCGGTAGAAATCGCGCACATTGGCCGTCTCTACGACCAGTCCCGGGGCGTGGTCTCCGCTCGCTGCTTCGATTCGCACGCTGACGACAACGGGGGTCTGCACGAGCGCGGAAGCAAGACGGCGTGCATCACTGCAGCGCAGGCGAACCGATCGTGCATGCTCGTCGATCCGGTCGCGGATCGCGCGGAAGTCACCGGCGGCTGCCAGCTTGCCCCGGTTGATGACGAGGATGCGGTCGGCGAAGCGTTCCACTTCGTAGAGGACGTGCGATGAGACGATGACGGTCTTGCCACGATTGCCGAGCTCACGGATCAGGTCGATCAGCCGGGCGCGTTGCAGTGGATCTGTGCCGTTCAGTGGCTCATCCATCATCAGCACGTCGGGATCGTGGACCAGTGCTGCTGCGATCTTGATCCGCTGGCGCATGCCCTTTGAGTAACCCCGCAGCGGGCGGTTCGATTCTTCCTGCATCTCGACGAGATCGAGCGCGCGCTTCACGGCGCTGTCCGGATCATCCAGCTTCTGCAGTACTGCGTTCAGCTCGACGAACTCGCGCCCGGTCAGAAACGGATAGAGCGTCTCCTGCTCGGGAACCATGCCAACGTGACGGTACAGGTCGGCGTCTCCGCGCGCCGGCTTGCCCAGGATGCGGATATCGCCTTGCGATGGTGCGAGCAGGCCGGTCAGCATCTCCAGCGTTGTCGACTTGCCGGCCCCATTGGGTCCCAGCAGCGCCGTGACGCCCGGCTCGACGTGGAATGTGACATCGGAGACTGCTACGACGTCGCCGTACCACTTCGAGAGGTTGCGGACGACGACGGTCGCGTTCTCGGGTGCTTCTGGCATCGCCGTCGGAGCTGCTCGTTGTGGCGGGGCTGCTGCTGTCTGCATCGCTAGTCCTCAGTCATGTAGCGGCGATACATCACCAGCGCCGCTATCGCGACGACCCCGGCGACGCCGATGAGGTACACCGGCCCACGCAACGCGGCCATCTCGCTTGGTGCGCCGTTCAGAATCCAACTGGTGAGTGCGTCGATGAGCTCAAGCGGACTGACCAGGATGATGAAGTCGCGCAGCGAGCCGCTCATGGCGTCGAACAGCGCATTGGTGATGGCGGTAATCAGCAGGAGACCACCGATGAATACGGCACTGGCGATGCCCTTGCGGTCGACTAGCGCGGCGATGAGCAAGCCGAGCGCGGTGTAGTAGATGCAGACCAGCGCGCTCCAGGCGGCGATGCGCCCGAGGTCGCCGATGTGGTCGGCAAAGTAGCTGATCGGACTGTTGGCCAGCAGCACCTTGGCGACGAAGAGCAGCAGCGGCGGGCCAAACGCAATCGTCGCCATCAGCAGCGTCATTGCGGCGACCTTGGCCATCAGGTAATCAGCGCGCGTGATTGCGCGTGAGAAGTAGAGCGATAGCACGTTTTCGCGCCGGTCGTCGGAAAGCATCTCGGGTGCGAGTCCGGCCGCAAAGATGAGCAGCGCCGTCGAGATGAAGCCGGCCAGGTCGGCGTAGCCGAAATCGACGCCCTCCGGCAGGAACGCGAGCAGTCCGGCAACGATCAGCACCGGTGAATAGGCGGCGACATAGAGGAGTGCCGGGATGATCTTCGATGTCCAGCGCTTGCGAATGCCCAGACCGCGCTTGATCGAATAGATGATCAGCGCGCGCACTGCGTGGCTGCGACCGAGTCGCTCACCGTCGTAGTGCGCGTATCCAAGGTCATAGACCTCGCCGTACGGCTGTCGTGGTGCCTCAGCCATTGGCGTCGTTCCCGTCGCGTGCCGGCGCGCTGCCGACCGTCTGGATGTAGACATCCTCCAGGGAGCGCTCGCCGGCACGCAGTTCGCGGAGGGGCAAACCCATCTCAACTACGGTGTCACGGATGGCGTCAAAGAGCTGGTCGGCATCGCCGTTCATCGGGATCGTGATGTCACGCTCCCGGATGCGCGGTGCGAGTCCACGTGCTGATAGTGCAGCTGAGAATGCTGACAGGTCACCGTCAACGCGGACGACGATATCGCCACCTCCGCGCATCAGCTCGTCGATTCGGCCACTGGCGACCAGGCGTCCGCGATCGACCATGACGACGTGGTCGCAGACGCGCTCGATGTCCTCCAGCAGGTGCGACGACACGACGACAGTAATTCCCAGATCGTTGTGAATGCGGTTGATCAGGCGCAGCATCTCGTCGCGTCCCTGCGGGTCCATGCCGTTGGTCGGCTCATCGAGGAAGACGATCTGCGGGTCGTGGACGATGGCCTGAGCGAGCTTGATGCGCTGCTTCATACCGGTCGAGAAGCCACGAATCAACCGGTAGCGCTCCTCGTCGACACCGACCTGATAGAGGACGTCGTTCGCGCGCTGGCGCGCTGCGCGATGCGGCAAGCCACTCATCTCGGCCATGTGCGCGACGAAATCGGAGGCCGTGACATCGCCAGGCAGGCAGTCGGACTCCGGCATGTAGCCCACGCGCTCGCGGACAGTCGTCGCGGCGCTGGTGACATCCAGCCCGAGCATGATGGCGCTACCCGATGTTGGCCGAATCAGGCCGAGCAGGAGCTTGATCAGCGTCGACTTCCCCGCCCCGTTCGCGCCGAGCAGGCCGACCGCCGCGGGAGGGATGCTGATGTCCAGGCCATCGAGCGCGACAACCGGGCCGTAGCGCTTGGTGAGCGCGGTCGTCTCGATCAGCGGCTGACGTGCCGTTGGGGCACTCACCCCGTCTGCCTTAGCACGG
>JBDHWD010000200.1:0-4323 GCA_039810005.1 Thermomicrobiales bacterium | reverse complement strand
CGATGATACTGCCGAAGGTGCCAGCCACTTCCGAGTTCAGCTGCTCGTCGGACAGGCCACGGCAGGCGGCGATGACCTGTTCTGTTGCCCAGGCGTTATGTCGAAAGGCGTCGATGAGTCCGTCGTTCACAAATCGCTCCTCGCCGTCGATCATGCAATTGGGTCAGGATAGCGATCATAACAGAGGCCAATTGCCGCCGGTGGGGCGGATAACCTGGACCGCGCCTATGGGTCGGGCTAGTGTGGCGGTGTGGTGGCTGGTGTGCTGGCGATCGTCGCCGTCATCTCAAGAGCCTCTTTGATCGCCTCGTCGAGAGTCAGCGCGCGCCCCACAGCCAGGCTCGCCTCGATGTCTTCAACGCTGAGTTGTTCCTGAACACCGAGCAGCAAGTCGTCGTCATCTAATCGATGCGAAGGAGCTTGCCCCGAGCCAAGGGTGTCGCGCAATGCGTTGGCAACTCCGAGGAGCCGTGCGGTGACGTCTGGACTCGTCGGCAAGGCAAGTGTCGCGATGCGGCGCAGGCTCATATCGATTGATGCGCGATCGCCAACGACCATATGGCCGATCAATCCCTCGCGCAGAAGCGTCGCTGCCTGGGAATCATTGCCCAGGATCCGTTCGGTCTCCCCGAGCATCGTGCAGGCAATCGCGATGAATCGTACGTCGCCGAGCTCACGGTAGAGGCTCCGGCATTCGTCGAGCAGTTCGTGAGCCATGCGGATATCGCCCATGTATGCTGCTGTGACACCCAGATTGAGCAGAGCGAACGCCTCGACTGGCCGATCGCAGATCTTGCGCGCCAGTGTCAGCGCTTTCTGGGCGGCGCTCATCGCTTTCGGGAAGCGCAGCTGACGGCGGCGGACGAGGCTGATCCACGTCGTCGCATCAGCAACGCCCCGATCATCGTTGATGGCTTCGGCCAGCGTAATGCTTTCGTCGAGCAATCGCTCGGCACTGCCGAGCTCCCCTTGCCACTGCGCAAACTCGCCGGCCCGTGACAACGCCGAAACACGAAGCTCCGGAGACGTTGTGTCCACTCCCGGTAATTCCAGCATCAGCGCCAGCCAGCGGCGTCCCTCGCTCAGGTGTCCATGACCTGACCAGAAGGGTGCCAGCGCGACGGCCAGGCGCAGTCCATCCGTCGCATGACTCTGGTCGACCATCCAGCGCAGCGCGATCCGGAAGTTGTCCTGCTCGCGATCCAGACGCTGAAGCCAGTCGACCTGCGCTGGACCACGCAGTTCGGGCGCGGCGCGTTCGGCGAGGACCAGAAACGCGGTGGCGTGGCGTGAAGCGACCCGCTCGGTTTCACCGGATGCGTGCAGGCGGTCTGCGGCAAAGAGGCGGACCGGCTCAAGCAGCCGGTACCGGGCCACCGGACCGTCGTCCTCCATCAGTACCAGCGACTTGTCAACGAGTTGGGCAATGAGCCCGAGGATTGCCTGCCTGGGGAGATCATCGCTACTACAAATCGTCTCAACGGCCTCCAGGCTCGCACCGCCGCGAAAGACTGCTAGCCGCTCGAAGAGTCGTCGCTCAGACGCACCGAGCAGGGTGTAGCTCCAATCGAGCGCCCCGCTGAGCGTTTGCTGGCGGCCAGGCATTCCGTGCTTTCGGCCGACCGGCGCAGCCAGTGCATCGGCAAGTCGCTCGGCGATTTGTTCGACTTTGATCACCCGTACCCAGCCCGCGGCCAGCTCGATCGCCAGCGGAATACCCTCCAGCCGCATGCAGATGTCGGCGACGGCGTGCGCGTTCGTATCGGTCAGCTGGAAGTGCGCGGCTGCCGCCTGTGCCCGTTCGACGAAGAGCTGAACCGCTGCGATCTCCGCGAGCTGTTCGGCACTCGTTGTGCCGTCTTGCGTCGGCACCGACAACGGCCCCAGCCGCCGGATATGTTCGCCTCCGATGTTTGTAGGCTCGCGACTCGTTGCGATCATCTGGAGATCGGGGCAGGCAACCAGGAACTGTCCCAGCAGCGTCGCGCATGAATCAAGCACATGCTCGCAGTTGTCGAGGATAAGCAGTGCGTGGCGTGGGGCGAGAAAGGCGATCAGCCGCTCTACCAGCGGCTCATCCGGCACTTCACGGACACCCAGCTCCGCCGCAACAGCCCTCGGTACTTCGGCCGGATCGCTGATCGGGGCGAGCGCGACGAACCAGACGCCGTCGGGAAATTCTGGGCGAAGCTCGGCCGCCAGCTGAAGGACCAGGCGCGTCTTACCGATCCCGGCCAGCCCGGTGATGGTTGTGAGCCGGCCGGCCGCCGGACGGTCGATTCGCGCTCGCAGGCGAGCCAACTCCAGCGCGCGCCCGATCAGCGGCGTCGGGGGAATCGGTGTGGATGCCGGTACTCCCGCATGTGCTGGATGAGCAGAAGGTTCAACGGATTGCTTCGGGGCCGCTCGTGAGGCCGCAGCGATGAATGCCGCTCGCTCCTCGTCGCTGAGTCCGAGTGCTCCGACCAGCTGGCGGGTGGTGTGTGGATAGGGATGATTGCGGGTGCCGCGCTCAAGTGCACTGATCGCCACAGTGGTCAGCCCAGTGCGCTCGGCCAGGTCAGCCTGCGTCAGGCCGGCTCGTTGGCGATAGCGTCGCAACTGTTCACCGAGGGAGGCAGTTGGCGCGGGTCGATTCTGCGTCATGCGCCCGTCTTCCACCTCACTGTATGGCAAGTGTACGAGTCGCGTATGGGTCGTGTTTGTTCTCTGCGCCGCGCCACCGGCCCATACTCGTGATACGCGCCGGATGTCCGAATGCTCCAA
Organism: Thermomicrobiales bacterium; assembly: GCA_039810005.1. GTDB lineage: Bacteria > Chloroflexota > Chloroflexia > Thermomicrobiales > CFX8 > JAMLIA01. The sequence goes on along the minus strand of JBDHWD010000200.1, from coordinate 1,557 downwards.
ATGTATCCCGATTTTAGTGCATGACAGCCAGCCATGCTGGCGTCTTGGCGTTGACGGCGATCCTGCGTTCGAGCGCAGGCATCGCCGAGAAGACGTCGATGAAAGGCGAAGGTGATGTTCAGACCCGCGTTACGCATCGCGCTCACGCTTGGCCTGCTTCTGCTGACTGTCGCGTCGGGGCCGTTCGTCACAAATGCTGTAGCCGCTCCGGTCTGCCCGACCGATCAGGACTCCTTCGCCGCCGCAATCAGCGCTGCCGGGGCAGGTGGCACGGTGACGTTCAGTTGCGACGCGACAATCACACTTTCCAGCACCATCACGCTGGCGAACGTAACCATCGACGGCAACGGCCACCAAGTGACGATCAGTGGGAACAAGGCCGTTGTCATCTTTGTCGCCTCCGAGAATGTCACGCTCGACAGCCTGACCGTTGTCGATGGCTTCGACAACGGTGCCGGTCCCGCGGTTGGTGGCGGAGCGGTCCGAGTAACGGCTGGCAGCACTCTGTCCATCCTGGACAGCACGTTCACCGGCAACAGCGCGACGTGGGGCCTCGGAGGCGCGATCCTCAACCAGGGCACCGTGACGATAACGAACAGTACCTTTACCGGAAACACCGCGTCGGCTGGTGGCGTGATCGCCAATTACGGCGATACGGTCGAGGTACCGCCGACCGTAACGATTACCAACAGCACGTTCAACAACAATCTCGCCAACAGCGGCGGCGTCGTCTATACCTCGAATGGTGTGGCGACCTTCATCAGCAGCACGTTCGACAACAACAGCGGTAGCGGCTATGCCGGCGTCGTCCGGAGCGTGGGAAGTAGCCTGACGATCATCAATAGCACGCTCAGTAACAACTACAGTGACTTCAGCGGCGCGATCGGAGCACAGGTCAACAGCACCCTATCGATCGCCAACAGTACGTTCACCGGCAACTGGTCCGGTCGCGGCCCGGCAAATATCACATCGACCGAGAACACGACGGTGCGGTTGGTCAATACGATCCTGTCGGGCAATGCCAGTCAAAACAGCATGTGCTTGATGGGCAGCGGCGCGACTGCTACAGGGCCATTCACGAACGACGGCGGAAGCTTCTCAACCGATTTCAGCTGCCCCGGTGTTCCCCGGGTTTCGGCCGATGATCTCAAGCTCGACGTGCTGGCCGACAACGGCGGCCCGACGAAAACTATCGCGCTGCTTCCGGGGTCGGCCGCTATTGGTGCTGGTATTGTCGCGGCGTGCAACTCAGCCCCGGTGAGCGGGGTCGACCAGCGCGGACAGTCGCGCGGCGCGACCAGCTGCGACAGCGGCGCATTCGAGACTGACTACCCCCCGCCGCCCGACACCACCGCGCCGATCATCTCCTCCACGCTCGATCCGGCAGCGCCGGACGGCGCAAATGGCTGGTACCGCAGCGACGTCACATTGACCTGGACAGTGACCGATCCAGAGTCCGCACCGTCCATCGTCCTTACTGGCTGCGAGAATCAGACCATCATCGCCGATCAGAGCGCGACGACCTACTCGTGCGCGGCGACGTCCAGCGGCGGCTCC
>JBDHWD010000199.1:0-4326 GCA_039810005.1 Thermomicrobiales bacterium | reverse complement strand
CCCTGGCTTTCATTGCGACCCATGATCATGCTGGCGATCCAGCCAGCCAATGCACCGATGATGATCCAGCCAATAATGCTCATGCGCACCCTCCTGAGATACTGCCACTGAAGATATTCCAGCGACTGTTGCAACAGTGATACCCTGCGAGATCACGCTATCGAAACCGCGATCTCACCATCGGCTAAATGCAAACCGCGTGCCAAAAGCCGCTCAATCGGCGATTGGGACCATCTCAGTCGACGGATCCTTCTCGGCCTCCTCTGTTGCCAGCATCCGTTTGCGATCGGGCCACCAGTTCCATTTACCCAGCAGCTCAACGATCGAGGGCACGAGCAGCGAGCGGGTCACGAACGTATCGATCAGCACGCCGACAGCGACCGCAAACCCAAGCTGGAACAGATCGCGCAGCGGCAGGGTCATCAACGCGGCGAATGTGCCGGCCAGGATGATGCCGGCCGAGGTGATGACGCCGCCGGTGCGCTCGAGCGCGTGCTCAGTCGCAAGGCGGAGGGGCATGCGCTCCGACTCCTCGCGGATTCGCGACATCAGGTAGATGCTGTAGTCAACACCCAGCGCATTCACGAAGACGAACAGGTAGAACGGCACCGTCGAGCCGATACCATCGTGCCCGAATACGTAACGGAAGATGAGCAGTGACAGCCCGAGCGTCGCGAAATAGGTCAGCAAAATCGTCGCGCCGAGATAGAGCGGTGCGATGATCGACCGCAGGAGCAGGCCAAGCACCAGCATGATCGCCAGCAGGATAATCGGCAGAACGAGCCACTCGTCCTGCGTCATCGCCGAGCGCGTGTCGGCGTTCTGCGCCGTCTCACCGCCGACCAGCACCCTCGTCCCCTCGAGTCCAGCTGTATCAGCAGCGCCGCTCGCCGCCTCGCGGATCGTCGGAATGAGATCCATCGCGTTCGAGCCGTAGGGGTTCTCGTCGAGCACGACCTCGACCCGGGCGATCGACAGATCGGCAGAGAGGAACTGCAGCGCACTGGTATACAGCCCAATAGCCTGCGCCTCTGGCGACGATGCATCAACGCCAGGGGGCGGACCGGACGCACCGGAACCGCGTGATTGCTCGATCTGCGCGCGCATCTCAGCCGGTACCTGCTCATGGGCAGCCAGGATGGCGGCAGAATCGGGGCCGCTGCCCAGGCCGAGCGGTGCATTTGGCCCGCTTACGCGCACAACATGGTCAACACCGGACAACGCCTCACTGACAGCCTGCACCGTCGCCATGCCATCTGGATCAAAGGCGGATACGCCGTCAGGCAAGCGCACATAGACATCGATCGGCGCGAGATCGCCGGCCGGGAAGCCTTCGCGCAGCAGATTGAAGCCTTCAACTGATTCCACATCGGACGGCAGGCTCTCGAGGCGATCGTAGCTCGGCTCGTACAGGGCGACGCCGCCTGTGAGCAGCAACATCGCGACGATCGTACCGGCGAGAATCGCTCCGGGGCGACGGAGCACCGTCTGACCGATCTTTGACCAGATGCGGCTCGTCCGCTCGGCATCGGCGTCCGGTGAATAGACAGGGCGGAACGGCCAGAAGCCATTGCGGCCGATGATCGTCAGGAGCGCTGGTGTGAGCGTGATCGAAGCCAGCATCATCGTGGCGATAGCGATGGCGACGACTGGCCCGAGCGAACGGAACGAGCCGAATGTCGCCAGCAGCAACAGCAAGGAAGCCAGCATCAGCGTCGCGCCGGCCGAAAGAATCGCCTCGCTCACACCGCGCATGGTCGCCCGCATGGCCACATGCTTGTCTTCGTGGCGGCGCAGTTCCTCGCGATAGCGTGAGGCGATAAACAGGTAGTAGTCGGTGCCCGCGCCAAAGAGGATGACAGTCATGATCCCGCTCGTCTGACCATCAACCGGCACATCAACAGCCCGCAGGATCAGCGCGGCGACTGCCCCGGCCAACTGGAAGACGATGCCGACGATCAATAGCGGCACGACGGCCACGACCGGCGAACGGTAGATCAGGATCAGAAGAACCAGCACGAGCGATGCAGTCACCAGGAGCAGGAACAGGTCCACTTCGGAGAAGACGGCGACGAGGTCGGCGATCAGCCCGGCCGGACCACTCACCTTCACCTGCACCTCGCCGTCGGCCTGCTTCGCAGCGTCGCGCAGTGCGTCAATGCGCTCTCCAAAGGCATCATCCGTCGGCGATCCGGTAATCGGTACGATCATCATCATCGTCGAGTTGTCGGATGAAACCAGTTGGTCGCGGGTCTGTGGCAGGTTGAAGATCGATACCACACCGGCAACGTTGGAGTCCGGCTCGGAGGCCATGGCTGCGATAGACTCGTAGACCGACTGGGCTCTTTGCAACGCAGCGTCAGTCAGACCACCGTCTGCGCGGAAGACGACGATCGCTGGTGTCGTTGACTGGGGATAAGCATCCCGCACCATCTCGGCGGCACGCGTGGATTCGGCATCCGCCGGCAGGAAGCGCAGCCGGTCATTCGTTGAAATATCCGACAGCATCGGAGACATCGAAATGATCGCGCCGGCGACGACGATCCAGGTGAGCAGCACGACCCACTTTCCGCGTCGTGAGCTGCAATAGTCGGTTAACGCACCATGCATCTATCCACCTTCCAGATGGCTTGTCGTTATGTCTACTTCGTTGGGTAGATGGTTGGGCGACGATATCGCCGCGCCAATGTTTCTCGACGTAACGTCGCAATGTCAAGGCCGCGAGTTTCACTGCTATACTCCGCCCATGCCACGGATCAGTGAAGCCACAATCGCCGAGCACCGTCGCCGCACCGAGACAGACCTCCTGGATGCCTGGGGATCGCTGATGAGCGAGCACGGGTATGCCGACATCACGCTGACCCTCGTTGCCGAACACGCGGGTGTCGCGCGCAACACCGTCTATGGTTACTTCGCGGATAAGGAGGCACTCCTGCTGGCCTATCTCGATCGCGAGGTGGCCCGATTCATGGAGCAGGCAAGTGCTGCAATTCGGGCCGAAGAGTCTGCGGCAGATCGACTGCGGGTTCTGATTGAGCTGCAAACCCGCTATTTCGCCGCGACAGCAGCCTCCGGCCAGGAGCTTGCGGGCGTGCTGAACCCACACAGCTTCGGGCAGATGAGCGCGGCCTTTACCCCACTGCTGGATATGATCACTCAAATCATCCGGGACGGACGGGACGACGGCTCCTTCCGTGAGATCGACGTCGACCAGATCGCGCGGCTGGTCTTCGCGCTGCTTGGAACCTATCGTGTCGCGCTCGCCGCGGGCTCAACGACCGCCGAGCAGGTCAGCGAGAACATCCTCGATCTGCTGCTCCATGGCATCGCCCGCGGTCCACAAGCACCTACACCCGCAGAATAACGTCACAAGACAGGAGCCATGATGAGCAACGACAATGCCCAAACGTCTCCGGCGTGGCAGGAAGACCTTTCGGAAGTTTTCATCGACCTCGGCCGGATCATGATTCCGCGTCGGGATGAGATCGAGCAGACGATCGTCTCATTGATACCCGCAGACATGGACGACGCGTTTACGTTCGTGGATGTGGCAGCTGGTGCTGGATGGCTCAGCGCGGCGATTCTCGATCGTTTCCCGCGATCCAGGGCGCTTCTGCTCGATGGCAGCACGACAATGCTGGATGAGGCCGAGAATGCTCTGACGAATTACACCGGCCGGTTCCACGTGAAACACTTTCAGTTGCTCGATCTGTCCTGGACTGATGATCTACCAACATCAACCCGTGCAGTCGTCTCCAGCCTGGCGATCCATCACCTCAATGACACCGGCAAACGCGCCATGTTCCAGCGCATCGCATCCGTCCTCGCTCCAGGCGGGGCCCTGCTCATCGCGGATCTCGTCCAGCCGGCCGGCGAGCGCAGCCTGCGCTATGCAGCACAGGCCTGGAATGCGGAGGTCCGCCGGCAATCCCAGGAACTGACAGGCTCGCTCGACGCCTGGGAGCTGTTCGATGGCGACGACTGGAACATCTTCGACCACCCGGACCCGATGGATATGCCATCAAAGATCGCCGACCAACTCGACTGGTTACGAGAAGCAGGCTTCGTTGACGCTGATGTTTTCTGGGCTCTCGCTGGCCACGCTATCTACGGCGGGTTTCTTCCGGAGTAGATCCGCCCCGTCGTGCTATCGACTCTTTTGATAGACGGCGATTCTTCTATCAATGTTTTTGTTCTAACGCTTCACTCTGGGCATTGGTCGTAAGGAGCGTTGATTACGACTGAAAGCACCGTCTCTCCGTAGGACGATAACGCCTGGGCGTCGAGCCGGAGTTCTCTTCACGTTACCGCTGACGACTCACTCAA
>JBDHWD010000198.1:0-4334 GCA_039810005.1 Thermomicrobiales bacterium | reverse complement strand
GGAAAGGACTATCGTCGTCGTGATCTCCCCTACCCACCCACTCGCCCGCTGGTCGCGGATCGGCTTTGTCGTTACGGCCTGGCTCTATGCGCTGGCAGTTGCCGCTCAGGTCTTTCTGGCCGGCGTCAGTGTGTTTGATGATCCTACACGCTGGCCAGACCATGTTTCGTTCGGCCAGATGATCGGCTCACTGACCGTCCTGCTGCTGGTCTTCGCCGTCATCGGCCGACTGCCCTGGCTGCTGATTGGCCTGGCCTTTGCTGTGTTCATGCTCTATGGCATGCAGTATCCGTTCGCGCTATCTGATAATGGCTCAATGGCCGCGCTGCACGCGGTGAACGCGCTTGTCATGTTCTGGCTGACAATTACGGTCGCCCAGCGTGCGCAGCCACTGGCGTTTGGCGCGGCCCGCGCCTGACAGCAAGTTGACAGGAGAGCCCTTCTCATTCAGGATGCGTGAACGGCTCTGACTATTCACCGAAGGAGATGACCTCCAGTGACTGTTAAGAAGGCGTCTGATCTCGTTGCTGCAGCAAGGCAGCAGATCGTCAACCTGACACCAGCCGAGGTGGCTGATGAGGTGGCGCAGGGAAGCGCCGTCCTGGTCGATATTCGCGAGAGCGAGGAGCGCCAGCAGCACGGCATGATCCCCGGAGCGATCCACGCGCCGCGCGGCATGCTCGAGTTCTACGCTGATCCGAGCAGCCCCTACCATCGTGCCGAGCTCAACCCCGGCAATCGCATCGTTCTGCACTGCGCGTCCGGTGGCCGGTCGGCGCTGGCGGCGCAGGCGCTGCAGGCGATGGGCTTTGAGAACGTCGCCCACCTCGACGGCGGGCTGAACGCCTGGAAGGAAGCGGGACAAGCTATCGAGCAGTTCCCGCAGCTTGGTATGGATGGTCCGTCCGACCGCCAGTAATCAGACGATTAACGACGAAGCGGCACTCGCACAATGGCGGGTGCCGCTTCGTCGTTTGCGCCGTGCGGCGCGTTACCTCGCTGTACTGAGCGCCGCGCCAGCCTGTTCCAGATCGCGGGCACGTTCTTCGTCCTCGGCGATGCGGGCCGGCGACTTCTGTGAGACCGGATCGAGCCGCAGCGTCAGGAAGAAGGTGAAGATGGCAAAGCCGCAGGCGATCAGGAACGGCACCTGATAGCCGACGTAATTCAGGATGAAGCCGGTCGAAACCGGCACGACAATCGCGGCGGTGTGCTGCAGCGTGACGCCCATCGCCAGCGACGGAGCGATCTCGTTCGTCACTGCGATCTTCCGCAGGTAGGTCGCCGAGCCAATCGACGACAGCGGCATGATGAACGAGTAGGCGACGTACGACAGGCAGGCGATGTAGACGTTGTCGACCAGCGCATAGCCGCCGAGCGCTAGCACGTAGGCGACGTTGACTACCGAGAGCATGCGCTTTTCACCGAATGTGTCGATCATCCGACCGATCGACGGGCTGGCGAACATCGCTCCGGCACGCACCGCGATGAGCAGCGCAGAGATCTCCGGCACGCCGAGACGGTACTGATGGACGAGGACCCAGAGGCCGAACGAGAAGAAGATCTGCTGCCGGCCGCCGTCGAGCATACAGAGGTAGTAGTACATCTTGTACGGCTTGCGAAAGACGATCGGGTCACGTCGACCGATGAACCCGCGCTCTTCACCGTCGTGCAGGTTCGGGAAGTTGAAGACCGCGATGGCGGCGATGATCCCGAAGACGCCAGCGATGACGAACATCGGACGGAACGAGAGCAGATCGAAGTAGAAGACGAGGAAGACGAGCACCATCGCCAGCAGTGCGCCGGCGCTGTTGATCGCGCCCATCTTGCCGAGGATGCTGCCGCTGCGGCGCTCGGTCGTCAGGCTCATGCCCAGGGCGTACTGCGTCTGCAGAACCGTGTGGTAGCCCATCGAGGAGATGATGACCCACGGCGCGACGGTCCAGAACGAGTTCGACAGACCGAACAGGATATAGCCGACGCCCATCACGATCAGCATCATCGATGTCAGCCGCGCGACAGACATGCGATAGAAGACTGCGGTCAGGAAGATGAGCAGGAAACCTGGCACTTCGCGAATCGCAGTGATATAACCAAATTGTGGCCCTTGAAGATTAAGTACGTCCTCGAAATAATTGGTTACTATGTTTTCTTGAATTGACATCGCCAGCCCGAAGCAGAGCGTCATGATCGCCAGGAGGAAAAATCCTCGATGCGCGGCTGGTGATGAAAGCTCCGAAAAGCGCTTGATCTGCTGCACGGTACCCCCGCTGCCCCAATTGCCCCACTTGCTCAGACTGACCACCCCACCCCCATGTCGCGGGGTCAAGGTGGCAATGATACGCCCATTGTCGGTCAGTGTTGACGGTCTGTCGCGCACCTGCGACGATCAGGATACGGACACAGACGAAGGGAGCGCGTGAGCATGGCGTCATGTCGCCGGGTCGTTGTCGGGCTGCTGCTGCTTGCACTCATGGTGCTGGCTGTGCCCGGCGCTTCGGCCGCGCCGATCGAGCACACAGCCTTCGATCGTACCTGGGCGCGCACCGATATGCCGCTCGTCACCTATCAGACATCGCGCACCTGGATGTGGGGGCCGGTCGCGGCGTCGGCGTTGCTGACTGAGCCGTACGCCGAATCACCAGGTGGGCAGCGCCTCGTCCAGTACTTCGACAAGTCACGCATGGAGATCAACGATCGCAACGCCGACCGCTCGTCGCCGTGGTACGTCACGAACGGCCTGCTGGCCAGCGAGCTCATCTCCGGACACATGGCGGTCGGCGATCGCGCCTGGCTGGTGCGTGATCCGGCCGTTGTGAATGTCGCCGGGGATGCCGAAGATCCGAATGGGCCGACCTATGCGACCTTCTCGACACTCCTCGATGCGAGCCGGACAGCGGGCGGCGCGCCGATCGTCGCGACATTGACTCGTGATGGCCAGATTGGCGTCGATCCGGCGCTGGCGCAGTGGGGCGCAACCGATGCCGAATGGGTCGAGCATACCGGCCACTGGGTCGCAGGGCCGTTCTGGATGTTCATGCAGAGTCAGGGGGTTGTCTACAAGGACGGCGTCTACGCGCAGGAGCCGCTCTTCGAGAACCCGTTCTACGCGACAGGCTATCCGATCAGTGACGCCTACTGGAGTCAGGTGCTCGTCGGTGGTGTCAAGCAGAACGTGCTGATGCAGTGCTTCGAGCGTCGCTGCCTGACCTATACGCCGTTGAATGCGCCGGAATGGCAGGTCGAGGCGGGAAACATCGGCCTGCATTACTACACCTGGCGCTACGGTCAGGCGGGCGAGACGCCGACGCCGGCCCGCGTCAGCACCGGCGACCTGCGGATCGACTACATCCTGCCGGACCCAAGCTGGGAGGCGGGCGCTGAGTATGAATATGCGCTGATCCGCAATTACGATGAGGTCACGATACATCTCGAAGGCTGGCAGGTGCGCGACGAGTCCGGCACCACCTTCACCTTCCCGGATGTCGCGCTGCTGCCGGGTGCATCGCTCCGTCTGCACGTCGCGAAGGGGCTCAATACTGCGACCGACATCTACTGGGGTCGCACCGGCGCTGTCTGGAACAACGGCGGGGACTCCGGCTACCTGATTGACCCGACCGGCAAGATCGTGGCGGGCTACTTCTACTGAGTCAGTCTGGCACCGAGCGTGCGTAATCAGTCGTACCGGCGGGCTGTACGCCGGCTCTTTGTCGGCTGGAGACGCAGGTGGCCGCTACGCTCCTTTCCGTAGATGAATGTACCCGCGACATCGATTTCATCTCCGCATATGGCCCGCTCGTTGCAGCGCAGATCGACCGCGCGTGCGAAATCGTTGTCGTCATCCCGGCCCGCGATGAACGCGAGACGCTGCCGGATACCCTTGCGGCGCTAGCGCAGCAGCGTGATCTTCACGGGAGGCAGCTTCCTCGCTGCCGGTTCGAGGTTATCGTGCTGGCGAACAACTGCGCCGACGATACTGCGACCGTGGCTCGCCAGTTTGCGGTCACCAATCCAGATGTGGCGCTGCACGTCGCCGAGCTGGATCTGCCTGAAGAACATGCGCATGTTGGCGTTGCGCGGCGGCTGCTGATGGATGAGGCCGCGCGGCGGCTGCATCTGACACGTCGCGGTGCGGCTGGCGTTATCGTCTCGACCGACGCGGACACAGTGGCGGACCCGACCTGGCTCGCGGCGACGCTGGCTGAAGTGTCGCGCGGAGCTGACGCCGTTGGCGGGCGGATCATTGTCGATCCGGCCGACGTCAGCAACTGGCACGAGCGCACCCGCGCCTGGCATCTTCGCGATGTTGGCTACCGGATGCTCGCCAGCGAGCT
>JBDHWD010000197.1:0-4339 GCA_039810005.1 Thermomicrobiales bacterium | reverse complement strand
AGCGACGGCTGCAGCGTCGTCAACAGGTAGGCGATGGCAACGCCGGTTCCACCGATTGCGATCATGCGGCGCTCTCGCAGCAGCCGTGCAGCGCGACCGATTAGCCGGCCGGTCACGACCGACGCGATCCCGAACAGCGCGATGATGAAGCCAATCGCCACGTAGGAGTAGCCGTCGCGGTCGCGCAGCAGTGCGCCGAAGTAGGCGAATGCGCCGATGGTGAAGCCGCCCTCGATGAATATCAGGAGCAGGAAGAGCGCGTGCCGACGGTCGGCAAAGACAGCGTGGTAAGGCGCGAGTCGCGATGCGCGTACCGTTGGTGGTCGGCGCGCCGGCAAGCCGCTGCGCAGCATCAGGATGACGATGATCAGCGCCAGCGAGCCGTCGAGCAGGAAGATCGTGCGCCACGAAATGACCGCTGCCAGGAAGCCGCCAGCTGCTGCAGATATCACCTGACCGATCGCTGCCGCCATGACGGTGTAGCCGATGACGCTCTGGCGCTCGCCATACGCAACCGTCTCGCCGATCCAGGCGAGCGTCAGCGGGAAGACGGCCGCCGCGACGATGCCGGTCAGCAGCCGAAACAGCACGAGTGTGCGCAGGTCCGGCGCAAGCGAGCAGAGAACCTCGCCAATGGCAAAGCCGACGAGCGCGACACAGATGACGCGGACGTGGCCGGTGCGGTCGGCGAGTGGGCCATAGAGGAGCTGAAACAGGCCGTAGGGCAGGAGGTAGGCGGTGACGATCAGGCCGGCTCGGCCGATCGTCACGTCGAGGTCGTCGGCAATTGCTGGCAGGATCGGGGTGATGACGCGCGAGTCGACCGAGACGACGAAGATGGCGGCGATCAGCAGCCAGAGCGTTTGTCGTTGGGTCGACTCGCGGCGGGCGTCGATCACTCGCTCATGAGCCGCTGTGCCACGGTCGGCGGTATCATCCAGCGCAAGCGCCCCGCGCCCGGTGCCAGGTCGCCATCGGGAAGGCCGATGCGCGCGATTGCGCCGGTCCTGAATCCGATTCCACAGTCCGGATCCTGATGCAGCAGGTAGCCGACCAGATAGGCTACCCCCGGCATGTGTCCAGCAGCGACAACAGTCTCCGGATTGTCGTGTCTGGCGATTTCGGCCAGGACTCCGCCCGGCGAACCGCCCGGCGCAAGCTCGTCGCAGATCGTCGGCGCTGCCGAACCCACCCGCTCGGCGATGATCTCGGCAGTCTGGCGGGCACGAACCAGCGGGCTGGTCAGCACCAGATCGGGCGTCACGCCGAGCCGCGCCAGCAGCGCCGCCATCGTCTCGATTTCGGCACGCCCCTCCTCAATCAGCCAGCGCATCTCATCACTGGTAACGCGCTGGTCTCCGTGGTCGAGTGCCTTGCCGTGGCGGACGATGTAGATCTCCATGAGTCCCGTCTCTCGTCATCGAAATCGGTGTGAGCTACCCAGCCAGTCCGAGCTTGGCGATACCCTCGCGTGCGCCGCTGAGCATGAAGCCGGCGTCTGAACCGGCAGTCAGGTAGATGAAGCCCTGCTCGGCCCGGCGCAGCGCGTCGTCCGGCGTGAACGCGGCGAAGCCCGGGATCTTGCCGGTGTTCTTGCAGGCCTCGATCACACGCTCAATCGCGCGAGCGTGACGATCGTCATTGGCCGCGTCGCGAGGATGGATACCCAGCGACAGCGCCAGGTCGCCAGGGCCGACCCAGCAGCCGTCAACGCCTGGTGTCGACATAATCGCCTCAGCGTTCTCGACCGCCTCGATGCTCTCGATCTGTACCGCGACGAACAGCTCGTCGTTGATGCGATCGAAGTAGTCTGGGCCGTAGCGAACTGCCGCACCGGCACCCCACGAGCGCGTCCCAACGGGCGGGATGCGACAGGCGTCTGCGGCGGCCTTGGCGTCTGCGGCGGTATTGACCATCGGCACGATGATGCCGAGCGCGCCTTCGTCAAGCAGGCGACCGATCAGCGTGTAGTCGTTGCGGGCGACTCGCGCCATCGGCACCGAGCCGCCGGCCTCGATCGCCATGAGCGTCATGGTGACCTGCTCCGGACCGAACGAGCCATGTTGGGTATCGACGAACATGAAGTCTGGTCCCAGACGGGAGAGCTGCTCGGCTGCGACCGGCGAGCCGAGTCCCAGTGTGTAGCCGAACGCCGGTTGCCCAGCGAGCATTTTGCGCTTCGCCTCGTTGGTCCGCATTGCGTCACCTTTCATCTGTGCAGCATCCGGATTGTGCCGCGACACTATACTCCGATCTGAGGCGCAGCGGTGCGTATCGCGTGGGCAGCAAGAGGACGGTTGCAACATGGATCAGGATCGGCAGCGCAATCGCTTTCGTGGCGTCATGCTGGGGATGGCGGCGGGAGACGCGCTCGGGGCCACGGTCGAGTTCATGTCGCCCGAGGCCATTGCCGCAACAATCGGCGTTCATCGCGAGATCGTCGGCGGCGGATGGCTGAATCTGCCAGCGGGGGAGGTGACGGACGACACGCAGATGGCACTCTGCATCGCGCGATCGCTCGTTGAGAAGCAGCGCTTTGATGCTGATGACATCGCGGCCAACTTCGTCGAATGGTTTCGATCCGATCCCAAGGACATTGGCAACACGACCCGCCATGCGCTGGAGCTGCTGAACGATGGCGTGCCGTGGCAGGACGCCGGTGCCCGTACGCACGAGGCGATGCGCCCGCGCGATGCGTCGAATGGCTCGATCATGCGCTGCGCGCCGATCGCGCTGGCTGCCTGGCGCGACGCTGAAATGAATGCGCGCCACTCGGCTGACTCATCGCGGATCACGCACGCGAACCCGCTCTGCGTCGATGCCTGCGTCGCGCTGAATGCAGCTGTAGCGGCGCTGCTCCTCGGTGAATCCGACCCGTTGGCGGCGGCTGATCGCGCAGCCGAGCTGGACGAGGTCCGAACGGCGATCGACGCAGCCGCCACAGCGACGCCCGACACGTTGCCAGCGGGAGGCTACGTGCTGGATACGCTCAGCGCGGCGCTCTGGGCGGTGACGGCGCACGACACGCCGGAAGATGCGATCGTGGCGGCCGTCAATCTGGGGAATGACGCCGATACGACCGGCGCGGTTGCCGGTGCGCTGGCTGGCGCGCGCTGGGGCGCCGATGCGTTGCCCGTTCGCTGGGTTGACACCCTGCTGGCAAAGGACGAGCTAGTCGCGCTCGCTGACGCGCTGCTCGATCTCGGGTAGCTCTCCTTCGGGCAGCGCCTCGACCGTCGCACGGTCGAGGACGCGCAGTCGATAGCCGCCCGGCAGTTCGTGCGCGATCTGCTTGAGGATGTCCTCAATCTCCAGATTCCCCGGACCGCTCAGTTCCAGAATCACACGCTGGGCAGCAGTCTCTTCGACAGACTGCGCCGCCAGATCGGCCCGCAGGATGAGTGCGTGGTAGATCAGCACGGCGGCTGATACGAGGAAGACCCCACCTGGAATGCTCAGCGCGCGGCCCAGCGATTCGGTTCCAACGTCCAGAAGCGCCGATAACGTCCGGTAGATTATCAGCGCCAACGACACGAGGACGGCGACGACTGCGCCGGCCAGCGCCGTATAGACGTAGACCCGCCGGACCGTGTTTGAGCGTTCGACGAGCGGGTCGTCCTCGACCCACTGGCCAAAGCGGTATGACTGCCAAATCCAGGTGGCTGCTCCAAGCAGCGCGACCGGCAGCATGGCGCTCAGCTCGGCTTTCCACGGGCCGCTGCCAATGAGTGATGCCTGCCCTCCGGCGATGCGGTCGAATGCTGTCGCTAGCGTGCTAGCGAGGCCGATCGACCCTGCTGCCAGGCCAATCAGTGCGATGCCGTAGCTGTAGATACGGCGAACGTTGGCCTGGTCGGCGGCTTCGTTTCTCTCGTCCGCTTCAGCGACGACCAACTGCCCGAACATGAACCACGCGGCTGCGAACGGGATCGCCCTGAGCAGCGGCTCCACGATTCGGAAGCTGATGTTTTCCGGCCCGTCGGATACGCCGAGGATTTCGCGCAGTACGTTCTCCAGCGACTCAGCGGCGAAGACGAGGCTGACGATCAGCCCGATGAAGGTGAGCGCATACAGCGCGAACCGTCGCAGGACGGAGCGGCGCTCAGCCACACCGAGCGCGTCTGGACGCGCGATCAGCCGGCTTGCGCGAAGCATCTGCATCGCCCAGAGGGCCAGCCCGACAATCGATCCGGCGACGCCAGCAGCGAGACCATCGATCCACCAGTATGTATCAGTGATAACCGGACGCTCGTCGAAGATCGCCTGCGCCGCAAGGCTGAGGAGATCAGAAAGGCTGGTAAGCGCGACGATGGCGGCGACGACCAGAGCTGCATACAGC
>JBDHWD010000196.1:0-4360 GCA_039810005.1 Thermomicrobiales bacterium | reverse complement strand
CCGCTGATCGTCAGTAGCTCCGCGCCCGGTCCCTGGATGATGACGTTGCTATCGATGACCAATTGACTGGCGACGGTGATCGTGCCGGTCAACCCATCCTCGAACGAGATCGTATCGTCGCCAACCGCCGCCTTCGCGTCAGCCAAGGCCTGACGTAGTGAGCCAGCCCCGGACTCATTGAGGTTCGTTACGGTGAAGCTCGCTGCCCGGCTCACTGCCGGGACGAGCGTGACGAGCAGGCCGGCCAGCAGCAGCGCGCTGATCAGCACTCGCAATCGCGCCTGACCGATCGGGATCGTTTGCTGTCGTTCCATCTCCCTGCACCTTTCCGTCGTTGCTGCGCCGGTGTCTTACGCCGGGCCGGCATCGTCTCTCCAGGACGGCGCATCCGGCGCATCTGATGCGGTACGCTCGTCCGCTGCATCCGGCGTGGTGAGGCGCAGCAGATAGGCGGCAAGATGCTCGATCGCCGCAAACCCCTGACGCTCGCCACCATCGGCGGGACGCAGCGCTGCCCGCCACGGCCCGTCTGCCTGCTCCTGCCAGAGCGTGAGCAGAAACGCATGGCGTTGGGGGTCGCGCCGCCGCTGATCTCCCGAATGCGTCACTGATTTCGTCCGTTCATGCTCCCAGCATGACCGGCGACTGCGACCGCTGTGCGACCGGAGTGCGACTGGGACGCAAAAGTGGTGTCAGTTCATTCAGATTGCTTGAGCACGGTCGTGTCGTGATATGGTGAGCGCACTTGCTTGCATATTCGCTATGTTGCTACCGCGTTCTGGGAGTCCCCTGTGGGGTACGACATCTGCTGCCTGGGCACGTTCCAGGTGCGCCACAACGGCGCACCCACGTCGGCCGTGCGTGGCGTCAAGGTTCAGGCGCTGCTGGCCTATCTGGCCGTTGAGTCGGATCGCCCCCACAGTCGCAGCCTGTTGGCCGGGCTGCTCTGGCCGGAGCTGCCAGAGGCCGACGCGCTGCGCAACCTGACGCAGTCGCTCGTTCGGGTGCGAGCCGGATTTGCGGACGGCACGGACCCGGTGCTGGCGGATCGCACATCGATGCAGTGGCGCGCCGATGTTGCAACGGTCGATGTCGGCGAGTTCGCCCGGTTGGCCGGTAGCGCAGATCTCGCCGATCTGGAACGCGCCGCCGCCCTCTATCAGGGCGAGCTGCTGGCGGGCTTCGGCCTGCCGGGCTGCGAGGCGTTTGAGCACTGGCTGCTGCTCAAGCGCGAGACACTGCGCGAGCAGGCACTGGCTGTCCTGCAGACCGTCACCGAGCGCTACCTCGCTGCCGGACGCGCCGCTGAAGCGGTCGCCGCTGCCGGTCGGCAACTGGCGCTCGATCCGTGGCGCGAAGCAGCCTACCGCCAGCTCATGTGCGCGCATGCGCTGAACGGGGATCGCGCTGCCGCATTGGCTGCCTACGCTCGCTGCGCCGAGACGTTGCGCAACGATCTGGGCGTGACGCCCGACAGCGAGACGGCGCAGCTGGCCGAGCGCATCCGGGTCGGTGCTGCCGCGCTGCGCGTCGCTCCGGCGGCGCGGGAGAGCATGCGACATCACACGCACAATCTGCCGGCCACGCTCGCGCCACTGGTCGGACGCGAGGAGGAGCTGGCGAGGCTGCTCGGTCTGCCGGATAGCTCATCGCGGCTGGCGACGATCGTCGGCGCTGGCGGGGTCGGCAAGACCCGGCTGGCACTCGAAGGTGCCTGGGCGATGCAATCCCGCTTTACCGATGGCGTCTGGTGGGTTCCTCTAGCCGGTGTTCAGCCCGGCGCAGACCCGGCCCTGCAGGTCGCAACCGTTGCCGGGGCCATTGCCGCAGCGCTCGACCTGATCATGGATGGCCAACGGGCCCCGCTGGAGGCACTGGCCGAGCATGTGCGGACACGAACGATGCTGCTGATCCTCGACAACTGCGAGCATTTGCCGGAGGCTGGCACCATCGCGCGGGTGCTGTTACGCGCCGCTCCGGATTTACGAATCCTGGCGACGTCGCGCGAGCCGCTGGGTATCAGCGGCGAAGCGCTGCTACGCCTGGGCGGCCTCTCCGTCCCGAATGCAGAATCCAGCGATCCGGCCAGCCATGCCGGCGTGCGCCTCTTTCTGGACCACGCGGGACGACGGATGCCGGGCTGGGGGCGGAACGCGCAGGATCTGAACGGTGCGATCCGGCTCTGCGGATTGCTCGACGGCCTGCCGCTGGGCATCGAGCTGGCGGCGCACTGGGTCGATCACTACAGCACGGACGAGATTGCCGCAGCGTTGCAGTCCGACCTCGACTCGCTGGCGGCACGCACGCGCGACATACCGGATCGCCATCGCAGTCTGCGGGCAGTATTCGAGCATTCCTGGCGGTTGCTCAGCGAGGAAGAGCAGCGGGCGCTGATGCGTCTGGTGGTGTTCCAGGGCAGCTTCGATCGCGCCGCTGCGCAGGACGTCGCTGCCACACGCGCCGGTGTACTGGTCCGACTGGTCGATCGGTCGCTGCTGGGGCAGAGCGGAACAGGCCGCTATGCCATGCACGAGCTGCTGCGCCACTTCGCAGCCGAACGTCTGGCGAGCGATCCGGAGGCGGCGGCGCTAGCCCGGCGACACGCCGAGTACTACATCGCGCTGGCGGAGCAGTCGGCCATCGAGCTCTACGGAGCGGGGCGAGCCAGCTGGATTCCGCGCCTTGAAAGCGAGCACGATAACCTGCGGGCGGCGCTGGCCTGGGCGCGCGAGCAGCCGAATGGAGACGCAGAGATCCGGCTGGCCGGTGCGCTCGGGCGCTTCTGGCTCCTGCGCGGCTACATCGGCGAGGGGCGCGAGTGGGTGGAGCGCGCGCTCGCCCGTCCCGACCTCGAGCGTGCGCCGCTCTCCGTCCGGGCGCTGCTCTATCGGGCCAGCGGCATGCTCTGGAACGCACAGGGCGATCGGAAGCACGGCGATCGGTTCTTCGAGCAGAGCGTCGCGCTCTACCAGGCCGCGGGCGACACAGCCGGGGAGGTGAACTCGCTGATCCTGCTGGCCGGCATTGCCTACGACTACGGGGAGTTCTCGCGCGCGATCGAGATCTGGGAGCGCTGCGTTCGGCTGGCGCGGCAGATCGAGTACCCGGAGGCTTTGTCCCGAGCGCTGGGCAATCTGGGCGCTGCCTGGTACTACCTCGGCGATCTCGAGCGCACGGCCGCAGCGGAGATGGAGGCGCTGACGGTCGCAGAGAACGCAGGGATGACCAACTCAGTCGGCCCGCTCTATTCGAACCTCGGCAACGTGTCGAACCGGCAAGGCGAAACAGAGCGCGCGACGGCGTACCTCAGGGAAGCGCTCACGCTCAACCTGGCGATGAACGATCCGCGCCAGATCGCGGTGGCGCTGGAACGCTTCGCCGCCGTTGCCGTTACCGAGCAACGGATGGAGCGCGCCGCGCGCCTGCTTGGCGCGGCCAACCGGATACGGACACGCCTCGGAGCCATCGCTGCAACAGCCGAGAGCGTTGAAGCCGAGCAGACGGCCAGCGCCGGACGTCTGGCACTTGGCCAAGCGACGTGGGACAGGGTATTCACTGAGGGCGCTGCTCTCAGCCTCGAAGATACCGTTGCATACGCACGCGACGATGACTGCGGATCGAGCCGACCGGGCTAGAGCGGTCGGCTCGCGCGCCCAGCGCCCGTCAACGCGCGGCGGATGGCGTCGCGACCGGTCTCCACTCCGGGTACCCTGCGCTTTCAGGCCGAGCTGGAATTGGCAGCGATCAGGCGCTGAGCAACGACGACATCAGGGCCGATGCGGCTGAGATCGGCGATGAGATCATCAGCGGCAGCCTGCAGCGCCTCATTCGTCAGCGGATCGAGCGCATCGAGGATGAAGATCGCGGTGGTCGTCGAGTCGTGCAGCTGGGTGCGACGGGCCTGCCGCCAGTTCCAGCGTCGACAGGTCACGCCGGCATCGTCGCACCAGACAACCTCGCCGGGTTCGGGAAATTCGACAACCTCCTCGCCGCTGGCTGTCGTGTCGAACGGCTCGTTGCCGACCGCGCGGATCAGGCGCGGCGGGCCGACGTAGCGCTGCAAGTCCTCACCACCCAGCGGAATCTGGTGTTGTACCGAGATGGCGTTGTAGATGTCGGTCAGTCGATTGATGCGTGGCAGACCGGCGGCAACGCGACGCAATAGCGCCTCAAGGCTGTTGCGGGTGCGCTGCGGCTTCGCGCCGAACGCGCGGTAGGCATCGCGCCAGGCGGCGACATGCGGCAGCTGATCGGGCGGCGCATCGCCGAGGGCCTCGATCGCTACGGCTTCCGCCTGCCGCAACAGCGTATCGCTCGTCTCATCACTCGCGCCGGGCGTCAGGCCATCGACGGCCAGCAG
>JBDHWD010000195.1:0-4418 GCA_039810005.1 Thermomicrobiales bacterium | reverse complement strand
TGTGCGATCTTGGTGACGACACCAGCGCCGACGGTGCGACCACCTTCGCGAATGGCGAAGCGCAGTCCCTCTTCGATGGCCACCGGCTGGATCAGCTCGACGTCCATCTGGATGTTGTCGCCCGGCATCACCATCTCGACGCCTTCCGGCAGCTGGATCGCGCCGGTCACGTCCGTCGTCCGAATGTAGAACTGCGGCCGATAGCCCGGGAAGAACGGCGTGTGTCGTCCTCCCTCTTCCTTCGACAGCACGTACACCTCGGCCGCGAACTTCGTGTGCGGCTTGATCGAACCCGGCTTGGCCAGCACCTGCCCACGCTCGATCTCGGCGCGCTCAATGCCGCGCAACAGGCAGCCGACGTTGTCGCCCGCCTCACCCTGATCCAGCGTCTTCTGGAACATCTCGACCCCGGTCACCACCACCGAGCGCGTCGGGTGGATGCCGACGATCTCGACCGTCTCGCCGGTCTTGACCACGCCACGCTCAACGCGACCCGTCACGACCGTGCCACGGCCCTTGATGCCGAACACGTCCTCCACCGGCATCAGGAACGGCTGATCCACCGCCCGCGCTGGCGTCGGGATGTAGTCATCCACCGCCTGCATCAGCTCGAGGATCGGGGCGTACTCCGGTGAGGTCACGTCGTTGGAGGTCGACTCCAGCGCCGCCAGCGCCGAGCCGCGGATGATGGGAATCTCATCGCCCGGGAAGTTGTACTGCGAGAGCAATTCGCGCACTTCCAGCTCGACCAGCTCCAGGAGCTCCTCGTCGTCCATCATGTCGACCTTGTTGAGGAACACCACCATCGCCGGCACTTCCACCTGGCGCGCCAGCAGGATGTGCTCGCGCGTCTGCGGCATCGGGCCGTCCGGCGCGCTGACGACCAGGATCGCCCCGTCCATCTGCGCCGCACCGGTGATCATGTTCTTGACGTAGTCGGCGTGTCCCGGGCAGTCCACGTGCGCGTAGTGGCGCGCATCGGTCTCGTACTCCACGTGCGAGATGGCGATCGTGATGCCACGCTCACGCTCTTCCGGCGCATTGTCGATCGAGTCAAACGATCGGTAGGCCGCCTCACCCTTGATCGCCAGCGTCTTGGTGATCGCTGCCGTCAACGTCGTCTTGCCATGGTCAACGTGACCAATCGTCCCCACGTTGACATGCGGCTTCGTCCGCTCAAACTTCTGCTTCGCCACTGATTCTGTTACCTCCTGCGTTCGGCGCGATGGCGCAATGCCCAACGACAACGCAATACACAAGCAAACGGCCCATCTTTAATCCGTAAAGACGGGCCGGTGGGGAGAGAGGGATTCGAACCCCCGAAGCATTACGCAGCTGGTTTACAGCCAGCCCCCTTTGGCCACTTGGGTATCTCCCCCTGGAGCCGACGGTGGGACTCGAACCCGCAACCTGCTGTTTACAAAACAGCTGCTCTGCCAATTGAGCTACGTCGGCGTGCGCTCGAGCACCGAATGGAAAGTGTATCGAGCGGATAAGTCCATGTCAACGCGGAAAACAGGCCATTTTGGCACACTCTTACGACCGTCGGTCTATCAGCCGATCGACTGAACAACCGCCAGCGGAAACCGCTTGCGTCCATTATAATGGTGTGCTGCATTATCGCCATCCGGTGCTCGAAACGAGGCGTCTGGTGGTTGTAGAAACAGCCAATTTCTGATATGGTTGTATGTTGAAGACGTATGCCGCGTGAGCGCGGCTTGAGATGATCGATGGTTCAGGGAGGCCGCTCGCGGATGACATTGCAGAAGACTCAGCGTGACGACATCGTTGAGGCGTATCGAACTCACGACACCGACACAGGATCGCCGGAAGTCCAGATTGCTCTCCTCACCGAGCGCATCAATGGATTGATCGAGCACCTGCGCGAGCATCCACACGATCATCACTCGCGTCGAGGTCTGCTCAAGCTCGTCGGCCGCCGCCGCCGGCTGCTCGCCTATCTCAACAAGAATGATAGCGACCGCTATCGGACGCTGATCGCCAGGTTGGGACTGCGACGCTAAGCTTGCAATCGATCGCGTCTTCAGCATCAATCGCGGCCAGCATCGTGCGATATCCAGCCCAGGGTCGTTTGACCCTGGGCTGTTTGTGTGCTGCTGCAGCATGACGAACAGAAAGGAGTGCGACAACACGACACGCGTCGCTCTCACTGAGCGCGCCAGCATCTGACGCCGTGAGGGTGAGCGTTAGGAACTGAAGCATGGAGACGGAAGACGCCTTCAAGCTCCAGTCCCTAACCCTCACCGCGGCACCACCGGCGAGATATAGATTCGCCGGAAACGTATGGAGTGTGCAAAGGAGCACGCTCTCATGAGGGATAGGACAACAACCTCTATGGACAATCGTCCCAACATCATCGAGGAGCGCCTGGAAATTGCCGGGCGTGAGCTCGTATTTGAAACCGGCAGGATCGCCGGACTGGCCGATGGCGCTGTGACTGTTCGCTACGGCGACACGGTCGTGCTCTCAACCGCCGAGGGTGAGGAAGAGCCGCGCGAAGGCATGGACTTCTTCCCGCTCACTGTTGACTACGAAGAGCGCATGTACGCCGCCGGCAAGATCCCGGGCGGCTTCATCAAGCGCGAAGGTCGGCCGACCGAGCACGCGATTCTTTCGGCTCGCCTGACCGACCGACCGATCCGACCGTTATTCCCGAGCGGATACCGCAACGAGGTGCAGATCATCTCGACGGTTCTCTCGGCGGACCAGGTCAATGACCCCGACATTCTCTCAATCAACGGCGCGTCTGCCGCGCTGATGATCTCCAGCGTGCCGTTCCAGGGCCCGGTGGGTGCGGTTCGGATCGGCTACATCGACGGCCAGATCGTCGTGAACCCGCTCGAATCGGACCACGACAAGAACGAGCTCGACATGGTCGTCGCCGGCACGGACGACGCGATCATGATGGTCGAGGGCGAAGCGCGCGAGGTCCCCGAGCAGCTGCTCGTGGATGCGATCGCAAAGGCCCACGACGAGATCCGCCGCATCGTTGCTGCGCAGCGCCGCCTGCAGGAGCGCGCTGGCAAGACCAAGCGCGAGCCGAAGGTTGCTCCGAAGAACGAGGATGTCGTCGAAGCGATCCGCGCACAGGTTGGCGATCGCCTGGACGGTGCGCTGTTCAACGCCGACAAGGAAGCTCGCCAGAACGCAACATCAGCGTTGCGCCGTGAGACGATCCAGCACTTTGTCGAGCAGGCTCAGGCAGCCGGCGAGGATGTTGCAGCAGCGACCAAGACCTACACCAACGCGTTCGACGCGCTGGTCAAGTCAACGGTCCGCAAGGCCATTCTCGAGCGCGGTGATCGCCCTGACGGCCGCCAGCCGTCGGAGATCCGGCCGATCTGGAGCGAGACCGGCTACCTGCCGCGCGCCCATGGCTCGGCCATCTTCACGCGCGGACAGACGCAGGTTGTGACCGTCGCTACCCTCGGCTCGACCAAGGAAGACCAGCTCCTCGATGGCCTCGGCCTCGAGACATCGAAGCGCTACATGCACCATTACAACTTCCCGCCATTCAGCGTCGGTGAAGTTCGCCGGATGCGTGGACCGTCCCGCCGCGACATCGGCCACGGTGCGCTGGCGGAGCGCGCGCTGCTACCTGTTCTGCCGGAAGAGACCGAGTTCCCGTACGTCCTGCGCGTCGTCTCCGAGGTTATGAGCTCGAACGGCTCATCCTCGATGGCCAGCGTCTGCGGCTCAACGATGGCACTCATGGATGCTGGTGTTCCGATCTCAGCGCCAGTAGCTGGTGTTGCCATGGGCCTCGTCACCAACGACGAGGGCAACTATCGCATCCTGACCGACATTCAGGGCGTCGAGGACGCACTGGGTGATATGGACTTCAAGGTCGCGGGCACCGAAGAGGGCATCACCGCGATCCAGATGGATATTAAGGTCAAGGGCATCACCCCGCAGATCATGAGCGAAGCCCTCGCTCAGGCCCGCGAAGGTCGCCTGTTCATTCTCGGCAAGATGGCCGAGGCAATCTCGGAGCCGCGCACGCAGCGATCCGAGTTCGCCCCGAGCATCGTGTCGGTGAAGATCAAGACCGACCAGATCGGCGCCGTGATCGGCCCGGGCGGCAAGATCATCCGTGGCATCCAGGAATCGACCGGCACCAAGATCGACATCGAGGACGACGGCACTGTCTACGTCTCCGGTGTTGGTCAGGAAGCGACCGACGAGGCTGTCGCCCAGATCCGCCGCCTGACCTACGAACCGCAGGTTGGCGAGAAGCTCAGCGGACCAGTCAAGACGATCATTCCTGCCGGTGTGTTCGTCGAGATCGCACCAGGACGCGACGCTTTCGTTCACATCTCGCAGCTCGCTGCCGATCGTGTGGAGCGCGCCGAGGATGTGGTTGCTGTCGGTGACAAGATCGACGTCGTTGTGACCGA
>JBDHWD010000194.1:0-4462 GCA_039810005.1 Thermomicrobiales bacterium | reverse complement strand
GGGCTCTGAGTAGCAACGGAACAGAAAACACACATAAGCTTGCCTACAGGTCGTCGATTCCTGCGGTTCGGGGATCGCGCAGCGGCCTGAGTTCGCCACGCGCGATGATTTCCGGCAGTGTGAAGGCGTAACGGCCGAGCATGTTGATGTGGCCGAAGCTCAACGGGGAAAGGTGGGCGACGTCCTCGGACTTCACCTCGTATCCTTCGGCGCGCAGCTGATTGAGAGCGGCGTCCATATAGATCGTGTTCCACAGGACGACGACGTTGACCACCAGGCCGAGCGAGCCGAGCTGGTCCTCCTGACCGTCGCGATAGCGCTGGCGCAGTTCGCCACGCTTGCCGTGGAAGATCACGCGCGCCAGCCTGTGGCGATTTTCGCCGCGGTTGAGCTGTATGAGGATGCGCCGGCGATAGCTCTCGTCATCGATGAACCGCAGCAGGTAGAGCGTCTTGATCAGGCGTCCCAGCTCCTGGAGCGCACGGGCCAGTTTCATCGGGCGATCGTTGGTCTGGAGGGTGCGGGTGAGCCCGGCGGCCCGCACGACGCCGAGTTTCAGCGACCCGGCGAGGCGCAGGAGGTCGTCCCAGTGGTCGGCGATGAGGCGCACGTTGATCCGGTTCGCCGCAAGCCCGTCGAGCAGGCCGTAATCAGCTTTCCTGTCCACCCGCCAGAACCGGGAGCCGCCGATGTCGGCGATGCGAGGACTGAACTGGTAGCCGAGGAGATGGAAGATTCCGAAGATCGTGTCGGTGTAGCCTGCGGTGTCGGTCATGATCTCGGTTGGAGAAAGCTCGGTTTCCTGCTCCAGGACGAGGGCCAGGAGATAAAGGCTGTCGCGCAACGTTCCGGGAATGGTGATCGCGTTGAGGCCGGTGTACTGGTCGGACGCCAGATTGTACCAGGTGACGCCGCGCTCGTGTCCGAAGTAGTGAGGATTGGGGCCGGAATGAATGGTGCGCACCGGCACGACAAAGCGCAAGCCGTCGGCCGAGGCAACTTCGCCGCCGCCCCAGGATCGGGCGAGTGGGACCGCGTTCTGCGCCGCCACCAGTGCTGCGTTGGCGGCGGTCAGCGTCTCGGCGCGCAGAAAGTTCTGTTTCACCCAGCTCAGCCGCGATCGGCGAAGCGCCGGGCTGTCCCGCCGGACAAGCGGCTCGAAGCCAGTATTGCAGGCTTCGGCCAGGAGAACCGCGCTGACGCTCGTCGCGATGTCCTCGGCGCGTGAACCACCTTCGCTCGCGTGGGTAAAATGCTCGGCAAATCCAGTCCGCGCCTGTATTTCGAGGATAAGTTCAGGCAGATCGACATGCGGGAGTCGGGTCTCGATTTCGGTGCGAAGCGCCACGAGGCTCGGCGGCTCCTCGATCTTGTCGAGCTGCGCGACCGACAGATCGACGCCGCCGGCCGTCGTCTCGAACGACAGCGCCGGGTTGGCGGGCGCGCGATCGGCGGTTTCCCGATAGGCGAGATCAAGGCGTGTCGAAAGCCGGGTCAGTTCCTCGTCGGCCGACGCCGAGACCCCGACCGTGCGACAAACGGCCGGGCGAGCCGCTTCCCAGGCCGCGCCGGACAGAAGACCCTTGCGTGGATCGGCGTAGCGCAGCGACCGGGACGCAAAGACATCCCGCCGGCGGATCGTGCGCCGGAGCTGATCAAGTACGCACAGCCGATAGCCGAACAGGTCAATCTTGCCGTCGGCCGCTTTCAACTGGCCAATCCACTCCTTCGGTGCGAAGGCGGCGGGTGCGGGTCCAGACCGTTTGACGCCATCTTGAAGGGCACGCACGTGTTCAACGGCATCCAGGAGCGACCTGCCCGCCGGAGCCGCGTCGAGGTCGAGCCCACGCAGCAGCGCCGGCGCGAAGCGAAACTGCCCCCGGTGTTTCCTGAGTTCGGCGAAATAGACGTCGTCGGGCGGCTCGGCGAGTGCACCCACCCGGTCATAGGCGGTTTTCAGGAGATCGCGCCCCACGGTCTCGAAGATGACGGCACGAACCTCGGCGTCCGGTGTCGCCTCGTCGAACAAAACGGCGGCGGCATCGCGCAGCTTCAGCGCAGCGGCATCGAGGTCGCGAAGCGAGCGCAGACGCGCCTCCCTTGAGGCCGCCTGCGCATTGGAAAAGATCGTCGTGGTGACGACGTCGAACAGATCGATGACGTCGTCGCTGGCGCTGGCCTCGAGTGTGCGGATGAACGCCAGAAGCGTTGCGGTCCGCCGATCGTCCGGAAGTCGGGCGACCGCCTGTGCCTTGGCAGCGGACGCGAAGCGGGCGAGCGCATTGATGCGACCAGGCGGCAGCCTGTCGATTTCCGGCAACCCTTCCGTGATGACGCGGATTTCGTCGAGACGCGCCAGCGCCCGGCTGATCTCTGGGCCGCTCTGGATATAAGGACCGTCCCGAAGGCGATCGAGGGGGCTCTGGCGGACACCTTCCGGCACCACGACGAGAGCGTCGAGCCGCTCGCGCTGTTCGGGCGTCACCTTGTCGACGAGGCGGCGGAACAGACGGGCATTGGCGCGCGCGCGAACGCGGGAGACCGTCCGCTCGAGCACCGACAGTCCCGGCAGCAAAACCTTGTTGGCGAGCAGAAAGGAAACAGCTCTATCGAACAGCGCCGAGGGCCGGTCGGTGCCGGTCCAGCAAAGGGCGTAGAGAAAGCGGCTCAGCCGGAACGACACGCCGGGATCGGTGACGGAGCGATAGCCATAGCGTGCCCGGATGCGCGGGATATGTCGCCAGCGCGCCCGGTCGTTCGCATAGGCGAAAATCGCGCCCGGATCATTGAGGCCGAGTTGCTCTGCCGCGTACCCCACGGCGGACGCCGGAGCTGTCGCAAGGTCCTCGAGAAACACCCCGAGCAGGCGAACCGATCCGAGCTGGACGGCGACGCCCAGGCGGTTGCGATCGCCGCGATGCTCGGCGACAAACGCGCGATCGGCGTCATCGAGATAGAAGTACCTGACCAACTGATCGGAGGTCGGCTCGTCCGCGAAACGACCGTAGCGCCGGACCTGGTCCTCGGTGAGGAAGCTGACCGGCACGGGCTCTCCTATTTCGCGGCGACCGAACGCTTCTTGAGAAGATCAGCGGCACGCGGGCGCGGTTGGCCCTTGCTGTCGACATAGGCATAGAGCGTCGACAGCGAGACGCCGAGCTGGGTGGCGACATCACGGGCGCTGTTTTCCCGGTCCGCCATCATCGCCATCGCGGTCTTAAGCTTCGGACGGGTCATCATCCGCGGCCGTCCGCCGGCGCGACCCCGGGCTCGCGCGGCGGCCAGACCTGCCATCGTGCGCTCATGGATGAGATCGCGCTCGAACTCGGCGAGCGTGGCGAAAATGCCAAAGACAAGTCGCCCCGTCGCCGTGGTCGTGTCGACGTCACCGGTCAGCACCTTCAGCCCGATCCCCTGCTTCTGAAGCTCGCCGACAAGCCCGACGACATGCGGCAGGGATCGTCCGATCCGGTCGAGTTTCCAGATGACAAGCGTGTCGCCCTCGCGAGCGGTGTCGAGTGCCTGGGCAAGGCCGGGCCGCTCGGTGGCGCGGCCCGAACAGACATCCTCGTAGATCTTCCGACAGCCAGCCTTTTCGAGCGCATCGCGTTGAAGGTCGAGGCTCTGCTCGGCCGTCGACACCCGCATATATCCGATCAGCATGGTGATGTTCGCCCCCTTCGTCTATCAACGTAGCGGGGGCCAGGTTTTCTGGCTATAGGTTTATCCAAGGCTTTATATGAAATCGGCAGATCGTCGCGCCAGATTCGCCGGCGTGTTGTTCCGAGGTGCAGAAAACCGGGGTTTGTTGCGATGCCCGACACAGACCACCGCCCGAATGTTCCGGACCTGCCGCCGGAAGACAAGATGGGCTTTGCCGTGCCGAAGACGCCGGCCCACTCGCTCATGCTCCTGAACCGCTACATGCGGACCGACATGCTGCAGCACATCCATGTGCGTCTTCACAAGATGAGGGATGAAAACGAGCCCGGTTCCCCTTTGCATCATATGGCGAAAAGCCTCGAACAGGTCATCGGCACCTGGGACGGCATCAACCTGGTCGAATGCTTTACCCGCAACCACCTCCATATCGATCCGGATTACGAATTCCGGCCGGAGCAGGATTACCTCCACGACATCAGGCTGATGAAGCATCACCTCAAATGCCACAGGTCAACGATCAAGGAGCTGGATCGCTGGCGCTAACGCCGTGCCGGAATGTCGGAAAGCCCACCTCGGCCGCTTAAGTGAGTTTTCTGTTCCGTTGCTACTCAATGCCCAAGAGGCGGCAAAGGCGGCGCAAGAACATGTAATCATGTAATCATGTTTGCATATTGGCTTGAAATGTGCGATTGTTGTTTCGTACGATACAAAGAGGCCGCTATGTCCCCCGCCAATCCGACTGCAAAAACCTACGCCGCGCTGAATCGGGCATTCGCCTTTTTCAATGATCGTCTGTTCG
>JBDHWD010000193.1:0-4466 GCA_039810005.1 Thermomicrobiales bacterium | reverse complement strand
CAGTCAGCGTCGTCTTCCCCGCGTCCGGGTGCGAAATGATCGCAAACGTCCGGCGTCGCGCGGCTTCCTGCTGGATGTTGGTGGTAAGCGTGGCGGTCAAGGTGGCTCCATCGTCGTCGGTGACTCATGCAAGAACAAACATTCAATTATACAGGTGACATGCGAGGGATCCTGAAGCCTCTTGCCTCTTTTATCGCCGGCAGCAATGTATGTTCGATGTGTCATCCAACGTATGATCTCACTGTCATGAACCGGAGGAGAAATTGCGCGATCCGCACGTAGTAGAACTTCGCTATCGCCTTGTCCTTAGTGGGGATGATGAGTTTCGCGATCCGCCACCTGTAGAACGTGAACGCGATGCCTTCAGCGTGCGATTGGCTGATGACCTGTTGACCGTCACGATGAAGGAGCACCATTCCACGGTCGAAAGCGCTCAAGCGCGAATCGGTCCGTTTTTGCAGGATTGGGTGATTTCAGCAGCTCTTCAATATCGTCGGCGGCAGGTGTCATTTGAGTATGAAGATGCTGATGTCATCGACCGCGATCCGCCTCCACCTGGGGAGCCACAAGTCGTCTATATGCCTTTTGTATCAAGTTCTGCCACGGCATTTACTCCTACAATGAGCGTGGTTCGTCGCACATATCCTTCTCCTCCAGATGCGTTTACCGCATCCCCAGATGTGCAGAACATGTGGACTAGATACGACAAGTATCTAGAAGGCCGTGAGCCGCTGCTATCGATGGCGTACTTCTGCCTGACTGTTGTGGAAAAGAGTGCTGGATCACGTCATGATGCATCTACTATGTACAACATTAATCGAGAACTTCTCAACACACTTGGGGAGTTAGCATCTGAGCGCGGAGATGAGAACTCAGCCCGAAAGGCTCGTCCGACGAAACCGCTGACATCGCGCGAAGAGCAATGGATACGAGAAGCCGTCCTCGTTCTCATCCGTCGCCTCGGCGAGCATGCTGCTGCCCCGGACTCGCCAAAGCCAATGATTACGATGGCAGACCTTCCGTCGCTGAAAAACGGAGATGTGAGTTAGATCAGCACACAGACAGAGCGAATGCCGCAGTTCATCCGTACGAACAGACTTCGGCCTGCCCTCGCCGTGAGGCGACCACCACGCGTCGGGCCACTGGCGATCTGCATTGCCATTGTGGCGACATCCCAACTCACCAGCGCCAACCCCGCAACGGTGGATACTCCTCGCCCGCGTGTATCACGGCGTGATGTGTAGGGGCGTATTGCATACGCCCGTTCAGATGACCGACCCTTTCGTGTGGGGATGTGCACGCGCTGTGTCTGTCGCTGGTGCGGTGGGAGAAACGCCATCTCGCTCGGGCGGGGACGGGTGTTGTTTGGGGAGGTTCGGGACCGAGCCGGGCGTATGCAATACGCCCCTACACATCACGCGTCGGGCACGTCGCGATCTTCGGTGCGAGTGCGGGAGAGTGGGCAGCAAGCCAGTGCGACGGTAATGCAGATCACCGGTGGTCCGACGCGTGGAGGTCGCCTCACGGCGAGGGCAGCGCGATGCCTGTCCCAACGGCATTGTCGGCGTGGATCGCTCTCGCCGATGATTAATCCTCTTGTCGGGCCGCGTCATACGCCGCTACCAACCGCTTCGGTGCGACGGTGCGCCAGGCGTCTTCGACGAGGTCGGCGATTTCGTCCCAGTCGGTGGGGACGTCGAGGCGAACGCCGAGCCAGCCGCGGTGGCCGACGTAGGGCGGGATGAAGAACTTCTCCGGGTCAGCATCGACCAGCAGCGACTGGACGCCGTCCGGTGCGGCGCAGCGCAAGTGAACGCGGCCTTCGTGAGGAAACTCGGTCGCCATCACGAACTGCTTCTTCTCACGCACAAACCAGGCGGGCTGGCCGTGGCTGATCCGCTCGCTCGTCTCAGGAAGCGCCAGGCAGATGCGGCGCAGGCGGTCTATCGGATCGTCGGTCATGGCGTACTCCTCTCCCGTTCTCGGCGAACCATCGTACACTGCCCGCGACGAGGGTAGGGTATTGAGGAGGGCGAAACGCATGGCAGGGATTGATGTGCTCATTCGCGGGGCGCGGGTCGTCGATGGCTCGGGCAACCCGTGGTTCTATGGCGATGTGGCGCTATCGGGCGACCGCATCGCGGCGATCACACCGGCGGGTCGCATCGATCCGGCGAGCGCTGGCGAGGTGGTCGACGCGACCGGCATGGTCGTCGCGCCGGGATTCATCGACATTCAGTCGCACTCGATCGTGCCGCTGATGCGCGACGGGCGCTGCCTGTCCAAGATCACGCAGGGTGTCACAACCGAGATCATGGGCGAGGGCTGGACGCCGGCACCGTTCGGCGGCCGGATTACCGAGTCGCGCTCGCCGACACTGGCAATCGGCAATGACGATGCGTGGGACGAGCGCATTCGGAGCTGGAAGCGCTTCGGCAACTGGCTCGATGCGATGGTCGAGCACGGCGTCTCGCCGAATGTCGGCTCATTCCTCGGTGGCGGCACGCTCCGCGAGTACATCAAGGGCATGGACATGAGCCCGCTGACGCCGGATGAGCTGGATGCGATGCGACAGGTCATGGCCGAGGCGATGGAGGATGGCGCGTTCGGCGTCTCGATGGCGCTGATCTATCCGCCGGATGTCTACATGACTGACGATGAGATCGTTGAGGTCTGCAAGGTCGTCCACCAGTATCACGGCGTCTACATCACCCACATCCGCAACGAATCGGACAAGCTCGTCTGGGCGATTGATGGCGCAATCGACATTGGGCGGCGCTCCGGTGCGCCGGTCGAGATCTACCACCTGAAGGCGTCAGGGCGCAGCACCTGGCCATCGATGGCGGAGGCCATCGCGCACATCGACGCGGCGCGGGCCGAGGGTCTGGACGTGACCGCGGACATGTACCCCTACGTCGCCAGTGGCACCGGCCTGACGATCGTCCTGCCGCCGTGGGCGGCCGAGGGCGGCAAGTTCTTCGACAACCTGCGCGACCCGGAGATGCGCGCGAAGATCCGCGACGCGGCGCTGCATCCCGATGGCACCTGGGAAGCGGCAGGGGAGGAGTCCGGCCCCGAGGGCATCATGCCGATCGGCTTCAAGCTGCCGGAGCATCAGCAGTACGTCGGACGGCGGCTGTCTGAGATCGCCGACGAACGCGGGCAGCACTGGCTCGACACGGTCATCGATCTGCTCGTGGCCGAGGAGCAGTCGATTTCCACGATCTTCTTTGGCATGAGCGAGGAGAATTTGGCGCTGCAGCTGCAGCAGCCGTGGATGAAGGTCTCGACCGACGCTGGCGGCGTCGATCCGGAGTGGGCCGAGCCGCTCGGGCCGGTCCATCCACGCGCCTACGGCACCTTCCCGCGGGTTCTGGGCAAGCACGTTCGCGAGGATGGCGTGCTGCCGATCGAGGACGCCGTGCGCAAGATGACCTCGGCCGTCGCCGATCGACTCGGACTGCGCGATCGTGGCCTGCTGCGCGAGGGCATGGCCGCCGATGTCGTCATCTTCGATCCGGCCACCATCGCCGACAACACGACCTGGCAGCAGCCGCACCAACTGGCGACCGGCGTCCGCGATGTCTGGGTCAATGGCGCGCGCGTCCTGCAGGACGGCGAGCACACCGGCGCGACACCGGGCCGCTTCGTCAAGGGACCGGGTGCCGCCTGACCGGCGCTCTTTCAATGGGGAATAGCCGCCGCTCCACTGCGACGGTCGATGATAGAGAGGGATGATCTATGGCTGGATACGATGTCCTGATTCGCGGTGCGAAGGTCATTGATGGGTCGGGCAACCCGTGGTTCTACGGCGATGTCGGCATCACTGGCGACCGGATTACGGCCATCGCGCCGGCTGGCCAGATCGATCCAGCGTCGGTCAGCGAGGTCGTCGACGCGACCGGCATGGTCGTCTGCCCCGGCTTCATCGATATTCAGTCGCACTCGATCGTGCCGCTCATGCGCGACGGGCGCTGCCTGTCGAAGATCACGCAGGGTGTCACGACCGAGATCATGGGCGAGGCATGGACACCCGCGCCGGCCGGCGGACGCTTCACCGATCCAATGGCCGATCGCTTTTCGACCGTGCCGGGGCTGGACGAGTGGGCCGAGCGCGCGCGCGGCTGGTCCCGCTTCGGCCACTGGCTGCAAGCGTTCGAGGACAACGGTGTTTCGCCGAACGTCGGCTCGTTCCTGGGTGGCGGCACGCTGCGGCGCTACGGGCGCGGCATGGACATCGGCACATCCAGCGACGCCGAGATGGAGTCCATGCAGCAGGCAATGGCCGAATCCATGGAGGACGGCGCGTTCGGCATCTCCTATGCGCTGATCTACCCGCCGGACGTCTTCGCCGACACGGCTGAGGTTTCCGAGATCTGCGAGGTCGTCGGACGCTATGGCGGCGTCTACATCACCCACCTGCGCTCCGAGGCGGACATGTTCCTTGAGGGGCTGGAAGAGGCGAT
>JBDHWD010000192.1:0-4503 GCA_039810005.1 Thermomicrobiales bacterium | reverse complement strand
GCGTCGCGATCTTCGACTACGAGCAGATGCACGCCAAGACCGGCATCGCCCATCGCGCCCTGCGTCCGGTGATGGGCATCGTCGATCCCGACAACACGCGCTCGATGCCGCCGATGGTGGCCGCCTGCTCCGGATTCGACGTCCTCTCGCACGCCGTCGAATCGCTGACGGCGCTGCCATACAACGAGCGTCCGGCTCCCGAGAGCCTGGCGATGCGCCCTGCCTATCAGGGTTCGAACCCGATCTCCGACCTGTGGGCGTCGAAGGCCATCGAGATGGTCGCGGCCAACATCATTCGCGCCGTCGAAACGCCCGAGGATGACGACGCGCGCGGCCAGATGATGCTCGCCTCAGCGTTCGCCGGCATCGGCTTCGGCAACGCCGGTGTCCACCTCCCGCACGGCATGTCCTACCCCGTTTCGGGCATGGTCCGCGAGTATCAGCCGGCCGGATACGAGGTCGGCCATCCGATCATTCCACACGGCATGTCGGTGATCCTGAACGCTCCGGCTGTCTTCCGCTGGACGAGCGTTGCGAACCCACAGCGCCACCTGCTGGCTGCCCGGCTGATGGGCGCTGACACCGAAGGCGCGTCCGACGAGGACGCCGGAACCATCCTCGCCAACGCGATGATCGACCTGATGCGCCGCACCGGCGTCCCGAACGGCCTCGCAGCCGTCGGCTTCGAGGGCGACGACATCCCGGCGCTCGTGGCCGGCACGATCCCGCAGCACCGCGTCACCAAGCTCTCGCCGCGCCCAGCCTCCGAAGAGGATCTGGCCGGCCTGTTCGCTGACGCGATGCGCTACTGGTAAGGCCTCTACTCCGCATTGCCGGTGGTCGACATGCGTTGTCGGCCACCGGCAGACTCCCCAATCCTCCGAATTTGCTGTGTCTACGAACCCGCTCAGAACTCTCAGACAACTCACAAGCGCTGTTGTGTTTCTGTTAAAGGCAGCCCCGTAGCGTTGATTCAGGCCCGACCGAACGGTGCCGCGGCCTCGATCTGACACGTTACGGGGATGCTGATGCAGCAAACTTCAACTGGGAACCTTGTCGTCCCGCCACCGAATCGGCGCACACCGGTCGAGCCAACGAACGGGCTGGCGGCGCTCTCTAATCTCCGCACCTTTAACCGCTACGAGCTGAAGTACATCGCTGATCGACGCCTCGTTGCCGGATTTCGTGAGGAGCTTCCGGCAAAGCTCGACCGCGACCCGCACGGGCTTGATGGCTTCTACCCGGTCTGGAGCACCTACTACGACACGAGCGACCTGCTCTTCTACTGGGAGAAGATGGAGGGCGAGCGCTTCCGCCGCAAGCTACGCATCCGCCATTACGGCGACCCGGACGAGCTGACCGCGGAGACGCCGGTCTGGGTCGAGATCAAGCAGCGGGTCAATCGTGTGACACAGAAGCGGCGACTGAGCCTGCCGTATGCCGAGGCGCTGCGGCTCTGCTCCGGCGCTGATCCGTCGTCATGCGCGCCGGAAGACGAACACGTCGTCGAGGAAATCCTCGTGCTGGCGAACACGCTGCGCCTGCGACCGATCGTCACCCTCGGCTATGTCCGCGAAGCGTATCTGGGTCGCGGACAGGACAGCGGTTTACGCCTGACGATCGACAGCCGAATTCGTGGTCGCGACCGCGACCTGCACCTCAACACTGCCGGGGAGAATCGCTTCTTCGTTCAGCCGCACCTTTCTGTAGTTGAGGTGAAGGTGAACGAGCGCGTCCCCTACTGGATGACCGAGCACATCGCCCGACACAACCTGACGTTGCGCCGGATCTCCAAATACTGTCAGGGCGTCCAGGCATACGACGTTGCGCCACGTTCGGCCATCCACAACGCGCACAGCGACGATTCATCGCTGGTGTTCGCGAATTCGTAAGGGCATTTCAGATGGGTTTTGAAGATCTTACCGGAACATTCAGCGTCGCCGACATCGTCATGTCGATCGGCCTGTCGTTCATCCTGGCCATCATCATCGGCTTCGTCTATCGCTGGACACACAGGGGAGTGTCCTATAGCCAGACGTTCGTCCACACGCTCGTCATCCTGGCCATGATCGTGTCGGTCGTTATGCTGATCGTTGGCTCAAACATCGCCCGCGCGTTCGCTCTCGTCGGCGCGCTCTCGATCATCCGCTTCCGCAACGCGATCAAAGAAACACGGGATGTCGGCTTCATCTTCTTCGCCATGGCCATCGGTATGGCAACCGGCACCCGCTTTTACACGCTCGCAGCGGTCGCAACTGGCGCAATCAGTGGCGCAACGATCCTGATGGAACGCTTCAACATGTTCAAGCTCGACGTGCGCAGCCAGATTCTCAAGATCCAGATACCCGCAGGCGTCGACTACTCGACCCTCTTCGACGATGTATTCCTCCGCTACACGAGCCAGTCGGAGCTGGTCAGCGCCGAGAGCATCCGAGCCGGTGCACTGACTGAGCTGATGTACACGGTGCGACTGAAGGGCTCGGCCAAGCCCTACGAGCTGATCCACGATCTCCAGGAGCTGACGGCAGGTCAGAAGGTCACGCTACTGACCGGCTACGACCAGACCGATCTCTAGCGTAAAGAGAAGACGACATGTCACACGTCACTCACTTTTTCCAATCGCTACGCTGGAAACGCAACCGCAAGCTGGTCAGCGTGCTGCTCATCGGATTCGCCATCGTCGTCCTCGGGTTCGGCAGTGCCCGGGTGACGGCGATCACATCCAGCGAGCGCCACGACGAGCCGGTCGATATCACGATCGACATTCAGGGGACGAAGGACATCTTCGATCAGGACACTGTTCATGAGATCTCGGTCACGTTCGACCAGGCCGACTACAACCGGATGATCGAACAGTACGAGACCGACGGAAGCAAGGACTACATCGAAGCAAGCATCACCATCGACGGCACGACGATCAGCTCGGTCGGGCTGCGGCTGAAAGGCAACTCAACGCTGCGCGGACTGAGCGGCACATCAACGACACAGGGCTTCCCACAGGAGCGGACCGATGACGCAGACGGCACGACGACGGACGATACGAGCGACAGCGCGACGCCAGACGCAACGAAGGTCACGCCAGACGACACCACCCAGCTTACGCGCGGCCAGATGGGCGGCGGCATGAGCAGCAACCTGTCGTTCGACGATCCTTCCAGCCTTCCCTGGCTCATCAGCTTCGACGAGTTTGTTGATGGCCAGCGCTATCAAGGTTACGAAGAAATCGCGATTCGACCGACAACCAGCGGCGCGACGATGCTGAACGAAGCGCTGGCGCTGAATCTGGTCGGCGAAGCCGGCCAGGCGACCCAACTCACCAGTTACAGCTCCTTCACCGTCAATGGCGCTGAGGCACAGTTGCGACTGCTGGTTGAGGTCCCTGAAGAATCGTATGTCGAGCGCAACTTCGAGACCGATGGCGTGCTCTACAAGGCACTCTCGACCGGCTCATTCACCTATCTTGGCGAAGATCCGCTGGCATACAAAGACGCGTTCAAGCAGATTACGCGCAAGAATCAGCAGGACCTTGAGCCACTGATCGAGTTGCTGAAGTGGGTCGATGAATCGTCCGATGAAGAGTTCGCCGCCCACCTCGCTGACTACGTCGATGTCGAATCCTTCGCGCAATACATCGCGCTACAGGAACTGCTCAATAACTTCGATGACATGAGTGGTCCGGGCCAGAACTACTACCTCTGGTACGACCTCGACACCGGCAAGTTCTCGGTGCTCACCTGGGACTTGAACCTGGCCTTTGGACAGGGCGGCATGGGTGGCATGCAGATGGGCAACTTCCAGGGCGGCCAGATACCGAACGCTCAGACGCAGGACGGCACAACGTCGGATGGTACGACTGATGACGGCACAACTGACCAGACGGAGTCGCAGGCACCGACAGACGGCCAGCAAACGCCGCCCGATGAACAGACCCCGCCCGACGACGGAACCACAACCGATGGGCAGGCTCCGGCCAATGGCCAGATGCCAAACGGCGGCCAGCGTCCAGCAGGTGGATTCCCGGGCGGCGGTCAGATGCCAAACGGTGGCCAGTTCCCCGGCGGCAATGCCAATGGGCAAACGCAGGGCGGCAACTTCGGCGGCATGGGCGGCAACCTGCTGAAAGAACGGTTCCTCGCATCGGATGCCTTCTCTGACATCTATGCACAGGCATACGCCGACGTCTACAACGCGCTGTACGGCGGCGGTCAGGCACTCGCTGAACTCGATTCGCTCAGCTCTGTGCTCGCCTCGTCTGGCCTCGTCGATGAGACGACGCTCACGTCGGAAGTCGAAGCGCTCCGCGCAGCAATCGAAACCACGACTGCTGCCGGACCAACGGTAACGACGACCACGACGACAACAACCCCGTAGCCGTCACTGCGGCTACTCGATATAGCGACACCCGTAGCCAAGAGCTGCGGGTGTCGTGTGTCTGCTTCACAACCGTGTCAGGCAGGGCCAGCGGCGCGAACGGCTGATCTACTCAATGCCAGGACGCATCAC
>JBDHWD010000191.1:0-4528 GCA_039810005.1 Thermomicrobiales bacterium | reverse complement strand
GTCTCCACGCTGCGGGCCAACTGTCGCGGTGGGCAATGGCGTTGGCGTGCGCGTCGGTGTCGGCGTCTTCGTGGCCGTCGGCTGTGAGCCGCCGCCTCCGCCGCTGGTGGCGGTTGGCGCGCTCGTGTTGCCCTCGCAGCCGAGCCCGTCCTTGTCCGGGTCGAACCCGTGCGGGTCGGGAGGCAGGACGGTGAAGTTGCCGTACGCGATGTCGGAGCAGTTGAGATCGGGTGGCGGTGGCGCGATACAGATGTCCGGGTAGGCCGGGTCGCAAGTCGCTGGCGAAGTCGGCGTCGCCGTGCCAGGTTGCGGCGGCTCCTGACCGGCAAGCCAGTCCAGATAATGCCGGCCGACATTGCCAGCCTCGGTCTGCCAGGCAGTCGGATTCGTCGGCGTCCAGGTCAGGCAGCGGCGCTCGAAGCACTGCATCAGCACATCGTGCGGTGTGCCGCCGACGCGCACGGTCGCCCAGTACGCCTCGCTGATCGGTCGACCGGTCGCGTAGTACGGGTTGACGAACAGAGGAGCCTGCACCAGCGCGTTGCCTTCATTCACCAGCCCTTCTGCGGTCATGAATGACCAGAACGGCGCGGCGATCGTGTGATGCGTGACATCGTCCAGCACTGCTGCGGTCGCGTTCCAGCCGGCCAACTGCGGATCGCTCGATACGCTGCCATCGCGTGCCAACCGACCCGTGATCGTGCTGCCTTCGGCAGTCGGCGGAAGACTGAGGACATGGCCGAATGAGGCGTAGGTCGGTCCGCCCGGATCGTCTGCGTCGCCGGCAACGTTGACGTTCGCGGGAGGGCGTGGCTCGAATGCGGTGTCACCAACCTGACGCTGGCCGGTCACCATCTCGACGACGAGCAGGCCATTGGTGACAAACCACAGGCCGTCATCTGGCGCGCCCGGCTGTGTGATCTCCATGCGCGATTTGTCGAAATACTGGACGAGGCGCTGGCCACCCGGAGACTCAGCGTAGCGCTCATAGCGCGGGTCAGTGACGGCCTCCGGCCCCCACATCCAGGTGCGGGCGACCTTGCCGGTTGCAATCGGCGCATCCGTGCGCGACCAGACTCGCTCGAAGGCCGGAACGCCGATGGGAGCGGCGATGGCGTCCCGCGTATCGCTCATCCGGATCGCGACAATCTGGGCGACGATCAAGACGATCGCCGCTACTGCGATGAGTCGACGTGGGGCAGCTAGTGACACGCGCCTTGCCTCCCGGATTGCCAGAGCGCGGAAAGAATGTGCCCACCTGAATCTGTTGGAGGTTCCCGCGCACAGTATGTACGAGACGCGCAAACTGTCAAGTGATTGTGTATGAAACAGCCCGCTGAAGTTCCGTTCAGCGGGCTGCGAGAGTCGACGACGCTACCCAACTATTATCCGGCGGCGTTGCGGACGCGGTCGGCCATCTCCTGATCGACGCCACGCGGCCACTCGCGGCGCAGCGGATCATCGACGTTGACGCAGAGGACGCCGACGCCTTCGATCTCCATTCGTACCTCGTCGCCGTGCTGCAGCGCGCCAAGACCCTGATGGTTGGTGCCGCAGAGAATGACATCGCCGGGAACGAGCGTCATGTAGCCGCTCAGGAATGCCAGAATCTCGACAACGGAGTACTCCATGTCGGCGGTCGTGTACTCCTGGCGCGCCTCGCCATTGACCGACAGGGTGACGCGCAGGTTCTGAGGATCGGGCACCTCGTCAGGTGTGACGATCGCCGGCCCGAGCGGCGTGAACGTGTCGAACGACTTGCCCATGCGGCTCGGTGGCATGCGACCGATGCCGCGTCCCGAGACGTCGATGGCGCAGGTATATCCGGCCAGGGCCTCGAGCGCGCTTGCGTCGGCCGGCAGATCCTTCGCTCGCTTGCCGATGACCAATGCCAGCTCGGCTTCGTGGTGGAAGATCGAGGCTGGATGGTTCGGCAGAACGACGGTGCTATCCGGTCCGGTGACCGAATCAGGGCTTTCCAGGAACATGTCCTGTTCTTGCCGTTCGCGGTCGGTCCCTTCTCGATAGTTGCCGAACGCGGCGAGCAGCTTCGGTGGGCGAGGCACGGGAGCTTGCAGCGCGCCGAGCGGCTCGACTGAGCTGCTTGCTGCGAGCTCCTCGACCTGCTTCCGGCGGTCGCGCAACGCGGCCAGGACGCGCGGCATGCGGTCGGCAGCAGTGCGGTACTTCAGGTCTGCGAACGCCGAGGAGACATCAACGATGCCGTTGTCTTTCAGGACAGCTATGCGGTCGTCGCCAGTCAGTACGAGCCTCATGACGCCTGCTCTCCGTTCGCCTGCTGGTCCGGTTGTTGGGCCATTGCCTTGACGCGCTCAGCCATCTCGGTATCGATCCCGCGCTGCCAGGCGCGCTCCATCTCGTCGCGCACATGCAACGTGAACGAGCCAATGCCTTCGATCGACGTGATGACCTCGTCACCATCCTGCACCGCACCGAGCCCCTGATGATTCGTGCCGCAGCAGATGACGTCACCGGGATTGAGTGTTGTGATCGACGACAGGTAGGTCATCAGCTCCCTGATCGGACGCTCCATATCGGCGGTTGAGTAGTCCTGCCGACGCTCGCCGTTCACATCAACGGTAATGTGCAGCGCCTGCGGATCGGGAATTTCGTCGCGCGTGACGATCCAGGGCCCGAATCCGGCAAACGTGTCATGCGACTTGCCGAGGAAGCTCACGATGCCCGGGCGTCCCGTCCCGCGCGCCGAGATGTCCTCGAAGATCGTGTAGCCAAACACCGCGTCCATGGCCGACTCCGGCGCAAGGTTCTTCGCGACTTTGCCAACGACAACGGCGATTTCAGCCTCGTGGTGAAAGATGCTCGCCTGATGACGTGGCAGCACGACCGTGTCGTTGTGCCCGACGATGCCTTCCGGTGACTTGAAGAACACATCGAGGATCTGAATCGGTCGGTCGGTGCCTTCGCGGTAGTTCCCGATCAGGCAGATGATCTTGGTCGGGCGGATCAACGGGGAATGCAGCTGGGCCTCGGCTGTCGGTGTTCCTCCGCCGGCGGTAGCGCGTTCTGTCAGCTCGTCGCGCAATGTATCGAAGTTGGTAATCAGATCCGGCAGCAGATGCTCCGGTCCCGGTGGGTCAAATTGCTCAAGCAGGTCGGTGACATCCACGACGGTCTCGTCCGCCGCGACGATGCCGATCCTGCTGTCGCCGAACGTGGCAACACGCATGCGGCCTCCTCATCCCTCGATCAGTTCGGGGATCGATCCAATGGTTGTCTGGCCGCGATGTTCACATGGGGCGCGTGTGGATGTCAATTGACGAGATACGCAACTGCCTCCGTCGAAGCCGACGGAGGCAGTACGGTGACTCGAAGGTTGGTTACTGCGCCTGCTTCAGCATAATCGTTGGGCGGCGCGGCTTTTCGACGGCGTCGACGGCGAGCTTGCGGGCGGCCTCGCGGGAGGCGGCGCGGAAGGCTTCGGCCGGTGGTGATTCAGGCTCGGAGACGATGATCGGATGGCCGATGTCGCCACCCTGGCGGATCGCAGTGTCGAGCGGAATGCGTCCCAGCAGGGGCACATCGTAGCGCTCGGCAGTGCGCTCGCCACCACCATAGCCAAAGATCTCTGAGCGCTCGCCGCAGCCAGGGCAGACGAAGTAGGACATGTTCTCGATGATGCCCAGAATCGGTGTCTTGACCTCCTGGAACATCTGGATGCCCTTGACCGCATCAGCCAACGCGACATCCTGCGGCGTGGTGACGATGACCGCGCCGGACAGCGGGATCTTCTGCACAAGGGTCAGCTGAACATCGCCAGTGCCGGGTGGCAGGTCGATGATCAGGTAGTCGAGCTCACCCCAGTTGACCTCATTAAGGAACTGGTTGATGAGCTGGGCGACGAGCGGGCCACGCCAGATCAGCGCGCGGTTGGCATCGAGCAGGAAGCCAATGGACATCAGCTTCACGCCGAACGCCTCGAGCGGCACGATCTTGTTGTTGTTCATGAACGGGCGCGCGCTGGTGCCCATCATCAGCGGGATACTCGGGCCGTAGACATCAGCATCAAGCAGGCCGACGCGCGCGCCGTCCTGCGCAAGCGCTGCCGCGAGATTGACCGCTACGGTCGACTTACCAACGCCGCCCTTGCCGGAGGCGACGGCGATCGTGTTCTTGACGCCGGGGATCGGTGTCTTGTCCGGCGCGCCGCGGCCGCTAGCGCGAACCCGCGAAGTGAACTCGATGTCGAGCTTTGATAGACCGGGAAGAGGCGCAGCGGCTGCGCGCAGATCCTCCTCGATCTTGCCCTTCAATGGGCAGGCCGGCGTTGTCAGCTCGACGTGGATCGTGACGGCCCCGCCGTCAATATCAACACCTTTAATCATGTTCAGTTCGACGAGGCTGCGGCGGAAGTCCGGATCCTGGACCGGCCGGATTGCCTCGATGACGATTTCCTGGGTGAGTCCTGCCATGCGGCTGTCTTTCCCTCCCGTGACCATCCGCTGTTGGTCCTGCCGAGCGGATTGTGGCATCGACCAGGGCGTTACGC
>JBDHWD010000190.1:0-4529 GCA_039810005.1 Thermomicrobiales bacterium | reverse complement strand
CTCGGTATCGTCGGCAATCGAACGCGCTCAGCGTCAGGCAACGATCAGCGCCCACTGGGGCCTGTCGTCTGGTGTGCCGGTTGTCGGACCCCTGATCGTCCTCGGTCAGCGGGTGCTTCGCATCAGTCTCCGTTGGTACATTAACCCGATTGTCGAGCAGCAGAACGCCTTCAATGATGCCGCTGTAGCCGCGCTCTATGAGCTGGAGCTGGAGAATCAGCGCCTGCGCCGTCTCATTCATGAGTCAGGCGTTCATCCCGGCGGGGAGTCGGACGCATGAACATCCTGATCCTGCACACGCAGGTGCCATTTGTACGTGGCGGTGCCGAAGTGCTGGTTGAGGGGCTACAGCGAGCGTTGCGTGATCGCGGTCATGTCGTCGATATCGTGGCGCTGCCGCTCAACTGGAATCCCCCGGACGGACTCCTCACGAGTGCCCTTGCCTGGCGAATGCTGGATTTGCGGACATTCAATGGTCGTGACGTTGACCTCGTGATCTGTACGAAATACCCGACCTGGGCTGTCGATCATCCCAACAAGGCCCTGTGGCTCATCCATCAGCATCGGCAGGCCTACGATCTGTACGGCACGTCGCTCAGTGAATTCGGCACTGATCCGGCGTCGCGTGAGATTCGCGAGCGCGTAGTGGAGATCGATCGAATCGGGATCGGGTCGTGCAAGGCTCGGTACGCAATCAGCCGCAACGTGGCGGAGCGCTTGAAGCGATTCGGTGGAATCGAGGCAGAAGCACTGTACCCACCGGTGCCACGCGACGGTCTGGCCGCAGAGCGATTCGACCCTTTCATCCTTAGTGTTGCGCGTCTGGACGCGGCAAAGCGCGTTGACCTGGCGGTACGAGCGATGGCTGCCGTGCCAGAGTCGTTGCAACTCGTTGTCGTGGGTGATGGTCCGAATCTGGAGAGCTTGCGTTTGCTGGCGAGGCGAGTCGGAGTAGAACGGCGAGTTGAGTTTGCCGGTCGCGTGTCGGACGAGCGATTGCTTGAGCTGTACAACACCTGTCGCGCTGTCTATTACGCGCCCGTAGACGAGGATTACGGCTACACCACGGTTGAGGCGCTTACGGCTGGAAAGCCGGTGGTCACTGCGGAGGATAGCGGCGGGGTTCTGGAATTCGTTGTGGACGATATCAACGGCCTGGTGACGCCACCCGATCCGGCGCGGATCGCAGACTCTATCAGTGTGCTGTGCGACGAATCTCTTGCGCGGAGATTGGGTGCGCGAGGGCCAGGGCGCGTCGCTGATTTGTCGTGGGGCCATGTCGTCGAGGCGCTGACATCGTGACCGCAGGTGATTCGCCACGGATACACATGGTGACCCCGCTACCGCCGCTTCCAACCGGCATTGCGCAATACAGCCACGATCTGCTGAACGGCGTCGACGGTCGCTGGAATGTGCGAGTGACGGCTGAAGCCGGGTCGTCGGGCGC
Organism: Thermomicrobiales bacterium; assembly: GCA_039810005.1. Lineage (GTDB taxonomy): Bacteria > Chloroflexota > Chloroflexia > Thermomicrobiales > CFX8 > JAMLIA01. The sequence goes on along the minus strand of JBDHWD010000190.1, from coordinate 3,082 downwards.
ATCAGCATGGCGGTCGATCGACGTGAGCGTCGGGCGATCCCAGCGGCAGGCTGTGGGTGAGCCGGCGATTTATCAGATCGGGAACAGCGCATTCCATAGAATCGCCATGCAACAAGCAGTGGCGAATCCGGGAATCGCGGTGCTGCACGACACTGTGCTGCACCATGGGCGGCTTTCGATGATGCTCGGCAAGCGCGGAGGTGGTCGCTACCGTGCGCTGCTGCGCGAGCTGTACGGGGATGCCGGCGACCGCATTGCGAACGATGTCGCGTTGGGTCGGCACGTCGATTTGACAGCGTTCCCGTTGATCGAAGACATTGCGGCAGTGTCGCGGCTCATTGTCGTTCATTCGCAGCACGCGAAGGAGCGTGTCCAGGTAGTCGCCCCCAACGTGACTGTTCGCTGCGTGCCGATGGGCATCCCCCTGCCAGCACTCGTTGCTCGGCACGACGCGCGTGATGCCCTCGGTATTCCGCAGTCCGCGTACGTCATTGCCTCGATCACGCATGTGAATCCGTTCAAGCGTCTGCCGGTTGTGCTTCGTGCCGTCCGGATGCTGCGCGAGCGGATTCCCGAACTGCAGCTCATCGTTGCCGGGTCGCAAGCGCCGGGGATCGACTTGCTGCGGCAGGCGCGCGCTTTCGGTGTGGAAGACCGCGTGAGCGTGCTTGGGTATGTTGAAGACGACGTCGCCCGGCTGCTGGCGCGCGCAGCCGATGCCTGCGTCAATCTGCGTTATCCGAGCGCCGGCGAGACATCGGCCAGCCTGCTTCGGCTGCTAGGCGCTGGTCGCCCAGTACTGATTACCAACGATCCATCTAATGACGAGTATCCGCGCGACGCCGTTCTGCCGGTTGACGTTGGTCCGTGGGAATCTGAGCTGGTCGCTGAATATCTCGAGCTGCTCTACCGCGATTCTGAATTGCGACGGGGTGCTGGTGACGCCGCGCGAGCGTTCGTGGCAACCTCGCATGGCGTGCAGCACATGGCCATGGGGTATCGCGAAGCAGTTGCCGAAGCGTATGGAGTCGAACTGCCGAAAGTCGACGACATCCGCTCCGTGGAGACGCCGCCAATGCTGCGTCACAAGGTGGCGGCTCAGGAGGCTGCGACCGTCGCGCCGTCAGCGCTCGATAGCACTGTCGCGGCTGCGCTGTCAGGTCTGAGACTCGGCCAACACGGTGATACGATCGCGTCAGCAAGTCGCGCGGTTGTCGGATTGGGTTTGCATAAGCTGCGACGTGGAGGAGAGGACGGAAGCTTCATGACCGACGGTACGCCGATCCGGAAAGAGCTCCTGGATATTCTGGCCTGCCCCGCATGCAAGACGAAGGTGCGGCTGGAAGGCGAGGAGTTGGTTTGCGATTCCTGCGGGCGCCGCTATCCGATTGAGGATGGCATACCGATCATGCTGGTCGATGCCGCGAAGTAGAACGCATGTTCGTACTTTGCTATACTGTCTACCGAGACATCGTACCTAGCGAATCGAGCTATGACGCATGACTAGCCGCGTCATTTCAGGCCAGCATCGAGACGAAGACGCAGCGATCGAAACAAGCCTGCGTCCACGACGCCTGTCCGAATACATTGGTCAGGACAAGGTCAAAGACACGCTGTCGATCTTCATTGAGGCAGCTCTCGCACGCGGCGAACCGCTTGACCATGTTCTGTTGTACGGCCCGCCGGGTCTCGGTAAGACGACGCTCTCAAACATCATCGCTGCCGAAATGGGTGTCGGGATCAAGGTCACCTCCGGTCCGGCTATCGAGCGGGCCGGTGACCTTGTGTCGATTCTGACGAACATCAAGGCTGGCGATGTCCTGTTCATCGACGAGATCCATCGGCTGAACCGCGCTGTCGAAGAAGTGCTCTATCCTGCGATGGAGGACTTCGCTGTAGACATCATGATTGGCAAGGGTCCGGGCGCGCGTTCGATGCGCCTGAATCTGCCGCGCTTCACGCTCATCGGCGCGACAACGCGGCTCGCGCTGCTGACAAGCCCACTTCGCGATCGCTTCGGCGGAGTCTTCCGGCTGGAGTTCTATGACGACGAGGCGATGGCGCGGATCGTCGAACGCTCTGCGCGTCTGCTGAACGTCGAAATCGAAGGTAATGGGGCCACTGAAATCGCCAAGCGATCGCGCGGGACGCCGCGTGTGGCTAATCGCCTGCTGAAGCGCGTGCGCGACTACGCGCAGGTTCGTGCTTCGGGCGTCATTACCGAAGACGTTGCTGATGACGCGATGTCGCTCCTCGATGTTGATGTGCTCGGGCTGGACGACGTTGATCGGCGCATCCTGCTCGCAATCATCGACAAGTTCGAGGGTGGTCCGGTTGGCGTCGATACGCTTGCGGCGGCGACCAGCGAAGAGACGGACACGATCATGGATGTCTACGAGCCGTATCTCATTCAGCTCGGCTTCCTGCAGCGCACGCCGCGCGGACGTGTTGCTACTCGGCGGGCATACTTGCACCTGGGCTTGCCGGCGCCCGCACTCTCCGATGCGGCCCGGCAGGCACTGCTGTTTGACGCAGATGCCGACGAGGGACAGTGACCGATTCGCCGATTCCTATCGACTGGTTCGACTACGATCTACCAGAAGAGCTGATTGCTCAGCACCCGGTTGAGCCGCGCGATTCAGCGCGAATGCTCGTGGTGGACCGCGCTCGCCAGCAGATCACCGATCACGTCTTCAGCGATTTGCCGCGTTTTCTTCAACCGGGTGATCTCATCGTCGTGAACGACACGCGGGTTTTGCGCGCGCGGTTATTCGCGCAACGCGATACTGGCGGCCGCATCGAGTTTCTTCTGCTGCAGCGTGCTGCAGATGGCACGTGGACGTCGCTGGCGCGGCCAGCGCGTCGCCTGCGCATCGGGGAGCGGCTGCGACTTGTCGCTCCTGATGGGCAGCTGGGCAATGACGTTATCGAGGTCGTCGGTCGCAGCGCCGAGGAGATTGTCGTTCGATTCGACGACGAGGGTGCGATCGAACGAGCGGGTCGCGTGCCGCTGCCTCCGTACATTCACGAAGATGTCGGCGACCCTGAGCGCTATCAGACGGTCTATGCTCGCGAGTCCGGC
>JBDHWD010000189.1:0-4536 GCA_039810005.1 Thermomicrobiales bacterium | reverse complement strand
GAGTTCAGCCAGCCAAACGGCCTCGTCTTCACGCCAGACGAGTCCCACCTCTATATCGGCGACTCGCAGGACAAGATCATCCGGCGTTATCGCGTTGAGGCGGATGGAACGCTGAGTGGCGGGGATCTGTTCGTCGATATGCGCGATGCCGAAGGGCCGGGAGCGCCGGACGGCATGGCGGTTGATGAGACAGGGCGACTCTGGACCACCGGCACGGGCGGCGTCTGGGTCATCGAGGCGGACGGCACGATCATCGGTGTTCTTGAGCTGCCGGAGAACCCGGCGAACCTGTGCTTCGGCGGGCCGGATTGGTCGACGCTCTACCTGACCGCCCGCACGAGCGTCTATGCGATCGAGACGGCGGTGCGTGGAGTCGCGCCCGGGTCGCGGTGAGGCACGCTCACTCGGGCAGTGTCTGGCCGCGCTCGGCCAGTGCTTCGCGGAGTTGGCGGATGGCCTTCGGGCCGATGCCGTGCAGCTTGAGCAGGTCGGTCGCGGTTGTGCGAGCGATCTGATCCAGGCGGGAGTAGCCGGCGTCAGCGAGGGCGCGGTGCGCCGGAGCTGAGAGGTTCGTCGGCAGGTCATCGTTCTGCTGGTCGGTCGACATGGTCACTCCTTCAATGCCGATAGCCGGGCTGTCAGACCCGGTGTTCGCGAGCGATCGCTGTCCAGAAATCGGTCAGGATGTCGAAGCGTCCGGCGCACTGCGTCAGCAGGATGGCGACGGTGCCGGTGCGTGGATCGCTGCCCCAGGTGGTGCCGTAGCCACCGTCCCAGCCGAAGCGCATCCCGGTGATGCGCACGCCGAGCCCCCAGCCGTCGTCCGGGCCGAGCAGGAACTCGGACCCGCGCTTCTGCTCCGGCGTGATCTGGTTCGTGCGCATCTCGGCGACGAGACGTTCCGGCACGATGCGGATCGTCCCGTGCTTCCCGCCATCAAGGAGCATCTGGCCGAAGGCGAAGTAGTCGTCGATCGTGGAGATCAGACCGGCTGCGGCGTCGGGGAACGTTGGCGGTGCGGCCCAGACACTGTCGGCGACGCCATCGATCTGCTCGAGTAAACTGTCCGGTGACGACATCAGCGCCGGTGGGAGGCGATGCAGACTATCGGGCGGGACACTGAAGCCAGTGTCGCGCATGCCGAGCGGCTCGAAGATGCGCTCGCGCATGAAGTCTTCGAGCGGCTGGTCCGCTGCACGCTCGATGAGGACACCGAGGATGCAGGAGCCGGTGTTGTACAGCCAGCGCCTTCCCGGCTGTGCCATGAGCGGCAGCGTCCCGAGACGGCGAAGCCATTCGTCGGGCGGGACCGCATAGGCCGGTCGCGGCGGGCCGAAGCCGAGGATATCCTGCTCGGCGATCTCGCGGAGGATCGATGCGTCTTGTGGGAGCTCCAGATCGATACCGAGGCCCGGACGGAACGTAAGCAGATCACGCAACGTGATTGGCCTCTCGGCGGGAACGGTATCGTCCAGCGATCCGTCGATGTGGCGCAGGACACGCCGATCGGCCAACTCCGGCAGGAGTCGATCAATCGGCTCGTCCAGGCTCAACCTGCCGTCATCGACGAGAATCAGCGCAGCGACGGCGGCGATCGGCTTCGTCATTGATGTGATGCGGAAGAGCGTGTCGCGTTGCATTAGCGCGCCGCCGGGTGCCACTTCGCCAATGACATCGACCCGAGGCTCGCCGTTCTGCGCTACCAGCATCACCAGGCCAGGCAGGTCGCCACGCTCGACCCAGGCGGACATCGCGTCGCGGACAGGACTGCTCGCCATAGTCCTACCTCTCCAGCATGGGCGACACCCCGAAGGATGTCGACAGCGCGTTCATCGGTGCGGCGACCATCTGCTGGATCTGATTCGCGACCGGTCGTACCTCGATCCCGCCGAGTCGCCCAAGCGGGAAGCGGGTGGCGATCCGGATCGCGTCGTTGAGGTCGCGCGCTTCGATCAGCAGATAGCCGCCGACATGCTCGTTCGTCTCGGCGTACGGGCCGTCGGTGATATACGCGGAATTGCCACGCACCCGCAGCGACATCGCAGCATCGACTGGCTCAAGCGCATTGGCTGCGACAACGTGGCCACTCTCACGAAGCTCGTCGATGTAGGCCAGCGACGCGCATATGAGCTCGTCGCGCTCGGGCGGTTCGAGCGATCTCAAGATATCGTCGCGCTGGTAAATCAGACACAGGTACTGCACACGGCCCCTCCCATTCCACATATCGACATTGGGCTGTCACTCTGTTGTCGAACGGGAGGGGCAGGAATCGACAGTTGCGTCGGACGTGCGCAGCTATTCCTCGATCATGCGGCCCAGCTCGATAACCGGGCGCACCTCGATCGTGCCGTTGCGCGCACCGGGGATACGGGCAGCGATATCGATCGCCTGATCCAGATTGTCAGCGTCGATCAGGTAATAGCCACCGAGCTGCTCGCGCGTCTCGGCGAACGGGCCATCGGTCACGATGCGCTTGCCCTCACGCACGCGGACGCTGGTCGCCGATGCGGTGGGATGCAGCGGCGCAGTCGCCAGGAACTGGCCGCGTTCCTTGATGTCCCTGACCAGTTCAGCCGACTCGGCGTAGCACGCCTGCCGGTAGTCATCGGAAATCGAAAGCTCGTCCTGATAGACGAGCAGCATGTAGCGCATTGTCTGTCCTCCCTCCGGGCCGGTCAGGATGGCCAGCGGCATCAGCCGCCGGCCATCGCTCCGACGATCGAGAATGGCTCCTCGCCGGCGACGACGGCGGCGGGGAGCGGTGCGTCTGGTGATTCGTGCGAGAGATCCTGCGAGCAAGCGAAGAAGCGCAGGAATGGCCGCCGAATCTGCGTCGTGTGGTCGCGAATCGTCCCACGAAGCATCGGATAGGTGGTCTCCAGCGCGTCGAGGACGGCGCGCTGGGTGACCGGACCATCGACCACGAGCGAGACTTCGCGATCGACCTGTGCCAGATTTCGCAAGTGGTAGGGCAACTCAACGCGGATCATGACAAGGTCTGCACTTCCACTGAGGTGACGGCCGGCAGGTCGCGGACGATCGCGTTCCAGGTATCGCCGCTGTCGTTCGAGGCATAGACCTGACCGCCGGTTGTGCCGAAGTAGATGCCACAGGAATCGAGTCGGTCGACAGCCATCGCGTCGCGCAGGATGTTAACGTAGCAATCCTCCTGCGGCAGGCCGTTGGTCAGTGCTTCCCATTCATTCCCACCGGTGCGGCTGCGATAGACGCGCAGCTTGCCTTCGGGTGGGAAGTGCTCGGAGTCGCTCTTGATCGGCACGACGTAGATCGTCTCCGGCTCGTGGGCGTGGACGGCGATCGGGAAGCCGAAGTCGCTGGGCAGGTTGCCACTGACCTCGTGCCACAGATCGCCGGCGTTGTCGCTGCGCATGACGTCCCAGTGCTTCTGCATGAACAGGACGTCCGGGCGGGTTGGGTGCATCGCGACGCAGTGGACGCAGTGGCCGACGTCGGTAGTGCCGTCGGGCAGCACATCCTCAGAGCGCAGCCCCTGATTGATCGCCCGCCAGGTCTGGCCGCCATCGTCGGTGCGGAATGCGCCGGCCGCCGAGATCGCGACGACGATGCGGTTTGGATCGTCCGGCGCGAGGATGATGGTATGAAGGCACATACCGCCGGCACCGGGCTGCCAGAGATGACCCTTGACCTCACGCAGTCCGGCGAGCTCTGCCCAGGTCTGGCCGCCGTCAGTCGAGCGGAACAGCGCGGCGTCCTCGACACCGGCATAGACCGTTTCGGGTTCGCTCAGCGATGGCTCCAGATGCCAGACGCGATTGAATTCCCACGGATGCTGGGTGCCGTCATACCACTGGTGGGTGCCCGGATCGCCTTCGTACTGGAAGATGTTGCCGACCGGCTCCCAATTCTTCCCGCCGTCGTCGGATCGCTGGATCGTCTGACCAAACCAGCCGCTGGATTGCGATGCGTAGATGCGATCCGGATTCAGCGGCGAACCCTTCAGATGGTAAATCTCCCAGCCGGCGAAGAGCGGCCCCTGGACATCCCATTCGGTTCGTCGCTCATCGGAGGTCAGGATGAATGCGCCTTTGCGGGTGCCGACGAGAACGCGTACTCCGGGCATGGCTGATCCTCTTTCTGTGAGATGTTTTGCCGGACATTTCGCGGCGCTGTATGACGATAAGTTGAGCGGCAAGCCGCGTACGTTCGCGGAGAACAGGGACGATGATAACGACGAGTTGACACAGTGTCAACCTGTCCACTCGGACTGCCTTCCGCCGTTACGGAGCCGTGTCACAGGCTCGGATCGAGGCTGTTGGCGTGTGCCGGCACGGCGCAGGCTGTCATGCCAACCCGCGCCGTTCTCATGCTGTCCTCAGGATTACGGCCGAGCTACTGGCGTGGTTCGATGAGAAAGAACTGGTTGCCATCCGGGTCGTTGAACCAGGTCGCACGATCGCCCCAGGGCATCGTCTGAATCGGCTCGGTGAAGGAGACGCCGCGCTCAGTCAGGGTGGCGTAGGTGGCGTCGATGTCGTTGGAGATCAGCGAGACACC
>JBDHWD010000188.1:0-4592 GCA_039810005.1 Thermomicrobiales bacterium | reverse complement strand
ACGGATGGCGTTGCCCCCCTCGACGGACGCATTGTCCTGCTGAACGGCCGGCTGGGCGTGCGCAATTCCGGTGGCGACCAGCAGGCAAGCAGCGAGCAGGTGCTTGAATCTCTTCTTCATACGCTCTTAATCCTGCGTCGCAGTCTTGAAGACATGCGCCTGCCAATCGGCCATCGTTCCCTTCATGGCCGCGGCCAGTGCCGGAATGCCGTGGCTATCGATCGTCGCCGGCAACACGTCGAGCCCGACGGAGTTGTAGACCCGACCCCACGCTGCCTGGGCGTTGGAGTACGCCGCATAGCGCTGGTACTCGGCAAGAAGGGCTCGCGCTTCGGAACGGATGACCTCCAGTTCAGAGTCGAAGCGACTTTGCGCCGCTGCCTTGGCGAAGTTGTGCAGGCGCTGATCCACCCTGAGGCTTTCCTCCGCGTACTTGAGCTCAGCCAGGGAAAGGCCATAACGCTGCACGCCAACCCGCACCTGCGTCAGCACCGCCATCGACAAGGCCATCCGGCGCATGTCGTCGGTCTCGTTCTGGTGTTCGTGGGCACGCTGCAGCGACGGGTACTGCGTGAGTTTGAGGATGTTCCAGGACAGCCGGAGCCCGACATCGGTCCAGTCGCTGTTGTAGTTGTACTTGTTGCTGTCGTACTGCCAGCCCGTATCCAGGCTCAGATTCGGCCACAACAGCAACTTGGCCGCCTTGATGTCGTTCTCGGTCACCCGGCGGCGATACCATTCCTCCATGATCTCGGGGCGCTTCTCGAGCGCCATCAGTTCGAGTTCGTCGATGTTGGCCGGCACGGGTGGCAGAGGCATTTCAGCCTCGTCTGCCAACGTGTAGGAGGTGCCCGGTGGGATGGACATCAGCGCGTTCAGCTCTGCACGGGCCAACTCTAGATCCTGGCGGCGCAGGGTCAGCAAATTGACCGCATCGAGCAGTGCACGCTGGTAGGCCAGCACCTGCGGCTGGGGCATCAGCCCCTCTGCCTCAACCTGCTTGGCTTGGTCGAGTGCCCGGTTGACCCGTTCAAGCAATGCGTCGACACGGCCGATCAGGCGTTGGGCCCCGAGGGCACGCCAGTAGCTGTTGCGCACGTCCTGCAGCACGTTCTGCACGACCTTGCGACGGCGCTCCTCGGCCATCAGCACCTGATCGGCCTTTTGCTGCGCGCGATAGTAGGAGACACCGAAGTCGAGCACGCTCCATGAGAAGGTCAGGTTGGACAGGGTACGTTCGCGTTCCTGCGAGGTCGAAGGCCGCAGGGTCTCGATACGGTCCTCAATACCGATCGACCTGCCACCAGAGTCGTTGTTGCGCCATGCGTAACCTGCGCCGGCAACGAGGCGCGGCAGCATCTCGTAGGTCGAAACCTCGTGCAGGCTTTTCGACAACGCGTTTTCCATCAGTTTGAGCTTGTAGTCCAGGTTGTACTTCAGCGCTCGCGCCGCCGCGTCATGGAAGGTGATCGGCCCGTTGATCGGCTCCTGATCGGCATACATCTGGATGCGGTCCTGCGTTACACGGTCGCGGATCTCCTGCGACTCATACGGCTTCGGCGACAGGGAGCCGCAGCCGCTCAGAACCAGAGCAAGGCAGGCTCCGATCAGCATGGCAGGCTGGCGGAGGCGGGTTCTCAACTTCGTGTTATTGCTGTTCATTGAAACTTCTCGGATCGAAAATGAAATATCGGTCATCAGACCTTGCGCGGAGCCAAGGGCAGCCGGCTCGCCCCGCTGCGCAGTTGTTCGGCAAAGGACGGGGCTCCGCCGCCGCTCGGGCGCGTTGATACGGCGGCCGGGCGGTCCGTTTCGGGCGGTGGCGTATCCGCATCGTCCGTCGGCACGGTAGCGGCCTCATCCGCGGTGGGTGTTGGCTGCGTGCCGTCTGCTTCTTGCTGCTTCAGCCAGCTGGGGATCTCGTGCTCGCCGTCGTGGGATAAACCGGGCTGGAGCAGGTAGCGATCGCTGTCCAACTCGATGCGTCCAAAACGCCCTTCCACCATGCGATCAAAGTCGCTCGCCATGCGTTGCGAGTCGCGTACCGAATGAACGACGAAGAGGTTGGGATCAAAGCCAAGCCCCGCACCCAGGGAAATCGGGCGGTACTCGTCAGGCGTAACGGCACGGGGATCGCCGAAGGCGCGCGGATCGTCCTGAGCCCGCTCAGTCTGTGACACCACCACCTGCTGGTGCACATAGGTGATGGGATGGAAAGGCAGCGGCAACCTACGCACGTCATCGAAACGCTCGCCCGCGAAATAGGGACCGGGCTCGAGGATGACCGGGCTGCGGTCCAGCGGATTCGCAGGCTGTAACACGTTTAGCGATGGCGCCGGCGGAACCACTTCGAATGGCGGCACGACGGACGGCGGGTTCTCCGGCACGACCGTGATGCGGACCGTCGCGGTCTCCGTCCTGCCGCCACTCTTTACCGTGTAGGAATAACTGTCCTCGCCGGAGAACCCTGGATTGGGCACATACGTGATGCTTCCATCCGGATTGATCGCAATGCTGCCGTTTGCAGGCGGCGTGGTCGCCGTGATCGTCGCATCTGGGTTGCCGAAGCTGTCATTGCCCAGCACCGGCGTCGTCACCGGCCGGTTGGCCAGGGTGGAAGCGGTATCGTCGGCGACGTCCGCCACCGGGGTCACGACGATGGTCAGTGTTGCAATGGCCGTGCTGTTGCTGGCACCCCTTCCGTCGTCAATCGTGTAGGTGATATCCGGCACCGCGCCGTGCCAGTCAACCACTGGCGTGAAGGTGTAAGCGCCTGTTTTATCGAACTGCAGCACCCCCTTGCCCGGGATGCTCACGTTTAGCGGCGAACCGTTGGCGGGCACTGGGTACGTCACACCTTCCACCACGATCTTCGTGACCGCCAGCGTATCGCCATCCGGGTCGCCATCAGCAACGTCGCCTGTGCCTCCGCTACCGATCACGTTGCCACTCAACGGCGTATCTTCCGGCGTAGTGCGCGAGTCGTCCATCGCGACTGGCTGACGGTTGTTCTGGATGGTGATGGTGAGCGTGCTGGTCGTCTCGTCACCGTCGGCGTCACGCACGGTGTAGGTGAAGACGTCGCTGGTCGTCGGCGCAGCACCCGGTGCCGCGGCATTGGCGATGTAGGTGTAGCTGCCGTCGGCCTGCAGTTTGAGCGTGCCGTAGTCGCCGGCAATATCGGTGTTGATGCCGCTCGCCGAAGTACCGACGCCGCCTTTGACCACACCCACCACAGCGCCACCAGTGACCCACCCATCGGCACCGGATTTGTCGTTCTTGAGTACGCCATCGACGGCAGTGGCAGTCAGCGTTTCGCCAGCCTTGACGGCGCTCGTGTCAACCACCGCCTTCGGCACGTCGTCGACGATCTTGATGTTGAGCACCTTGGCATCCGTGTCACCATCGCCATCCTTCGCGGTGAAAGTGAAGCTGTCATTGGTGCTGTCGCCACCCACCGGCGGAGCACTGGTCAGCGTATAGGTGTAATCGATGGAGATGGTGCCGTCACTGCCCCTCTCGTAGCCGTCGAATACCAGGATGCCGTATTGCGTGGCGATGCTCTTGTTCGTGCTATCGAGCGCCTCGACTTCGGCCTTGGTGAGCGTCAGCGAAGCCGGGTTGCCGCTGGCGTCGATATAGCCAATGACGATGGCAGCACTGGCATCCAGTCCGTCGAGTGCCACCAGGGTGAAACTGGCGTCGACCTTGGTATCCGCTGTATGCGGATTGCTGCCGCCTGCCAAGCCGCTTTCAAACACCACCTGATCGGTAACATTCCCATCCGGGCTGGTCTGCACAGTGCTCGAGGGCACGGTGACACTGACCGGATCGTCCACGCCGTTGATGGTGACGGAGAGCGTGGCCTGGTCGGTGGCCAAACCGTCGGAGAGGGTGTAGGTGAACTCATCCTTCAGCGTTTCACCCGACGCCAGTCCCTGCACCGTGAGATTGGTGTTGTCGACAGCATAGGTGTAGCTGCCGTCGGCCCCGATCTTGAGGGTACCGTACTGGCCGACGATTTCCGTGCCGTTGGCGCTGGTCGTGCTGCCGGAGATGCCGGTCATTGCGCCGCCGTCGGCCTCTTTCCCGGGACGGATCTGGGTAACCGTAAGGGCATTGCCTTCGACATCGCTGTCGGCGGTTGAATCCGTGCCATTGGAACTGACGCCGGTTTTGACATTGCCGGTAACCGGCGTGCTGGCATCCTCGACAACGACGTTGTTGTCATCCACCGCTACTGGGGGGTCGTTGCGGCCATTGATGGTGATGGTGAGCGTGCTCCAGTCGAAGGTGGAGTTCGCGCCTTGGGTATCGTTGATGGCGTAGCTGAACACGTCGGTGAGCGGCGCATCACCGGGCCTCACGCCCTGCACAGTCACAACATTGCGCGTGTTTTTGCGAATGCACGCCATGGCAACTGCACATGTGTGCGAGAGTTCGTGCGGTCCGCATACGAAACAGGAGGCACAACAGCCAAGACAAACCTGGCGTATGAGATGCTGTTGCCTCGCCGCCAGCGCTGCAGAGAAAATGGCACCTTGGCTGAATCCCATCACACCGTCGATGGTGCCCACCTCCTGCGCCCCAAA
>JBDHWD010000187.1:0-4667 GCA_039810005.1 Thermomicrobiales bacterium | reverse complement strand
AAACATCCCGGTGCTGTTTCAGCAGCTCATCAAGCGCCAACGTAAGCGTCTACAGCGCTCTGGGCGTGACGGCTTCATGCGCGGAACATTCCAAAGGCTGTACGAGCTGGAAGACGAGGCGCGCCTGCTACATCCGCGCTTCACGATCGCCGTATCGCAGCCGGGCGTAACAAAGGCCGGTATCACCGGTCAGCAGCTTGCGCTGCTGGCATCAACTGAAGTCTACGTCTTTGAAACGGCCCATGCGCTATTTGACGTCTACTGTAGCCCCTAAAAGGAGACGTCAACTTTGCTGCCGGTGCGCATCACAAGCCGAGGTAATGGATATAGCGTGGCTTTAGCCCTCTGATTGCTCACCCATGACACCTTACCTCGCTGCTGCGGTGCCTAATGCCACACCTATAGACGTGGCAACGATGAGTGGAATCGTAAAGAGAAGGCCAAACACAAATATTCCTCTGACTCCAGCATCGTACATTGCTGTGGAGCACTCTGCACAGAAGAGCCAACGAGTAATCCACCCTACAATCAGAATTTCGAGTGGAACCACCACCACAGCACTACAGGAACGTAGGAGCGCACCGCTGAGAGCCGCGACACTGAGCAGCGACGCATAAATCGCGAGGTTTGATGCTCCACGCGGTTCAGGACCATGTGGCTGCAGCACGAGCTGTAGTAACACAACGAAAGCGATAGGTATTAGCAGTCCAACTGGACGAAGGAATAAACTCAAATGTCTCTCGATTCTGAGCCACATCCTCTCGGGGCAATCTACTTTGGATCTGTTATGTGTGCCCCGTTGAGCCTTGCCTCGTCAACACACACACGATCAAGTCCTCTGATTGGAGGGATTGCGACCTCGCCGATGGCTACGAGTACCAGTCGGCGCCTCATTCGGTGCAGGTCGGCCATGATTGCTGCCAATCGATCGGTCATGACCGCGGTCACGATCACGATCGTGGAACCGGCCGGGATTTGGGCGCTCTCAGCCTGAAGGAAGCCGGGGAAGTCGATCGCGGCAATCGGGCTCAACCGCGCCAGCCCAGTCAAGATGGCGCTTGCCTGGGTCGGATTGCGACTTGCCCGTATGCGGAGTGGCTGATCAGAGCCAACGATCATGCCACTGGCGTACACGCCGACTACCTGCCGTTCCCGCAGCGCATGAATGGCGATCGTGGCAGCAACAGTGATGGCGTTCTCAGCCCGTTCACTATCCAACCCCTCCCAATACGGGTTATGCGTATCCAGATTCAGGAATACGACCTGCTGGACAGACGTCGACGGTTCGAACACTTTGGTCTGGAGCTTCTGTGCTCGTGCGGTAGCAGCCCAGTGGATATGGCGGATTGAGTCCTCAGGACGATAGTCGCGCACCCCGATACTCTGTGACGGGTCAATAACGATGCGGCGCTGGACACGCTGGTCGCCGAAGAGTTGACGCGCAGAGATGTCAAGCTGGTCGAGTGAGATAATGCGTGGATAGACCATGATTGTGTTGCTGTCCTCGATGTGCTGGCTGACGGTGAAGAGACCGAACAGATCACCGGACTGCAACGATATCGGCCCCAGCGTGTAGCAGCCGCGTACCGGGCAGGTAAGATGGAACGTCCAGGTGACTTGTTCGTACCAGCGTATTGCGGTGGTGATGCGGAGAGTCTGTCCTGCGGTACCGACCGCAGAGTGAGTACCCTGTTCAACGATCTGCAGAGCACTCGGTAATTGGTCCTCGATCTTGAGCCAGGCAAGCGGTAGGAGCTTGCGGTTGATGACGTGAATCTGCAAGGTGACCTGCTCGCCAGGGAACACCCGCTCGCTCCGCAGTGTGCGCGCGACGACGACATTGCGGAATATGGCGCGAAACCAGAGCCACCCACCACCAATCGTGAGCAGGGTCAGCAGTCCTATGAGGATCAAGACGCTCTCGCGGAGTACCGCACCGAGCAACGTGATCGCGGCCACACCCCAGAGCCAGCGGCCGCTGAAGACGCGGGACTGCGCGTTCGTCATGGGCAATGGACGATCACTGCAAACACGTTCAGCCCTCTTCCACCGTGCAGCAGAGAGATTCAGCGATCTCATTGAGAATCTGCGCTGTCGTTCGATTACGGAGTCGCGCTGCCGGGGATCGTTGAATGCGATGTGCCAGCACCGGTAACATCACAGTCTGCATGTCATCAAGCATTGCGGCGTCCCTGCCTCGCACAGCCGCGATCGCCTGGGTCGCCCGGAACAGGGCGATCGTGCCGCGCGGGCTGACGCCGAGTTCTATGTCGGCGTGCTCGCGGGTCGCCCGCACCAGCGCTGTGATAGTCGTCCGGAGATCGGGCGCGATCTGGATGTCCCGCACTTGGTCGGCGACAGCGACGAGTTCTTCTGGCGTGACGACCGGTCCAAGCGCTGTCAGTGGATTGCCATGCTGCATGCGCATGAGCATCATCTCTTCATCGTCTGCGCTTGGATAGCCGACGCTCACCCGCAGGAGAAAGCGATCGAGCTGTGCCTCCGGCAGCGGGAAGGTGCCTTCGAGCTCAACGGGATTCTCCGTCGCGAGGACAATAAAGGGACGCGGGAGCGGGAGCGTCTCTCCATCGATCGTGACCGTGCGTTCTTCCATTGCTTCAAGTAAGGCTGATTGTGTGCGTGGTGTCGCACGATTGATTTCGTCCGCCAGAAGCACGTTCGTGAAGATCGGGCCGGGACGGAAGACAAAGTCGCCCAACTTCTGATTGAAGAAGGTCAGTCCAGAGATATCCGAAGGCAACAGGTCAGGGGTGAATTGAATCCGGCTGAATCTGCCGTTGATCGAGCGCGCAATACTGCGTGCCAGTGTTGTCTTGCCAACGCCAGGGACATCCTCCAGAAGGACATGCCCTTCACAGAGTATCGCGACCAGCAAGAGTTCGGTCACGTCGCGTTTGCCAACCATCACGCGCTCGACATTGTTGGTGAGCGCGCCACCAAATATCGCTGCGCTCCGCATCTCAGTGTCGTTCATCTGTCTCCTCGGCTATGTAGAGTCGTTCATCCAGCTACCAGATGCGCCACCAGGGACGATCCTCTGATGCACCATCTGGCACAAGGTCCTCCCACTCTGCACTGTCGCCTTCCAGATGCTCGTCGTAAGCCGGAGCGGGGACCGTGATCTCGTTGGCCCGTAGCACTTGCGCCATCAGGATGTTGTGCTGATCCAGTAACCGAAACGCGCGCAGAACCTCTCTGATGGCATCCCGATCACGCTCTGTCCATCGCGGAACAGGCTGTTCGGCATCGCCGAAGTCGTCGACACGGCGTTCGAGATAGACGGCGTAATGCCGAGCATTGATCCTCTCCATTCACGCTCCCCGTCTCATCGTTGCTCTGTGCTGCTGATCGTGGTCCCCGGCGCGCGTTCCGTCAGCGTCTGCGCTGCACGCTCGGCAATTAGCGCCTCGGCATCCGTCGCCGGAATACCGCTGTAGCGGGCCTGGCGATAGACATCGGTCAAGGTGTCGATCGCCCGACTCGCTCCCGGCTCGTCGGCAAAACGACCCTGCACGGCCGTTCGATATTGCTCCGCTGTTTCGCTGTGTCGGCGGCGTCGACCGTGCGCTGACCCCCACTGCTGGAGTGCCATATAGCTCTCGCGAATGCGGATGGTATGTCGGAGGCGTTCATCTGCTCTGAGCCGCCCCAACGGATCGTCGGTAATCGACGCTGACCGGCGGCGACCAGGAGAGTGATTCGCGAGGACGTTGCTCCAACTGAAGACCGAGGACCGTTCTTCGTTGACCGGCTGGCTAACGGATGTCAGGTGACGGAACATGCGGCGCATCGCGAAGGCAACGATCGCCAGAAGCAGGATCGCCGCACCACCGTATCTGACAGAATCGGGAAGGCCGGGAAGGTCGCCACTGGGTCGCTGTGCCGGCGGCGGCCGCGGCAGTGGCTGCTCAGTTGAACCTGGGGTCGAGCGCAGCTGGTCGAGCAGCCAGTCGCCGAGCCAGAAGAAGGGGGCCAGGATGATCCTGAGCGCAGCACCAATAACTCGCGCGGTGAGATCGAGAAGACCAGTGAGCAACGTCAGTGGCGGCCCGATCAGTGTCTTGATCGCGTCGAGCCCACGAGCGTCGACTATCCCAGTGAACAGCAGCGCGATCGCGATAACGCCAGCGACCGGTAGGGTAACTGATAGCAACCAGCGGACGCCAAATGCTGCATCGCGTTCGGCGATACTCTGGCTTGTGCGGAGGCCGCTCATGCCGGCGACGGTAAGGCCCACGAAACCTGCGATCTCCAGCAGCACGCGCGACTCGAGTGTCGGCCATGCTGCTCGCAGCGCCAGCAACGGCAGGAGGACGAGGCAGAGAACGATGCCAGCCCTCAGCATGCGCTGCGCGCCGTGAATGACGGCGTGGATGCGCCGCAAGGATCGCCACCAGGCGTAGCCGACAAGCAGAATTGTCACCCACAAATGGGCGGACTCGAACGCCAGTCCGCGCGCAGCTGCGGCAACCCAATCTCCAGTGTTTGACCCAGCCCAGCGCACACCGACGAGGATCATCAGCAGGAACGATCCCAGCCCAACGATCCGTTGCGCCAGTGGTTGGAGGGGGAACTGAGAAACAATTCTGGTGATCGCGTGTGTCGCGGCGATAATGAAGATTGTTAGCCATAACGGATAGGCGTCA
>JBDHWD010000186.1:0-4686 GCA_039810005.1 Thermomicrobiales bacterium | reverse complement strand
ACGTGACGGAAGGTGCTCGCCGAATCATGTGGTGTTCGACGCGGGGTCCGGAACTGCTCGCGAACATTGCCGCCTCGCACTATTCAATCTCCCCGCATCACGTAGCCGGCCCCACGAACAGTCTTGATGACTGAGCGAGATCCCAGCTTCTTGCGGAGGTAATGGACGTAGAGATCGACGATATTCGGCTCCGGCTCCGCGTCGTAACCCCAGACGCGTTCGAGGATCTGATCTCGGCTGAGCACGTTCCCGGCGTTGCGCATCAACAATTCGAGGAGCGCATACTCTCGTGGGCTGAGGTCAACGGGTTGGTCGTCGACCAGAACCTGGTGAGTGCGTGTGTCGAGCACAACGTTGCCGCTTCGCAGGATGGTCGGAAGAACTGGCCGCTCGACGCGTCGTGTCATTGCCCTGACGCGCGCCAGGAGCTCGGCGAAACCGAACGGTTTGCCGAGGTAGTCATCTGCGCCGGCGTCCAGTCCTTCGACGCGTTCCGGCATGTCGCGGCGGGCACTGAGGATGAGCACCGGCGTGCTGACGCCCGCCTCGCGAAGCTCGTGACAGAACGCCAGCCCGTCGATGCCGGGCAGCATGCGGTCGAGGATGATCGCGTCGTAGCCGCCGCTCAGCGCGAGATCGAGACCGGTCAGTCCGTCAAAGGCAAGATCAACGTCGTAGCGCTCGCGTTTCAGCACCTGCCCGATAATCTCGGTCAGTTGACGCTCATCCTCAACTACCAGAATCCGCATCGTTGCTCCGCTAGCGTCGCTGCACGCGTTGATTCACCGGCCGATATCGTTCAACTCGCGCCAGCATCGTTGCCCGGTCGCGGACTCTGGCCGGCATAGCGACTGGCCCTTGCCCGCGCATGCGCAGTCGTAACAGCCTGTAGATAGCAAGATATACGACTGCTGCCGTTGTCAGTCCATAGAACGCGGCCGCCCAGATTGCATGGCTATCGCTTCCCGCTCCGATTCCGTGTGCCAGCGCGATGGCCCAGAGCGGGAACGTGAGACGGTGAAGGATTGCCCAACCGCGTCTACCTAGCAGCCCACGGATAGCGAAGCTGCCAATGATTGCCAGCAGCCCCCAGGCTGCGAGAATCCCGAGATCCGTCCATGGCTGGCGTACGTCGCTGGCGAACGGGACGAGCACGCCGAGGATGCCCAGCGGTACGGTCGGATCGAAAGCCAGCGACAGCATATGCAAGCCCAGCATCACAACCGCCAGATCGCTGGTGACCTGGTGTGTGAGCCAGGTCTTCCCGCCGCCCGCCAGCATTCGCGGAAGCTTTGTTGTCATGGCGAGCCCGGAGACGACGGAGAGCCAGAGCAAGGCATAAAGCGTTAGCCCTGATGCACGCGCGAGGTACCACGTCAGTGGGCTCAGGGATGTGCCGATGGCCGCCGTACCCGCCAGCAGGCCCAGCATCGCCGCCGAGACAACGATCAGGCCAACCGGAGCAAGTGGGATGTTTTCGCTCTCAGAATGCAACTGCGTATTCATGTCAGTGTTCCCGTCGCTCGACGGTTCGTACCGTCCCGTCCATTTCGACGACGAGCGCTGGGCCGACCAAACCGGTAAATCCATCGAGCGCTTCCAGATCGCCGCCAGCAAGGAACAACGCTGTTGCGGCGACTTCGGCCAGACTGGCCGTTTCACCCACAACTGTGACGGACCAGACGTTTCGGCCGCCTGGTTGACCCGTGCGCGGATCGATGAGGTGGTGAACTTCACGATTCCCGCGCCGCCAGTTGCGACGGTTCGTGCCGGAAGTCGCGACGCCGCCCCCGTACACTCTCGCCTCGGCGACGTCGATGTTGGCGTCGGCTGGATGCTCAACGCCGACGAGCCAGCCATGCCCGGACGGACCGTCTCCCCAGACCCGCAGATCGCCGCCAGCCGAGACGCACCCGCCGGACCAATCCGCCAGCATCTCCGCCAGCACATCAGCGTATAGACCCTTAACGATCCCGCCCAGATCGAGGGTGACACCATGTGGCAGAGAGATTGTTCGTGCCGCTGGATCACGCACGATCCCGTTGATTCCGGGAACGGCTGCCGGCAGCGTGGCAAGAGACGGTGCGCTGTCGATCTGCGAGAAATCGCGGTCGTACCCGAGCGCGAGGAGCGCAGGCAGCACCGTCGGGTCGAACAGCCCGCGGCTTGCCTTGCTGCCGGCCAACGCGAGGTCGACCGCGTCGTAGAGACGACGTGAGGCATGTATCGGTTGGCCGGCTGCAGCGTTGAGCTTCGAGAGCTCCGAATCCTTCCGGAATCGGCTGAACGTCTGCTCCCATTCGTCAGCTAGCGTCTCGGCCAAGCGCCAGGCACCGGCCGGGTCGCGCTCATTCGCGTCGATCAGCGCGATCTCGATTGTCGAGCCCATTGAGGGGAACGAATGGCGCGCGACACTTCGCGCGCCTGCAGTTGCGGTGTTCATGACGTCTTCGTCCGTACTTCGGAGGAACCGGACGTTCTACCGCCGTCGTCATCGTCGGTGCGCCTGAACGTCGTTGGGGCGGACCTGGTAATCGCAGATAGGCCGACGGTAACGGCTGTCGAATCTGGTGGTGTCGCCGCAACTGTCAGCCCGAAAAACCCTGTGAAACCTGCCAGTGCGCTAACGATCAACAGGCGCGCAAGACGGCGGTCGTTCTTGCGCTGAGCGTCCCTCGAGACTGGTTCAACGAGCAGGACCCGCCGTCCCTTTCCTGGGTTGCGGTTAGTCATCGTCGTGATCCTCTTCGTGTTCATCGTCGTTGCCATGGTTGTCGTACTCCTTGTGGTCGTCATCACGCTTGTCGTAACCGTCGTCTTCGTCATCGTGCTCGTCGTAATCAACGTCAGAATCCGCGTCGTATCCCTCCCTCGGCTCCGAGGGCGAATTCGGGATGAACTGCGCTTCATAGCTTGACTCAATCTGGTCGGCGCTGGAGTTTCCCGGATCGATCAGTACGACGCTGACGATCAGCGCCAATGCAATCGAGACCGTTGCTGAAATCCAGAGGGCCATGCGGTGCGACATCTCACACTCCTCGTAGTCTCCCAACGCGAGTCCCTGCTCGCGTCTCTGCTAACACATTAGTGACCGAAGATTTGAACGAGGTTAGAAGAATTGCGGGCGTCAGGACGGGAGATGTGGGAGGTCGCAGATTTCATGGCAACAAGATTGCGCGGGGTACGGCACGACACACCGCCGAGGGGCGGTCACACAGGAGGACGACATGCCACAAGGGACTATTAAGACGATCCTTCCCGACAAGGGCTTCGGGTTCATCACGCCGGATGGCGCTCCGAGCCGTGGGTCGGACGTTTTCTTTCATCAGTCGGCGCTGCTCAGCGGCTTCATTGCCGATCTGCACGAAGGACAGCAGGTCGAGTATGACGTGGAGCCAGATCCACGCCACCCCGAGCGCAATCGCGCATCGAACGTTCGGGTGATCGACGCGGAGTAGCCCACGCGATCCAGCGAAACGTTCGGATCGACAAACAGCATCTCGGTTTCGATGCCGGAAACGACATCGAAACCGAGATGATCCAGTTATGTTCTGCCTGAATTAGTCGATGATGAGCGCACCTCGTACGCGCAGGTCATCGTCGGTATCTTCGAGGATCGTTTCGCCGCGAGCGATCTGTTCGAACCAGACTCGCTCGACCTCGCTCCGGTCGTGTGTGCGCTGGAGAACGTCCTGCGCTTCATCCTTGCGGACGACAACGACGCCGTCCTCATCGCCGACGATGATGTCGCCGGGATTGACGATCACGCCTCCGCATGCGATCGGGACGTTTATCTGGCCGGCGCTCTCTTTGGTCGGGCCAGTTGGCGTCAGGCCGATCGAGAAGACCGGTAGACCCGACGCACGTGTCTCGGCAACGTCGCGGACGAGGCCGTCGGTGACGACGCCAGCGACGCCGCGGGCGCGTGCCATGGCGCTCATCACTCCGCCCCAGACCGACAGGTTCATATCGAACCCACCAGCGATGACGATGACATCGCCCGGCTGAGCCATATGGATCGCTTTCGTCGCCATCAGGTTGTCGCCCGGGCGGGCCTTCACGGTTATTGCTGTTCCGCAGAGCGGGGGCATTGGCGAGTAAATCGGCTTGATCCGGGCGTCAAACGTATTCTGCTTACCCTGTACGTCCGATATGTTCGCGGCTGCCAGCCCGCGGAACTGCTCAACGAGCGCCGCGTCTGCACGCTCGATTGACTTGACGATGACAAAACCCGGCTTGGAAGCTGCCATGGATACTCCTGCCCCTCGATAGATGTCTGACTCGCTGGTATCTGCTTACTCGGAGAATTCGTCCGCCACAAATGCGAGGATGCGGTCGACGCCGCGCTGGACGATCTCTGCGCCCTTCTCAGCGGTCGCGACCGCCGGGTTGCCGACAACGCCGGTGTCGGAACGCGCGTGCATGCCCTTGTACTGGATGATGTCGGCATAGGGCACAGCGCTTGTCGGCGTCTGATCGGCGATCCGATCGCGGACGACAAGGTCTGGCTCCAGGTGCAACATGATCGACGTTCCGATCTCGGAGGCATGACCGTTGGCGTGCGGGCCCGTCTCGACGATGTCCTTGACGAGAGCCGCGACATAGTCCCACCAGAAGACTTGCGCGCAACGGACGCCGTGATCGTCCTGCAATCCCATCGCGACCTCACTGATCGGTCCGACATTG
>JBDHWD010000185.1:0-4732 GCA_039810005.1 Thermomicrobiales bacterium | reverse complement strand
CCCATCCAGCATCGCGAACGCGGCGCTGGCGATGTGTTCGGCGTCGACGCCGTAGTGCTTGTAGAGGTCGGGGCGCGAGCCGGACTGGCCGAAGTCGTCGATGCCGAGCGAGATGGAACGGGCACCATGGATGCTGCCGAGCCAGGCGAGCGCGTGCGATGAGCCGTCCATGATCGTGACGATCGGCGCGCGGCGTTCGTTCGCCGGGACGAGTGTGTCGAAGTGAATCGGGTCGTTCGCATCGCCGCCGGACATCATCTGACGTTGGCGCTGTTGCCAGCCGTCGAATACCTTCTGCGGCGAGGTGAGCGCGATGACGTTGGCTGCCACGCCCTCTTCGTGCAGCAGCTTCGCGGCGGCGATCGCCTCCGGCAGCATGACCCCGGCGCTGACAATCTGGACGACGTCGCTGCGATCGACATCCGGCGCGTCGAGTTGGGCGTCGATGATCCGGTAGCCACCGGCAAGCACCTGACGACGCAGCTCGTCGAGTCCAAGCCGGTCAATCGACGGCTGGAGCAGCGTCTGGTCGATCGGCGCGGTCGAGAGGCGCAGGTAGGTCGAGATGCCGTCCTCGCGGTCGCAGATCTGGCGCAACCCTTCGAGCAGGATCCACTCGAGCTCCTGGGCGAACGTCGGTTCGTAATAGATGACGTTCGGCACTTCCATACCGATCGATGGCGTGATCGTCGACTGGTGCGCGCCGCCCTCCGGTGCGAGCGAGATACCGGAAGGCGTCCCGGCGACGATGAACTTGCTGGCGCTGTAGGTGCCGTAAATGAAGGCGTCCAGACCGCGGCAGACGAACGGGTCGTAGACGGTGCCGATCGGGAAGAGCAGCTGGCCGCTCAGCTCGTGGGTCAGGCCGAACATCGCCAGCCACATGAACAGGTTCATCTCGGAGATGCCCAGCTCGATGTGCTGACCAGTCGGCTTCGGCTCCCAGCGCAGCAGCTTCGGTCCGTCGTCATACACCGGCATCTCGCGTGAATGAAAGACGCCGAGCTTGTTAATCCAGCCGCCGAGGTTGGTCGAGACGGAGACATCCGGCGCAGCGGTGACGATGCGCTTGCCAACTTCCGGTATGTCGGCGAGCTGGGTCAGCAGACGGCCGAGTGCCTCCTGCGTCGAGGTTGATGTCGTGCGATTGTGGCCGACGTGGACCGGGATCTGGTCGGCGACGACGGCCGGAGTCGGCACGACATCGCCGGAATAGAGCCGCTCCCACGATTCGGCGGCGAGCTTGCCGGCGGGCGATGCCGGATCGAAGCGCGACCACTCTTCGCCGGCCGGCACGCCGAGCGCGTCGCGCAGCGGCTCGAGCTGGTTCGGGTTCAGCAGCGCCGAGTGGTTGAGTGCGTCACCGGCGAATGGCAGCCCCCAGCCCTTGATCGTGTAGGCGAACAGCACGGTCGGGTGGTCGCCGTGGTCGAGCGCTTCCTCGATCGCGCCAACCAGGTCGCCGAGGTCGTGGCCGCCGAGGTTGGCCAGCAGACCGGGCAGCTCCCCGTCTGGCGTCTCCTTGATCGCCCGGGCGATATCGGCGTTGTCGACTCCGCCACGACGGATCAGGCGTGGCCGGAGTACTTCGCCCGGCAGCCGGATCAGCGTCTGGTACTCCTCGTTGTCCATATCGTCGATGGCCTGCCGCAGCGCCTCACCGCCCGGGCGGGCGAACGCCTCGCGCAGCTTGTGGCCGTACTTCGTCTCGATGACGCGCCAGCCGGCGTTGGCGAACAGGTGCTTCAGGCGGGTGGCGCGGATACCAGGGATAACGCGGTCGAGCGACTGGCGGTTGAGGTCAACGATCCAGAGGACGTTGCCGACCCAGGCCAGCGACTCCTCGATCAGCGCCTCCCAGATGTTGCCCTCATCCAGCTCGGCATCACCGATCAGGGCGATGAAGCGGTTGGAGGTTACGTCGCCGAAGTGCTCGTGCGCGTAGCGATGCGCCAGCGCGGCGAAGAGCGGGGCGACTGCGCCGAGGCCGACGGAACCAGTCGAGAAATCGACCGGGTCGGGGTCCTTGGTGCGACTGGGATACGACTGCAGACCTCCATACTCGCGCAGCGTCGTCAGATAGCTCGGGTCGAGCTGGCCGAGCAGGTACTGAATGGCGTGATAGGCCGGCGACGCGTGCGGCTTGATCGCGACGCGGTCGCCCTGCTTGAGCGAGTGGAAGTAGAGCGCGGTAAGGATTGATACGACCGATGCTGAAGATGCCTGATGCCCGCCGACCTTGAGGCCGTCAACGTTCGGGCGGACGTGGTTTGCGTGATGGACGATCTGCGTGGAGAGCCAGAGGATGCGCTTCTGGATCGTGTCGAGTACGGCAAGCTGCTCCGGCGAGAGCGGTCGCTCATCACCGAGCAGCCGACTAATGTCCGTAATTTCCGCAGCGTGGGCCATCTCGTGCGACATCAGGATCTCCTTCGGCTCATTCTGGCGGTGCCAGATCTGGGGGTGTGCGGTCGATCATGGCTGATTGTCCGTTATCACCGAATCATGGGCAACTGACAAAACCCGGATTGTGCCGGGAAGTCATGTCTTCCCTTTCGTCCGATAGCGTGGATACAGAACCGCTTGTGACAAGGGAGGAACCCATGAAGCGCATCAGTCTGTTCCTGGCGATCCTGTTGATTGCGGCTATCGCAGCCGCCTGCGAGACGGAAGGCGAGGCCACCGAGACGGCAGCCGACACCGGCACGACCCAGGTCGCCGCCGCCGAGGCGACCGAGCCGGCCGCGACTTCCGAGCCGACGAACACGCCTGTGCCGCCGACAGCGACCGCGGAACCGACGAATACGCCAGTACCACCGACTCCGACGGCAGAGCCGACGAACACGCCGATCCCGCCGACTCCGACGCCGGAGCCGACGGCGACGCCCATACCCGAACCCAAGGTGTATTCCGGCACCGGTTCCGACGTCATTGATATTGAGAAGCCAGGTGGACCGGATAGCCCAGCACTCGTGCATGTCGTTGGAAATGCGGATGGTCGCTACTTCGGTGTGACATCGTTCAATGCCAATGGCGAGCAGGTTGACCTGCTGGTGAATACGACTGCTGCCTATGATGGCCGAGTGTTGATGGACGTCCGCAAAGGTGAATCCACGGCGCGGCTGCAGATCGAAGGTCAGGGCGACTGGACGATCGAGATCCTGCCGCTCAGCGCGGCACGGCACGCGGCCGTCCCTGGTGTCACGGCCGGCACCGGCGATGATGTCCTCATTCTCGATGGCGTGGCGGACACAGCGCGCATCGTCGCGAATGCTGATGGTCGCTACTTCGGTATCTGGGGTTATGGTGATCGAGCGAATCTGCTCGTGAATACTACTGATCCCTACGACGGCCGCGTCATCGTCGGCAAGGACACGAAGGTTCTGCAAGTGTCCGGCAGTGGGGACTGGGAGATTACGTTCGAGTAACGAGTCGGTAGTCAGTCCATTGTCCAGCCGTTTTGAGGCCGCAACCGAGAAATCTCCCATGCGTCGGACTATGTCGAACGGGTGGGAGATCTCTCACTGCGGTTCGAGATGACAGGAGGCGAGGGTGGCTGCCGGACCGGGCTACTCGACATTGCTGGCAATGACGATCCGCTGGCTTGGCAGCAAACTCCGTGTTCTGTCATTTCGAGCGCGCACGCGAGAAATCTCCCACCCGTCCGACACAGTCAAACGTAGGGGAGCCTCGTGCGCGCTCGAAATGACACGCATCGGCGACGGCTGCTCTCTCTACAACCCACTCATCCGCACCACTTCAACCCCGCGCGCCTCGATGGCGGCGACGTAGCGGTTGATGCCGATGAGGTCGCTGGCGATGTGGCCGGTGACGATCAGGTTGCCTTTGCCGGATTCGCGAAGCTGGGCGACCTGGTCGCCGGCGCAGTGGATGTAGAGCACCGTGTTGACGCCATGCTCCCAGTAGGCGCGGGCGACGCGCGCGCCGCCGTTCGAGCCGGCGCCGTGGACGACGGCCAACTTGCCGAGCGCGTTGTCCGGGTTGCCAACCGGCACGATGATCTGCGTGTCGGCTTCGGCCAGCTCGGGAATCGTGAGCAAACCGTCGATCGCATCCTGCACGGTCGGGGTGTGTGGCAGTGCGGCGAGATGCGTGTCGATCGCCTCGACCATGATCTGGCGACCCAGCTCATCCAGCGGCAGGTGCATGTTCATCAGCGGCATGCCGAGCAGGCGGGCGAACGAGGGCGTGTGGTCGGCGTTGGCGGCGTGGGCGCGCATCGACCAGGCGTCGATCATCGGCCGCACCGTCGCTTCGGCGACGTCCGCTGGCACGCCGTGGGCAACGAGGAATTCGATCTGGCGCTCCAGCACAGCAGGGAAGTCGCGGGTGGAGCTGCCGCCGGCCGGATGATGGGCGATGACGCCGTCGCACTGCAACTGGCGGGCGAGTAGCAGTTCCGCCCCGGCGATGTCGATGCCGAACAGCAGGCGCGACATACCGCTGCCTGGCACATTGACGGACGAGTCAGCCGGTAGCTCCGGCATGCCAGAAAGCTCCAGCGCCAACTGCACCAGGTCATCGGTTGAGATCGGCATCGTTCGGGTCTCCTTCTTCCATTGTCCGTCCGCATCTCGCGCCAGTGTAACCGGAGCAGAGCGGGAACAGCGCGTACACTTGGGGCGTTGCAGGCTGAGGACGATGTAGTCAGTACTGTGGTCAGAGGTGAGGCAGGATGGCAACACAGCAGGTTGTCCGCGACGTGACAGAC
>JBDHWD010000184.1:0-4770 GCA_039810005.1 Thermomicrobiales bacterium | reverse complement strand
GAGGTCTTCACTCGCTACATCGACAGCGGGTTCGGCCTGCTTAGCGGAGAGGTCGCCTTCATCGCCACGACCCTGATCGTCATCGACGTGACGCTCGCGGCACTGTTCTGGAGCTGGGGCGCCGACGACGACATCATGGCGCGGCTGGTGAAGAAAACGCTCTTCGTCGGCGTCTTCGCCTACATCATCGGCAATTGGAACAACCTCGCACGTATCGTCTTCGAAAGCTTCGCCGGTCTCGGGCTGAAGGCGAGTGGCACCGGATTTTCAACTGCGGACCTCATGCGCCCGGGAAGAGTTGCGCAGACCGGCCTAGACGCCGGTCGACCATTGCTCGACTCCATCTCCAGCCTGATGGGCTACTGGTCGTTCTTTGAAAACTTCATCCAGATTGCCTGCATGTTTCTTGCCTGGGCGCTGGTCCTGCTCGCCTTCTTCATTCTCGCTATCCAGCTGTTCGTCACCCTCATTGAATTCAAGCTGACGACGCTCGCCGGCTTCGTCCTGATCCCGTTCGGCCTGTTCGGCAAATCCGCGTTTATGGCCGAGCGCGTGCTCGGCAACGTCATCTCCTCCGGCATCAAGGTTCTGGTCCTCGCTGTCATCATTGGCATCGGGTCAACGCTCTTCTCAGAGTTCACTTCCGGTTTTGGCGGGCAGAATCCGTCGATCGACGAAGCCATGGCGATCGTGCTGGCCGCGTTGTCACTTCTCGGCCTCGGCATTTTTGGTCCCGGAATCGCAACCGGGCTCGTTTCTGGCGGCCCGCAGCTCAGTGCAGGCGCGGCGATAGGAACCGGCCTCGCAGCGGGCGGCGTGGTCGCTCTTGGCGCCGGCGCCGTCGGCGCAGCAGCCTCCGGCGGCGCGGCCTTGGCAGGAGGTGCGGCAGCCGCAGCTCGTGGTGGCGCCGCCATCGCGGGTGGAGCGTCCACAGCCTACAGCCTTGGCGCAGCCGGACAGTCCGGCGCGGCCGGGGTGGCCTCCGGCCTCGGAGGCGTTGCGCGTGCAGGCGGCAGCGCGGCTGTCTCACCTCTGCGCCGTGCCGCATCGCGCGCTGCCGACACCATGAGGTCAAGCTTCAACGCAGGCGGCAAAGCGGCGTTCGAAGCGACAGGCGGAACGTCCACCATGGGCTCGATAGGGGGTGATGCCGCCGGCGATGGCGCGGCGCCTGCGAGCGCTGGCGGGCCGCCGGCTTGGGCGCAGAGAATGCGCCGGTCCCAGCAAATGACTCACGCCGCCCAGGCCACGGCTCATGCCGTCCGCTCTGGCGACGCCCATGGCGGCGGTTCCTCCGTAAATCTGACTCAAGGCGACCGCTGATGTTCAAACGACCATCCACTCACTACGGCAAGGCACCCGAGCCGGAGACGCCGTATCAACGTGCTGCCCAAGTCTGGGACGATCGGATCGGGGCCTCCAGGATCCAGGCGAAAAACTGGCGGCTGATGGCTTTCGGCTCGCTGATCCTTACGGCGGGGTTCGCCACCGCCCTCGTCGTGCAATCAGCTCGCGGGACCGTCGTGCCGTGGGTCGTGCAGGTCGATCGACTGGGTCAGTCCCAGGCGGTCGCACCCGCCGAGGCCGACTTCCGCCCCACCGATCCACAAATCGCCTTTCATCTCGCGCGCTTCATCGAACAGGTCCGCAGCATCCCGGCGGACGCGATCATCGTGCGCCAGAACTGGCTACGAGCGTACGACTTCACGACTGATCGCGGCGCCATGGCGCTCAACGACTATGCTCGCTCGAACGACCCGTTCACGCGGGTCGGCCGACAGCAGGTTGCTGTCGATGTCTCAAGCGTCATCCGCGCCTCGCCCGACAGCTTCCGCGTCGCCTGGGTCGAGCGCCGCTATGAGAACGGCCAGCTCGCCGAGACCACGCGCTGGACCGCGATCCTGACGATCGTCGTGCAGGTCCCCCGCAACGCCGATCGGCTGAGGGCCAACCCGCTCGGCATCTATGTCAACGCCATCAACTGGTCACGGGAGCTTGGGCAATGAAGCCGTCTTTCCGTAAAGCCGGAAACCCGGCTTCGCACGCACTTGCAATCCCGGCTCTCCGCAGAGCCGCAATCCCGATGGTCCTGCTGGCGACAACTGCGCTCGCGGGCTGCGCCACCACGAACCCACCGCCCGAGATCTCCTACGACAACGCGGCTCCCGCCGTGCAGACCGTCGATCCGCCAGCGCCCGTCACCGTGGTCGAACTGCCGCGGCCGCTGCCGCTACCCGGCCAGTTGCAGCGTGTGCCGGAGACGCGACGCGCGCCCGAGCCGGCCAACCCAACGGCGCGCGTCAACCAGGCCAATGAGGCGGCCCGCGTCCAGCCGGTGCGCGACGGCTTCATCAACTCCATGCAGGTCTATCCCTGGACGCAAGGCGCGCTCTATCAGGTATATACCGCTGTCGGTCAGATCACCGACATTGCGCTTCAGCCCGGCGAACAGCTTGTCGGTGCAGGCCCTGTTGCGGCCGGGGACACGGTGCGCTGGATCATCGGCGACACCGAGAGCGGATCGGGCGCGACGCGCCAGATCCACATCCTCGTGAAGCCCACACGGGCCGACCTGATGACGAACCTGGTCATCAACACCAACATGCGCACCTATCACATGGAGTTGCGGTCGACAGAGCGAACCTACATGGCTTCCGTGTCCTGGCAGTATCCGCAGGATCAACTCATCGCGCTGCGCCGGCAGAACGCCGACGCGCAGGCCGCTCAACCGGTTGCGAGCGGTGTCGATCTCGCGAACGTCAATTTCCGCTATGCCATCGAGGGTGACCGCGCTCCTTGGCGCCCACTGCGCGCCTTCGACGACGGTCGCCAGGTCTTCATCGAGTTTCCGCGAGGCATTGGTCAGGGCGAGATGCCGCCGCTCTTCGTCGTCGGGCCCGAGGGCAACACCTCAGAACTGGTGAACTACCGCGTTCGCGGCCACCACATGATCGTCGATCGACTCTTCGCGGCGGCGGAACTGCGGTTCGGTTCCGGTCGCGAGCAGAAGCGCGTCAGGATCGTCCGAACAGACGGGAGGCCCACCTCGTGAGCGCGAACTCGCCCCCAAATGAGGAAGTGCCAGACGATGATGCACAGCCCCTGACCGGCGAGCCGGTCGGGCCAGCGCCGATGCGTCTGCGCGCCGAACCGCCCCGCGTCACTCGACTATCGCGCAAGGTCCTCGCCGGCCTTGGTCTTGTCGCCAGCGTCGGCCTCGGTGGTGCACTGCTCTACGCGCTTCAGACGCGCGACGCCGGTCGGCCCAACGACGAACTCTATTCGACCGAAAATCGCTCGACGGCTGACGGCCTGGCCGGGCTGCCGCGAGATTACAGTGGCGTGCCCCAACTCGGTCCGCCCCTTCCCGGTGACCTCGGCCGACCAATCTTAAGCACCCAAGATCGAGGACAGCCGGTGCCGGCACCCGGTATAGCGACGCCCAATCCCGGCATCAGTCCAGAAGAGCAGCGGCGACTCCAGGAGATCGAGACCGCGCGGACCAGTCGCCTCTTCTCCGGATCGGAAAGCCGGGGCGCTCCCGCTGCAGCGGGAGCTGCCCCAGCACTCCCGCCCGCCCCGGATTTGGCGAGCCTCGGCCTCGCACCTCCGCCGGCCACCCCCTCCGCGCAGGAGCGTCAGAACGCTTTCCTGAACGCAGCGACCGATCGACGGACGGTGTCGCCCGATCGCGTCGTTGCTCCAGCGTCGCCAAATGTCCTTCAGGCCGGCGCAGTTATCGCAGCAGCTCTCATAACCGGCATCCGATCCGACCTTCCGGGCCAGATCACCGCTCAGGTGACCGAAAACATCTACGACAGCCCGACAGGGCGCATTCTGCTCGTGCCACAAGGCACGCGGATTATCGGCCAGTACGATAACAATGTGCAATTTGGTCAAAGCCGCGTCCTGCTAGTCTGGAATCGACTGATCTTCCCAAATGGCCGTTCAATAGTGCTCGAGCGCCAGCCCGGCGCAGACGTCGAAGGCTATGCCGGCCTGCAGGATGGCGTCGATTACCACTGGTGGGATCTTGCCAAGGCCGCCGGCCTCTCGACTCTTCTCGGAATCGGCGCCGAGCTCGCCGCCGACAATGACGACCGTCTCATCCAGGCGATCCGAAATGGCGGTCAAGACACGATCAACGATGCCGGTCAGCAGATCGTCAGACGGCAACTCAACGTGGCTCCGACATTGACGATCCGACCGGGATTTCCTGTCCGTGTCGTCGTGACCCGTGATCTCGTACTCGAACCTTATGGGGGCTGATGATGTCGAAGCTAAAGCTGGGGCCGATCGCCGACGAGAAGCCGATCAAGGTTCAGGTAGAGCTGCCGGCGGCTCTCCACCAAGACCTTTCCGATTACGCGGATTTGTTGGGACGCGAACAAGGCCTGCCTGCTGTCGAGCCCGCGCGATTGATCGTACCGATGTTGCAGCGGTTCATCGCAACCGATCGAGGTTTCTCGAAGGCTAGGCGTACGAAGACCCAGAACGCCTCCGATTAGCTGGTGCTGCTCTGCTTGAAGGCTGGCAGGACATCGAAACACTTCAGCAGCAGCGGCAGAGCCGGATTGTCGTTATCGCTCGACGAAATCATAGCCGCCGTCGGCGCCCGCGCGGGTGTGAGCGGAACCAATGCAATATCGGGCCGATGCACGACGCTCGTTATCGTCAGCCCGAAGCCTTGCTCGACCATGGTCAGAAGTGTTTCCCTGCTGACCTGCTGGATAGACAGTTGGATCGCCTCTTCGGCAGCGCCCAGCATCC
>JBDHWD010000183.1:0-4780 GCA_039810005.1 Thermomicrobiales bacterium | reverse complement strand
GCGTTGGGCCACCGTTGTCGGCAAGTGGGCCGAGCTTGAGGTTTGCCAGGCTGGCGAAGGTACCGATGCCACATGACGAGTCGTTCGCCAAGTTGCCGCCCAGGTCATTGACCGTCGGCGCATAGGGAAATGCACAGATGGTGCTTGGTCCTCCTCCAGCGAAGATGCTGTTGGTTGCATTCAGAGTCCCGGCTGCATCGAACATGATTGTGCTGCCATATCTGGCGCTATTACCCGCGAGCGTGCTATTAGTGATCTCCAGAACTGATGAATTCGAAGTGATCATGATAGCGCCTCCGATGTCGGCACTATTGCCACTCAAGGTGCTATTGGAGATGGTCACACGGGAGAAGAATCCGTTGATGGCCCCACCATGCATCGAGACATTATTGTTGATCGTACTGCGATCGATGACCAGTGTCCCACTACCGAAGATGGCACCTCCATATCCGTATTGACCACCTGTTGGCGTGATCTCTTTGGAGACGTTATCGCTTATGGTGCTGTCAACGATGGTTATGGAGCCACCTGAAGCAAAGATGGCTCCACCATACCCCGATACATGGTTACCACTCAACGTGCTGTTAGCGATCCTTAGCGTACTGTTCTTATCCGCGTAGATCGCTCCAGCGGTACTGCCAGAGCCATTGACGATGTGCAGACCGATCAGCGACACCGTGCCGAAGGCGGAGAAGACCCCTACGGCGTTGTTGCCGTCGATCGTCACGTCGAAGCCGTTGCCATCGAGAGTCACATCGCCCAGCAAAAGCGTGTCGGCCAACGTGATATACGCATCACATGTAAACAACACCGTGCCGCCATAACGTGCTGCGATCAAAGCGGCCCGCACCGCCATCTCGTCTGCCGGACAGACCGGCACGGTTGCCCCTGCCGCCGATGCCGACGGTACTAACCAGCTGAATGTCGTCAGCACCATTCCCAGCACGAGGATGATGCGACCGAATCGTTTGATCACGCTTGCTCCCTGCCGTTCCACACCGCTCTCCAACACCACGCACCACACCACCTGACGTTTCCTCGCCAGTCGAACACAGCAAGCCACGCGACAGGCCGCAGCTCCCATCGGGGCAGCGTCGGTCCAGCCATCGCTTGGGTCGATAGCACCAGTTTGTCGGGATATGCCTGTCGCGGGAACGGACAGAACCCGCACGGAACCCGCACACTTGCCACACGCTTCCGCCCGGAAAAGCCAACTGGCCGGCGTCGATCGACGCCGGCCAGTTGCTGCGTAAGGGGGCGATAGTCATCTATCGGAAGTTGAACGTGGCTTCGTGGGATGTGCCGTCGGCCAGGGTGACCGTCAGCACCCGACAGGTGCGTGCCCACGAGCGTGGTGTCGTCCAGATGAACAGGTACTGATCGCTGCGGCCCAGACTGACGACGCCGATGTTGAACAGCGATCCGGCGCTGACCTCGCCAACACCCGGTGCGTTGCTGCAACTGCGTGAAGTAATGCTCTCTACTGCCGAGCGGCCTTGATTGCCGTCGATCGAGAACATGACCGGGACCGGCAGCAGGGCGATCCAGGTGTTCTCCTTGGGCTGGTTCTTGACGATGCCCTTGAAGCCTTCCCAATCGTAGTGCACAGCATAGGTGATCGAGGCCGATGCACTGTTGCCTGCGTTGTCCGTTGCACCGGCGCAGGTGACGGTCATCTCGCCAACCGTGCCGCCGCTGGTCGTCGCGGTGGCCTGTGTTGCGACACCCGACGTGGCGTCGGTGGTCTGGCAGCCGACGGCTGGGATCGTGTCACCGAGCGTGTAGACGGTGCCGTCAGCGATGCCGGTGACGCTGACTGCTGGTGCGGTGGCGTCGCGCATGATCGTGACGGACTGGCTGCTGGTGCCGCCAGCGCTGGTCGCCTCGCAGGTGAAGGTCGTGCCGGTGGTGTCTGTGGTAACTGACGTAGCTTCGCAGCCAGTCGAGGCGCTGATGGCGGATTCATCGTCCACAACGCTCCACGAGACAGCGACGTCGCTGGTGTACCAGCCGTTGCTGCCGAGCGTGCCGTTCACGGTCGGCGTGATGACTGGCGCGGTGCTGTCCGGGGCGGCTGCACCGCTGTCGAACGCGCCGCTATCGCAG
The DNA here is from genome assembly GCA_039810005.1 of Thermomicrobiales bacterium. Classification (GTDB taxonomy): domain Bacteria; phylum Chloroflexota; class Chloroflexia; order Thermomicrobiales; family CFX8; genus JAMLIA01. Next base: position 2,674 of record JBDHWD010000183.1, on the reverse strand, counting down.
GTCGTCGTCGGGCGCGTGTAGCCGCGCTGGTCGAGGCCGTTGACCGGGGCTGCGGCACAGGCCGCCAGGACGCCAGCGCCGATGGCGACCGAGTTCTCGCCGAGCGCGATGGTCTGCGTCGGGCCGCCGTTATCGGCGAGCGCGCCGAGGTCGAGGTCGGCAAGGGTGACGACAGTGCCGATCGGGTCGTAGTGATAGTCATTTGATGCACAGGAGTCGTCGGTCAGAAGATTGCCGCCGTTGTCAACCGGGTTGATTCCGCCATCGGTGGCGCACTCACCTTTTGTGGAGCTGACCATGATGGTGTTCGTCATGGTGAATGTGGAGCCACTGGGGAAGTACAGGCTGTTACCGTACTTGTAGCCGTCGCCGTAACCCCACGTCGCCTGGTTTCCGTAGAACGTGCTATTGAGCAGCGTCACGTCGCCATTGACTCTGATCGCTCCGCCAACGTCTGAGGTGTTGCCCGTCAGCGTGCTATTCGCGATGGTGATGCTCCCACCATCAAAGTTGATTGCACCGCCCGTACTGATCGCTGTGTTGCCACTCAGTGTGCTGCCCGTGATTGTGATTGCGGTATTAGCAGCTGCAATCGCACCACCCCAAGAGCCCGTGTTGCCGCTCAGTGTGCTGCCAGTGATTGTGAGCGTGGCGTTGGAAGCGTAAACTGCACCGCCGTCCCGATCAGCTCTATTCCCATCGAACACACTGCCCGTCACCGTCAGGACACTTCCGGAAGCTGCATTGATCGCGCCACCATACTGGTTCTGCCCAGAGTCGCCATTGACCAGCTTCAGGCCAGCCAGTGAGACGGTGCCGGATACAGTGAAGATGCGCACGGCGTCGTTGCCGTCGAGCGTGACGTCAAAGCCGTTGCCATCGAGCGTCACATCGGCCAGTGCGATTGTGCTGGTCAGTGTGAGTGCCGTATCGCAGGTGAATAGCACCGTGCCGCCACTCCCGGCACTGGCAATAGCCGCTTCCAGCGCGGCCTGATCGGTCGGACAGACCGGGATCGTGGACGCCGCAGCCGCCGGAAGTGCGGCCCAGCTGAATGTGGCCAGCATCATCCCCAGCGTCAGGACGATCCGAAGGACTCTTCGTGACATACCGTTTCCTTTCCACGGACAGATTCAAACCACGAATACACGGCAACCGGAGCAACAGAGATGACAAGGGCGCAAGAAGACGCCCGGTGCATGACGCAGCGGTGAAACATTGCGCTATCATCTGGGCATCGCGTGCGAAACCGCTTGCCCGGTCGATACCGCAAGTATCTGACGCTTCCCAGACGAGCGGAACGGACGGAACCCGCACGGAACCCGCACACTTGCCGCACACTTTGGATAGGAGACGGGCGCCAGATGCACGATCGAGCAGCGCCCGGGGCCACGTTTGGCGAACTCCTCCGGTTCTTTCGCCGTCGCCTTGGTCTGAGCCAGCCCGAGCTAGCCGAACGCTCGGGCCTGACCGTCTCGGCGATCAGCGCGCTGGAGCGCGGCGTGCGCGGACGTCCCTATCCATATACCGCCCGCCAGCTTGCCGATGCACTGGAGCTTGACGACGATGATCGCGATCAATTCCTGAATGCGGCGACGCGTCCCACCACAACTGATGCCACCCCGGTACAACCAGCGATCAACCCGCCCAGCGCGACGTTCGCTGCCGCCCCGCCAACCCCACTGATCGGCCGCGCAGTCGATCTGGCCAGCCTGCGAACCCGGATCAGCCGCCCAACGTCCAGCCGACTGACGACGCTGACGGGATTGGCCGGGATGGGAAAGACCCGCCTTGCGCTCCAACTGGCGTCCGAGGTCGGCCCGACGTTCCCCGATGGTGTCTGGTTCGTCGGGCTGGCTCCGATTGATGACCCGGCCGATGTCGCGCGGGCGGTCGCCGAGACCTGCGGTGTTCGCGAAGTGCTGGGCGAGCAACTGATTGATCGGTTGGTCGGCTTCCTCCAGCAGCGCCACGCACTGCTCATCCTCGACAACTGCGAACACCTGACCGACACCTGTGCCGAGCTGCTGCGCAGATTGCTTGCCGGTTGCCCAACGCTCAGCCTGATCGCCACCAGCCGCGAGCCGTTTCACATTGCCGGAGAGCAGATCTGGCGGCTCGCGCCACTGGCTGTGCCGCCGATGGACAAGACGATCAGCGCCGAGCAGATCGCCGGCGTCGCGGCAGTGCGGCTATTCGTCGAGCGTGCGCAAGGCGTTGACGCGCACTTCCAGCTGACCGACGAGAACGCCCAGGCCGTCGCTGACATCTGCGTCCGACTCGAGGGCATCCCGCTGGCGATCGAGCTGGCGGCGTCGTGGGTGCGTGTCCTGAAAGTGGAGCAGATCGCAGCCCGACTGGCCGACATGATCACGATCGTGCCGGGTGGGAGCCGTACGAACCGCGGCCGCCAGCAAACGCTGCAGGCGGCGCTCAAATGGCGCTATAGCCTGCTGCAAGCGCAGGAGCAACGCCTGTTTGAGCGGCTGTCGGTCTTCCGTGGCGGCGCGGACCTGGAAGTGGTTGAGTCGGTCTGTCATGGCGACGACCTACCTGGGCCGGTCATCCTCGGCCTGATGGCGCAGCTCGTCGACAAGTCGCTCGTGCAGGTCGAGGACGGCGGCGCGGTCGCTCGCTATCGGCTGCTGGAGCCGGTTCGGTTGTTCGCTGGGGA
>JBDHWD010000182.1:0-4796 GCA_039810005.1 Thermomicrobiales bacterium | reverse complement strand
GCTACTCGATATAGCGACACCCGTAGCCAAGAGCTGCGGGTGTCGTGTGTCTGCTTCACAACCGTGTCAGGCAGGGCCAGCGGCGCGAACGGCTGATCTACTCAATGCCAGGACGCATCACACCGGCCAGATCGTGGTCGCGCTGGTGTGGACGCCCGATGGCCTGCATCAGGGCGAGGTTGTCGGTCGTCACTGCGCCGACGCCAAGCGCGATCAGGTCGTTCGCGCGGCGGACGTCGTTGACGACCCAGGCGTTGATGAAGAGGCGCTGTTCGCGGAGCCACTCAACCAACCCGGCATCGAGGAGTGTCTCGCGGATCGTCACGCCATCGAGCATGTTGGCCAGCTTCTCGTCGGCCAGCAACACCACCAGCTCGTATGTCTCGCCGATACTGAGCGCCCGCAGCGCGTGCGGCGCACGCTCGGCCAGCACTTCCAGCGTTGCCGGATTGCGTGACGACACCAGGAAGATCTTATCGGCGTACGCCTCGTCATTCAGCAGCGCGGCGACCTCGTCAAGGTACCAGTCTGCAGAGGATTTCAGGTCGAACTGAATCGCCTCGGCATCGGTCGCTGCATTGAGGACATCGCGCACAGTCGAGCCGCGGAACCAGCGTTCGGCAAACCGCCCCTTCGGCTCGGAGTGGCCGGCGTAGAGGCCGCCGGCATAGGGAATGACATCGATCTCAATGATGTCAGCCCCGTGGCTCATCGCATCACGCGCTGCAATGACGCTGTCGCCGGCGTTGTGAGCGACGACGAACGTCCCGTGGTGGCCAGTCAGCAGGTCATGCTCAAATGCTTCGTAGTACAGTCGCGGTCGTTGGCGATTCGCGTAGCGGTCGGCGAAGTGATCCTCGACAAGCAGGGCACAGATGACCAGCAGCGCGACAATCGCGACGCCAATCGAGAGTATTCTGAGCCTGCCGGAGCGAATGCTCGCCATTCGTCGCCCCTTACGTCACATCGCCGATGGCGCGCGTGGCATCGCGCAACACCACGACGAGGATCACGGTTGATCGATCTGCACACACATATTCTTCCAGGCGTGGATGACGGTCCGATGACAATCGACGATGCGCTGGCGATGCTGCGGCTGGCTGTCGCCGACGGCATCGCGACACTCGTCGCCACGCCGCACAGCCATCATGCCCGTGGGACAGATATTCCCCTCGCGACACAGCAACTGCAATGCGCTGCGCAGTCAGCAGGGCTACCGATCACGATCCTGCCGGGCAGCGAGGTGCGGATTACGTCCGGACTGGATCGCGCATTCCGTGCGGGCGAGCTGCAGACAATCAACGACGGCCCGTGGCTGCTGCTGGAGCTACCGCTACACGATGAGTGGCCGATGCCGCTGGTGCTTGGGGTATTGGAGCGGCTACGGAAGGCAGACGCTCGCCCGATCCTTGCCCACGCCGAACGCTATCCGTTCGTCCAGCGCCGCCCCGCTGCGATCGCCGAGGTCGTCGGGCTTGGAGTGCCGGTGCAGATTAACGCTCAGTCGCTGCTCTATCGCGATTCAGACCCCGACCGCGTCGCCGCCGAGGCATTGCTCCGTGCCGGCCTCGTCCACCTGCTCGCCAGCGACGCCCACAACCCTCGCTACCGCCCGCCCGTGCTCAGCACCGCATACAAACGGGTCGTGGAATTGACGTCGTCAGCAATCCCGGCGCAGATGCAGGACCTGGCATCCGCGATCATTGAGGGACGCGAGGTTGAGGTGCGGTTGGTGGAGGGGTGATTCGTGCAGTGTCGCGCCTGGAAGGTTGGCGCTGACGACCTATATCCCGTTTCGGCGTTGGGTGGGTATCTGAAACGGGCGTATGCAATACGCCCCTACATCACCGATTGCACTAGATTCAAGCATTTTCTCACGCAACGAAGAACGCAGCACCAATTACGCTGCGCGTTCCCCATGTAGGGGCGTATCGCATACGCCCGGTTTACCTACGCCTATCCAACGCCAGGACGGTACGCAGCCAACGTGTGAAGCGTTTCGGAACGGCAGTCACTCTTTTGTCCTGTCATTTCGAGGCCTCAGCCGAGAAATCTCCCACCCGTTTGACTCACTCCAACGCGGGAGAGCATTCTCGCGTGCGCGCTCGACATGACAGGTTTCGGGGATGGCCGTCGCGCCCGTGCACGCGACCACTTGGCACTGACAGATCACAGGAGATACTACTCAGGTCCGGCCACAGACCTGACGAATCCCCTTCGCCGCCAGCGAAGAGCAACCGCACCACCGCCCCTACTCCCCGCGCTTCGGCCTGACCATCGCCGATGTCCAGCCGGATTCGCGCTCCCTGACCAGGTCGGAGCGGCGGATCTTGCCGGCCTCGTTGCGCGGCAAGGCAGGGAGAAACTCGTAGGTCTTCGGCACCTTGTAGGACGTCAGATCGTTGCGCGCATGCTGGTCGAGCGCCTCGGGCGTCGGCGGGCTCGCCGGGTCGCGTGGCTGGACGACGGCGTGGACGCGCCGGCCCCAGTCCTCGTCCGGCACGCCGATTACGGCGACATCGTCCACCAGCGGGTGCGTGCCGAGGACGGCCTCGACCTCGGCCGGATAGACGTTCGCGCCGCCGGTAATGATCAGGTCGGTGCGACGGTCGGCAATGTAGAGGTAGCCATCGTCGTCCAGCCAGCCGAGATCGCCGACCGACTGAAAGCCATCAGCGGTCGACTTCGGCTCCGCGCCAATGTAGCGATAAGTCACCTCACCGGAGGCAGGGCGCATGAAGATCTCGCCAACCTCACCAGGAAGCAGCGCGTTCCCGTCGGCGTCCTGAATCCGGATCTCGCTGCCCGACGATCGCCCGACGCTGCCGGGATGCGCTAGCCACTCGTCGCCGCGGATGATCGTCGCGCCGATCCCCTCCGTCGATCCGTAGACCTCGTAGACCTTCTCCGCGCCGATGAGGTCGATCCAGGCGCGTTTCAGCCACTCGGGACATGGTGCGGCGGACGACTGAATGCCCTCGATGCTGGAGAGATCGCGCTCCGCGATGCCGGGCCGCAGGTAGATGCGCCGCAGGATAATCGGCGGCATGTAGGCGTAATTGACCTTGTACTTCTCGATCAGGTCGAGCGCCCGGTCGGCGTCGAAGCGCTCCATGATGACCAGCACATGGTCGTCGGCCAGTCCGCCGTACGCACTGAGGAACGGCGAGTTGTGATAGAGCGGCGCGGCAAGCAACTGCACCGACCCATGCCGCGCACCGAGCTTGCTGCCCCGCGCGGAGTACTCAACCGGGTTCCAGGTCGGATCGGTAATGATCTTGGAGCGACCCGTCGAGCCACCGGAGGCGATCGCCTTGCCCGGGTGCGGCGGATCGATGTCGAGTGGCTGGTCGTCGTACGCGTACGTCAGGATGGTTTCACTCCGGCTCATCGTCGGCCAGTCGATGTCATCCCACTCTGCGCACACTAGCGCCGGCTGCGCCAGGGCGAGGATCTGGTCGCGCTCGTGAGCCGGCAATGCCGCACGAAGTGGGAGAACCAGCGCGCCGAGCTTCCAGGCGGCGGTCGTCAGCACCACATGCTCGACCGAATTCCACAGACCGATCACGACCATCGACCCGGCCGTAACGCCGCGATCAATGAGATACCGCGCCAGTCGGTTCGTCGCCTTCTCGTACTCCCACCAGCTGACTGCCATCTCAAAGCCAGCAGTTGCAGCGAAGATGAGCGCCGGTTTGTCCGGGTGCTCCGCCGCAAGTGCCGCGATCTGACGGCCAAACGTTCGCTCCGTTTCGACGTCCACAGCCCACTCCCCATATCCGCTCACCGGCCCGTGGGCGCTATGGTACGGCGAAACCGCGTTCCCGTCGCCACTGCGCTGACGTGCAGCGATGATGGATACTGTCTCCCGCAATGAAATCTCGCAGATTGACAGGCTGCCGAAGGTGGCCGCGAAAGGGCAGTGGAATGACGGCACAGATCATTCGGAATGGTCAGCTGATTGACGGCACCGGCGCGGATCCGGTTGCCAACGGCGCGGTCCTCGTCGAGGACGGCAAGGTCAGCGCGGTTGGCGCGGACGGCAGCTTCAGCGTGCCGGACGGCGCGGTCGAGGTCGATGCTGGCGGCGGCACGATTCTGCCGGGGCTGATCGACACCCACGTTCACATCACCGGCGAAGGGATGAACCTCGCCAGCCTGTTGACGACGCCATTCTCCTATCGCTTCTACGAGACGATCGGCTACATGCGCAAGACGCTGGATGTCGGCATTACGACGATCCGCGATGCGGGTGGCGCTGACGCGGGCATCAAGATGGCGGTTGAGACCGGCCTCATCACTGGTCCACGAATGCAGATCAGCATCAGCGTGCTCTCGACCACCGGCGGACACGGCGACGGCTGGATGCTCTCCGGCAACGACATCCAGATGATGCCGCCGTACCCAGGCAACCCAAGTGGCATCTGCGACGGACCCGAGGAGGTACGCAAGAAGGTTCGCGAGGTCCTGCGCGCCGGAGCTGAAGTCATCAAGGTCTGCTCGACCGGCGGCGTCGGCAGCCCGACCGATCATCCGAACTTCACCCAGTTCTCGATCGAAGAGCTGAAGATCATGGTTGAGGAAGCACGCTTCCATGGCGGCCTCAAGGTCATGTCGCACGCGCAGGGCGCGGAAGGCATCAAGAATGCCGTCCTGGCCGGTATCCACTCGATTGAGCACGGCATCTATCTGGACGACGAAGCGATCGAGCTGATGCTGGAGCACGGTACGTTCCTCGTCCCGACGCTGGTCGCGCCGCTCGGTGTCCTCGAGTCGGTCGAGCAGGGCAACGCCGC
>JBDHWD010000181.1:0-4801 GCA_039810005.1 Thermomicrobiales bacterium | reverse complement strand
CGTAGACTCTCGCTCACCACAATGGCGGATCTGGTGGCCTAGCTGTATGTCTGCGGTGTTACACCGCGGCCGTCGAAACACCAACATTCCACACACGGCACAAAGAGTGAGCCGTGCAGTCTGGCACCTTCGGTACGCCAGACCAGGAGCGTCACGGTAGGCCCCATCCGCTATTAGTGGTAATCCGCATGAACAGACAGGCTGCCGATGAACCTGCTGCGACGCATTCTGAACGCGGTTGGTGCTGTGCCGGATGCGGACGGTGCCCCGCGCTCGCGTCGGCGGCCGGGTCGTGTCTTCCTCGGGCTGGGCGTCCAGTCCTTCATGCGCTTTAACGATGGCGACCCCGAGCGCGTCGCCGGCCTCGGCTTGCCACCACTCAGCAACGTAACCGATGTCGCCGAGTTGCTCGGCATCTCCGAGCGTCGCCTCGTCTGGCTGTGCTATCCGCAGCACGGGCGCACGCGGAAGCAGGATCACTACATCCACTTCGCGGTGGCCAAGCGCAGTGGCGGAACGAGGACGATCAGCGCGCCGAAGACAGACATGCGCACGGTGCAGCGCGCCATTCTGCGCAGCATCCTGATGAAGATCCCGATCCATCCGGCGGCGACAGCGTTCTACACCGGTGCCTCGGTCGTCGATCACGCCATGCTGCATACCAACTGCGCCGTCGTCGTCAAGCTCGACCTGACCGACTTCTTCCCGACGATCGGCTGGCGGCGGGTGCGTGGCATGTTCGCGTCGCTCGGCTACAGTACAGGCATTTCGACGATGCTGGCGCTGCTCACCACGACCGCCCCGCGCTCGCGTGACGCGCTGCAATACGCTTGCCTGCCGCAGGGCGCGCCGACCTCGCCGGCCATCTCCAACATCATCAGCCGGCGGCTCGATGCGCGACTCTCCGGTCTGGCAGCGAAGCACGGGTTTGTCTACTCGCGCTATGCCGACGACATGACCTTTTCGCACGCCTCCGGCGATGCGGACATCGGGCGGCTGGTGTCGAGCGTGCAGGTCATCGTGCGTGAGGAGGGCTTTGTCCTCAACGATGGCAAGACGCGTGTCATGCGCTCCCATCACCGCCAGATCGTCACTGGCCTTGTCGTCAACGATGGCGTGCGCATCCCGCGCGAGAACCTGCGACGCTTCCGGGCGATCCTGCACAACACCGAGCGCGACGGCTTCGACAGCGCCAGCCGCGATCTCGGCCAGGACGTGCGCGAATACGCGCGTGGCTACCTCGCCTTCATCCGTTCCGTCGAGCCCGACAAAGCCGCCAAGCTGGTTGAGCGCCATCCGTGGCTGGTGCCATGAGGGGCAAGCCGTAGCGATGAATAGCGGCACGACCGTTCCCGATCGTGCCGCTGTCCTCATGGATCGGATTCTTACAGCTTCTCACCCCACGTCAGCGGCGTCGGGACGACCCATTCGTCGCCGCGTTCGGTGGTGATGTATTCGGGCCACTTGAGGTCGTGCGGCGGGACGATGTCCTTCGGCAGCAGCGGGCCGACCCAGTTGCTGCCGCCAACACCGCCGCCAGTGCGCTCGACGAACTCAGCCTTCGCCTTGGCTAGCTCGTCCTCCTTCGTCGCCAGGTCGAGCAGCGTCGCGGCGATCGTCTGGCCGCCGACGAACATGCCCGGGTCCATGATCTCCGGTCGGCCGCCCATCGCGAGATAGGTCCAGGCCGGGTACTGGTAGCCAGCAGAGGGCGGACGCAGTCGCGGACGGGCGGTCAGCAGGCGTACCGTCGGCGCGTGCCACATGTACTCGACATAGTCATCAGCGCCGATGAACGGCTGCCAGGAGGGGAGTTGCGCCCGTACCTGCTCCTCGTAGTCCTGCGGCGGCAGCAGGCGGGTCACGTCGTCGGGGAAGGGGTTGTCCATCGCCTGCAGGCCGAGGTTCTTCTGGATCTCCCGTCCGAACGCCTTGGCCGATTCGTCGTATTCCGGCGGACCGATCTGGGCCAGATTGCGCCAGGTCAGGTCGGCCATGGCCTGATTGGGCAGGGCGACGCGCGTCTTCGACACCCAGCGCACCGACACCTCGCAGCCACTGACGGCGGCAGCGTGGCGGGCGTTGTCGGCCAGCACGTTCCAGATATGCTCCTGCATGTTCAGGTCAGGCGTCCGCCAGGCGTACTGGATCTGGGCGAAGCGCGGCGCGAGGTTATCGGCGGTCGCGTCGCCGGCGTGGAGGATCACCTCGTTCAGCGTCCAGTTGCCGGCGTGGGCGAACATCGCGTCGCGGGTGAACTTCGTGTTGGTGTACATCAGCATCAGCGCATCGACGGCACCGGGCACGCGACCGGCCAGACGAGTTGCGCCGGGCGGCACGGCGGTCGGATCGCCCCAGCCTTCCGGATCGACGCACTCAAAGGTGAAGACGCAAGCGTAGTACGCGCCGAAGTGCGATTGCCACTCGACCGTGTTCTGCGGCCACGGGTGGTAGCAGATGAAGGCGTCGAAGTTGTCGTAATAGCCCTTGGCGGCGTGGATCGGCTTGGAGCCGCACAGCTTCTCGGCTGGCTCGCCGAAGAAGACGAGTTGCCCCTTGATGTTGTACTTCTCCATCGCCGCCTTGGCGGCCAGCGCACCGGTCAGTCCGGCGACACCCAGCATCGAGTGCGGGTCGGTGTGGCCGGAGGTGTACGGGTGCAAGCCAGCCCGCGGCGCTCGCTCCGGGATCGGCTCCTGCGAGTTGCCCGGCACGGCGTCGTACTCGGCATACGCACCAAGCACCGGGCCGCCATCACCCCAGCGGGCGACGAAGGCGGTCGGCATCTCGCCGGAACCCTCTTCGACATCCCAGCCGTCTGCCTTCAGCAGCTCGACGTAGGCCCTCGCTGATTTGTACTCGCGCCAGGCCGGCTCGGCGTACTTCCAGATCTCGATGTCGAAGTCTGATAGCCGCTGGCGGTTCTGCTCGATCCAGTCCATCGCATACTGCTTGGCTGGATAGCGGTCACTCATTCCTCACTCCTCCGTTGTTCTCGCAACGTCGCGCTGCGGCAGATCGTCGCCGCTCTGCGCGCGTTGGTCAACTTGCTGCCTCAGAATGTGAAGCGCGGCGCGGTGACCGAGGGCATCGCGATCTGCGGCTCGACCTGCCAGATCTCGCTGATGCGGCCTGCCAGCGATTCCAGCAGTGCCGGTATGTCGGCTGCGGCGGTGTCGTGCATCGCTTCCGTGACGATCAGCACCTCCGAAGTCGTCGCCCTCACGGCTGATGCACCGCTCTGTCGATGCGTCCAGCGCCGCGCGTGAACGTTGGCGTTGGCGTCGGCGAAGATGACCTCGCCCGGATCGGGGTGTTCGATCTCACCGGCGAAGCTCAGGTAGCGCTCGTCGCCGATGGCGTGGCGTACCTCGATGTGGTCGTCAATGGCTGAGATATCGAAGACAGCCACCGGGATGGCGAAGGCCAGCGACGTGGCGTTGCACAGGTCGATCAGCGGGTGGAGCGTCGGCAGCGTGCCCTCTTTCCGGAACCGACGCAGGAGCGACTCCGACGCACACCGGTATTGTGTTGGCTTCAGCCCCATTCGGGAAAACGCGCGTCGCCACGCCTGCACCTCCGGCAGCTGACTTTCGGTCGTTGATTCCAGCCGCGTGCGCGCGATCTCAATCAGATCGGCCACGGCTGGATCGACGTTTGCGGCGCTGGTGATACCGCCAACCTGGATGACTCCGGCAGCAAGCTCGGGGAACTCGCGCCAGATCTCAGGTGTGTGCTCGAAGTACATGGCTACTCCTTGCGGCAGGGTGCCGGGATGCGCGTTCGATCAGGATAGGGATAATACGGGAACGACCAATCGAACAGTGGTGGGGAGGATCGCACAGGTGGCAGACCGCATCAGGATCAACGCGCGGGCGATTGTGGCGTTTCAGGATGGCGAGCACCGCATTCTGGAGAATGGCTGCGTCGTTGTTGAAGGCAACGAGATCATCCACGTCGGCAAGGATTTCGACGGCCAGGCCGACCAGACGATCGACGCGAGCGACCGCGTCATTACGCCGGGCTTCATTAACACGCACACGCACCTGGCCGGCTCGCCGCTGGATAAGTCATTCATCGAGGATCGCGGCCGACGGCAGTTTTCCCTGACCGGTCTGTCGGAGATGCTGCCGGCCCGCAGCCAGGCGATCGACGGTGAGGGCCAGGAAGCCTGCGTCGATTTTTCGATGGCCGAGCTGATCCGCACCGGCACGACGACCGTGATGGAGCTCGGCCCGATCGGCGACTACGTGGCCGACGCCGCCGAGAAGTCCGGTCTGCGCGTCTACATCGGCGACATGTACCGCTCCGGCCGCTGGCTGACCCGCGACGGCAAGAAGATGGAATACGACTGGAACGAAGAGGCCGGAATCGCCGGCTTCCACAAGGCAGTCGAGCTGATTGAGCGCATCGACGGCCGGGCCAATGGCCGGATCAAGGGCTTCCTGACACCGGCGCAGGTCGATACCTGCACCGAGGAGCTGCTGCGAATGAGCCGCCAGGCATCGGACAGCATGCAGGTGCCTCTGGCGCTGCACGTCAGCCAGTCGGTCTTTGAGTTCGACGAGATGGTCCAGCGCCACGGCATGACGCCGATCGAGTGGCTGGAGTCGATCGACTTCCTCAGCGAATGGAACATCCTCGGCCACGCGATCCTGATCGCTGGCAATAGCTGGGTGCAGTTCGCTGGCGACGACCTCTCGATCCTGGCGCGACACGGCGCGTCGGTCGCGCACTGCGTCTGGGTCTTCGCCCGTCGCGGCATCGTGATGGAGGCGTTCCCGGACTATCTGGACGCCGG
>JBDHWD010000180.1:0-4818 GCA_039810005.1 Thermomicrobiales bacterium | reverse complement strand
CGCAGCTCGTCGAACAGCGCGTCGTCGCCGGTCCAGCGCAGATAGTCGGCGACGAGCAGGACGAAGAGCGGCGTCGCGTCGACCGTCCCGTAGTACCGCGCGTGCGGCACGATGTTGCTCCGCGCCATCTCGCCGTAGCGCATCTCGTGGACGATTTTGCCGGGCTCCTCATCGCGCCACGGATCGACCCGCTCGCCCTGGACGCTGGCGAGGTAGCGCAGCGTGGCGGCGACGATATCCGGGTTGAACGGCAGTAGCTGACGCGACGCGATCAGACTGTCGCGCCCAAACGCCGCGACGTACCACGGGATGCCGGCCGCGATGATCCGGTCCCCGCTCGGCAGCGGCGTCACCAGCGTTCGCAGATCGGACGACGAGCGGCTGATGACCGCGTTGAACTCCTCGTTGTCGGTCAAGACGTCGGCAGTATTCTGGGTCCAACGCGGTATTGATCGAGCTGGCGGCGTCAGATCCCATGGCTCCTCGGGTGCACGTTGGTCCGAGATGACGAGCGGCTCGACGGTGAAGCGCAGTGAGCCGGAGGAACCGCCGTCAATCTCCAGCTGGTGCTTGAGGATCAGCACCGGCGCCGGGAGCTGGTCGTGGACGCGAACGACCCGATCCCGACCAGGCAGCAGCGTGCCCATCTGCGAAATCTCGTGATCCCAATCCTTACTGGCCCGGATCTCAGCTGCCAGCGACGTCCCTTCACAGTGAATGCGGGTGAGGTAGCGCGTGTTCGCGGCCGACTCGTAGGCCAGCTCAAACCCGCGCTCCATCGTGCGCGGCAGATCCGGCCTGGTCGTGCGTTCCATGTAGAAGCCGCGGATATCGAAGATGTCGCGAAAGTCGCTGGCGAAGACGACATCGACGCGCAGTGTCACCGGGAACGGGTTGTAGTTCGTAACGGTGACGTCCTCGGAGAGCCGTCCGCCCAGCTCGCGCCGCCGGACGATCGCCAGCGTCTGCGGCATGATCGGCGGCGACTCCTGTCCGTGGCGCGACGCCAGTGTTCGCTCGTTGGTCAGGTACACCGTCAGGTGGTCGATCGCGTCGGTGCCGGTATCGAGCAGCTCCAGTGGCGAGCCTTCCAGCCGCAACTGGAGCGTCGAGAGATGGCGCATGTCGCGGAAGTAGAAGCCCGCGCCGGTCGTCTCCGGCTCGATGTCGCCCAGGTCGTTGCAGGTCACGAACAGCTCGTCGTGCTTGAGGACGATCAGGTCTTCGTTCATCGGCATTGGCAGCTCCGTTCGCTGGCGTGTGGTGCAGCACAATCGGCCGCATCTGGTCTACTATGCGCACGCCAGCAGTAATGATGATGCGCTGGGACGGAGAAGGGGAACGCAATGCGACCACTCGCCGGCGTGTATACGATTCTCACGACACCATTCCAGTCCAACGGTAGTCTGGACGACGTCGGTCTGCGAAAGCTCGTCGAGGCGTCGATTGCGTGCGGCATCGACGGCCTGACCGCGCTCGGCGTGGCCGGCGAGGCGCATAAGCTGACCGAGGCCGAGCGCCGTCGCGTCGTCGAGCTCACGATCGACACCGTTGCCGATCGCGTGCCGGTCGTCGTCGGCGCTAGCCGCGAGTCGACCGAGGCGACGATCGAGGCCTGCCGCGACGCCGAGCGGGCAGGCGCAGCTGGCGTCATGATCGCTCCGCCGACCTTCGTCCAGCCTGGTGCGGCGCTGACCCGCCACTTCGCTCGCATCAGTGAGGCCACGACGCTACCGATCACACTCCAGGATTTTCCACCGGTGAACGGCGTGACGCTGGGTCCGGCTGACATGGCCGGACTGGTCGAGGCTGCGCCGACGATCGTCACCGTCAAGCTGGAAGACCCGCCGACGCCGCAGCGCATCGCTCAACTTGTCGAGCTGCTCGGCGACCGCGATGTGTCGATCGTTGGCGGCGCCGGTGGGCTGTATCTGCTGGACGAGCTGCGCCGCGGTGCGCGCGGGACGATGACCGGCTTCGCGTATCCTGAGGTGCTGGTGCGTATCTGGTCGGCCTGGAAGGCGGGCGATCACGCTGCGGCTGCTGATGCCTACTACCACTTCCTGCCGCTGCTTGTGTTTGAGGGTCAGCCGAAGCTCGGCGTCGCAGTCCGCAAGGAGATCTTGCGCCGCCGCGGTCTGATCGCCAATGCGCTGGTTCGCCAGCCCGGGCCACAGCTCGTGCCGGCGATCGTTGATGACCTGGAACAGACGCTGACCTGGCTTGGGATGGACGACGAATTCCCGCCGTCGGCGGAGGGGGAGGACCGATGACTGGGCGACCAACCGGCTATCTCAGCGCCGCGGCTGTCGACGCGTTGAAACGGGTCAGCACCGCCACCCTGACGTCGCAGATGCTCAAGCGCGGATTCCGCAACACGTTCATGGTCGGGGTTGCGCCGGTGCGCCCCGATCTACGAATGGTTGGCTATGCCTTCACGCTGCGTTACGTGCCGATGCGCGAAGATCTCGACCTCGGCCCGATCGACAACACGACCAGCATCCAGCGCATCGCCGTCGAATCGGTCGGACACGACGATGTCCTCGTCATCGACGCGCGCGGTGATACCGACGCCGGTGTTCTCGGCGACATCCTGTCGACCCGCATGCGCGTGCGCGGCGCGGTCGGCCTGGTGACTGATGGCGCGCTGCGCGACGTGCCCGCCTTCCGCGACCTGGACTGGCCGACCTATTGCAAGGGGGCCCACGCCAGCCAGAGCGCAGCACGCCATCATCCGGCAGATATGAACGTGCCCATCGGCTGCGGCGGCGTGCTCGTCATGCCCGGCGATGTCATCGTCGGCGACGCCGAAGGGGTCGTTGTCCTGCCTCAGCACCTGGCCGAAGAGGTCGCGCTGGCCGCGCTGGATCAGGAAGAGATTGAAGCGTTCGTGCTGGCAAAGATACGGGCCGGCGCGTCGATCCTCGGCACCTACCCGCCGGACGAGGCGACGCGAGCCGAGTTTGAGGAGCAGCGCGGTTAGCCGGCACACGGGCCGGCTGCGTGCAGCGTCAATCGCCTAGCGATCGATTCGGCGTTAGGATATGACCGGCGGCTTCGGATCGAGCGAGGAAGGCGGGGCAGACGATGCCGGTTGAGACTCAGACACTGCCGGGCAGGATAACCCGCGGAGCGGATGGCGACGAGCTGGCTCGTGGCTGGTGCATCGTCGTCTACGAGATGGTTGGTCAGCACCTGCCGCTCGATGAGTGGCGCGGCGAAATCGCCGTCGATGCGGACTCTGCGCAGCGGCTCGGCGACGAGGGCGATCTCTATATCCACTTCCATCCGTATGGCGGTGTCTATGAGCCGTGGCACGGCCCGGTGGCGATCGAGCCGGTGAGCGAGGATGACGATCCGAAAGGCCGCCGGATGCGACTGCGTGCGGCCGGACCGCTGACGCGTTCGCGTTATTCGCCCGATGAGCTGCGGCATGGCTTCCCGGCGATAACCGACTAACGGCCCGCAAACTGGAAAAGGTGACCACACATGAGCATGCAAGCATCGGTCGATGCCTTCATCGGAGATGTCAAGGCAATCCTGGACGAGCACGGATCGAGCGACGACGGGCTGCAGCGCATCGCCGACCGGATGGCGACCTTCGTGCGCGAGCCGGAGGTGCTGGCGAATCATCAGGATGTCACCGGCAACATTCACACCGGCCGACAATCGACGCCGCTCTATAACGACGAGACTGGCTTGACGCTGGTGCGGGCGCGCTTCGGGCCCGAAGCAATGACGCCGATCCATAGCCACGGCAGCTGGGGCGTCATCGGCGTCTATCAGGGTCGCGATCAGTATCAGGTCTGGAAGCGGCTGGACGACGGCCACGGCGATGGCCATGCCGAGGTCGAGCTTGTCGAGGAGCGCATTCTGGAACCGGGCGATGCCGTCATCCTGCCTGCGCCGCCGCAGGACATCCACGCTCAGCAGGGCTACGGCGGCGAGCCGACCTACGAGTTCGTCCTCTTCGGCGCGAATACGATGACGTTGCCGCGGCTGTACTTCGATCCCGAGGGCAAGACGGCTCGCGAGGTCACGCCCGGCCAGCGCTAGACACTAGCGTCCCAGGCGCCGACTACCGGCGAACCCGATCACTGCCAGCACGCAGATCACGCCGATCGCGCTGACAATGAGCATGCCGCGTGAGCTGTCGGAGTTGTCCTCGTCTGCTTCACCTTCGGTCGGGGTCGCTGTGTCCGCTTCCGATGTGGCCGCGTTCCGCGATTCAGCGTGGGACACGGTCTGCGAGGTGGCAAGGCCGACACGAGCAGGCGTCTCCTGAATGTCGCTTGCTGTGCCGGACGTGGCCGCGCTTCCATACGCCGCAGCGGCCGTCGCCGCCAGGGCCAGCACCAGTGTGAGCAGTGTCACCAGCAAGCGGAATCGGGTCAGCATATTTCTCGTGTCTCCTGTTCGTGGGTCGCGTGGCGGCTGCTATAGTCAGGCATCGTAACACCCGTTCGCGCATCTCGAAGCACGATGCAAGCCGCAGACACAGCAGATACGAGAGGTATCCGATGGTTGCAACGACACTACGAAGCAGAGCCGATGTGCCGGCTGAGGACACCTGGGACCTCACGGCCATCTTCCCCGATCAGGCGACCTGGCTGGCTGCGATCGACGAGGTGCGCGCCGACCTGCCGCAGCTGGCCGCGATGCAGGGGACGATCGGCGACGGCGCGGGGCACCTGCTGGCCGTGCTGCGTTTGCAAGATTCGATGGGTGAGCGGTTGGGCCGCATCTTTGCCTGGGCCGGGCTGCGCAAGGACGAGGACAACAGCAACGCCGAGGCGGTCGCGAACTACGATCGCGCCG
>JBDHWD010000179.1:0-4840 GCA_039810005.1 Thermomicrobiales bacterium | reverse complement strand
GGCTGTGGAGCAGCAGCGCCGTGTAGTACTCGACGTTCGTCTGGAGTCGCCGTCCCGGCTTGTACTCCTCCAGCAGGCGCAGCGCGACCTGCTCGACACCCATCGCCAGCTCGTAGAGCGCCGGGTCGCCCGCACCGGCAGCATCCAGCCGCATTGCGGCCGCGCCGAGTACGTCTGCACGCGGGTCGCGCACCTTGTAGACGCGATGGCCGAAGCCCATCAAGCGCTCGCCGCGTTCCAGCCGCGCCCGCAGGTCAGCCTCGGCGCGCTCCAGGCTGCCGATCTCGAACACCATGTCGAGCGCCGGGCCGGGCGCGCCGCCATGCAGCGGGCCCTTCAACGCGCCGACCGCGCCGGTGACCGCCGAGACGAGGTCCGAGTGCGTCGCGATGATGACGCGCGCTGCGAACGTTGATGCGTTCAGGCCGTGATCGACGACCGTGTTCAGGTAGGTTTCCAACGCGCGGACGCTGGCTTCGTCTGGCCGGACGCCGGTCAGCATCCAGAGGTAGTTCGCCGTGTGACTGAGCGTTGTGTCCGGCGCGATTGGCTGGTTCCCGGAAACGAGCCGCGCATAGGTCGCGACGATCGTCGCGACCTGGGCAATGAGCGTCAGCGCGAGATCCTGCGATGTCGACTCTGCGCCGCTCGCTCCCATCCCCAGTGTGCCGACCGCGATGCGGAGCGCGTCCATCGGCGGCGTGTTCTGCGCCGCTGCCGTCACAAGGATCGCCTGTGTAGCCTCCGGCAGTTCGCGGCGGGCAGCGAGGTCGGCCCGAAGCGCGTCCAGCTCAGCGGCGTTCGGCAGGCGGTCGTTGAACAGAAGGAACACAACTTCCTCGAACGTCGCGTTTGGCGCGAGCTCCTCAACCGGATAGCCGGCAATGACGAGCTGCCCTGCCTCGCCATCGACGCTGCTCAGTCGCGTGGCAGCGGCGACGATTCCTTCCAGTCCGGCGTGAACCTGAGCTGTTGACATGGATCTCAATCCTTCCGACCGGCTATAGGCCGATGTACTCACCGTTCTCCGTGTAGTAACCTTCGACCAATACAGGTTGTCAATCTTGATTCATCAATCAATACATAGGGGCACGCCGTGAGTGATCCATCGACCGAGTCCCGCTATCTGACTGCGGCCGAGGCGGCCAGCGAGCTTGGTATCACGACTTCAACGCTCTATGCCTACGTCAGCCGTGGCCTGATCGCATCCGAGCCGGCCCCCGGCGACGTGCGCGCGCGGCGCTATCGTGTCGAGGAGGTGCGCCGCCTCCGCGAGCGCCAGGACGTGCGGCGCAATCCGGCCGGCTCGGTCCGTGAGGCGCTGAGCTTTGGCGTGCCCTTGCTTGAATCAGCGATCACGCTCATCGACGACGGGCGGCTCTGGTATCGCGGCCACGATGCGATTGCGCTGGCTCGTGAGCGACACTTCGAGGAAGTCGTTGCCTTACTCTGGCATGAGGAGCTGGCGTCGCGATCCGGGCCGATACCAGCCGCTGCGGCTCTCGCACCGCCACCCCAGCTTGAGCCAATTGCCGCGTTGCAGTGGATCCTGCCGATGCTGTCAGCGAGCGATCCCACGGCGTACGATCGCACGCCGACGGCGCTTGTTCGGGCAGGCTGGCGGATACTGGATGCGTTCGTCGGCGTGCTGGCCGGGGACAGCCGATCGCACACATCAATCGCGCACCGTATCGCCTCAGTCTGGGCGCCGGACGTACCGGAGCTTCCTCGTTTGCTCGACACCGCGCTGATCCTGTGGGCCGATCATGAGCTCAACGTGTCGTCCTTCACCGTGCGCTGCATCGCCTCGGCGGGAGCGCCGCTCTACGCTGCCGTATCTGGGGGGCTCGCGGCGCTGCAGGGCGTCAAGCATGGCGGCATGACGTTGCGGGTCGAGGCCCTGCTGGATGAGATCGGCACGCCGGATCGCGCTCGGAGCGTTGTCGCCGGTCGGCTTCGGCGTGGCGATGGCCTGCCCGGATTCGGCCACAGGCTGTATCCTGGCGGCGACCCGCGTGCTGCGCTCCTGCTGGAGATGCTTAGCGATGCAGCAGGAGACACCGAAACGGGCGTGCTTGGTCGCGCAACAATCGCCGCCGCCGCTGATGTCGGGCTCGCGCCGGTCATCGACCTGGCGATGGTTCTGCTGGCGCGTGCCTATGCGATGCCGCCCGGGGCTCCGCTGGCGCTGATGGCGATTGGCCGGAGCGCCGGCTGGGTGGCCCATGCACTCGAAGAGAACGAGCGCGACAGGCTCATTCGCCCACGCGCTCGTTACACTGGACCGTTGCCGAGCTAGCCGTTCGACTCTCCCGCCTGCATCGCCCGACCAACGTACGCGAACAACTCCCTGTCGATCGCCTCACCGGTCGGCATCGTGTCCTCGTTGTCGTAGAAAGACTCAAGCGACTTCGCGATGCCCGGGTTACCGCCGGTGAACTCGGCGACGAGCCCCCGCCAGCGAACCATCAGCGCTTGCACCTCCGGATCAGCGGGATCAACGCCCGCCTCCATCTTTGCGCGCACCTCTGCCATGAGCTTCGGCCACTCTGCTTCGACCTCTACGATGCGCTCTTCGCCGACTTCTTCACGCCTCTTGCGCAGCCATTCCAGCTGCTCTTCGCTGTAATACTTTTCGACCATTCTCATCGCCTCCATCGTCGTAACAAGTGTGTCGGTTGTGACTGCTTCGCCGTGCTGCAGAAGTCGCGCGATACCGTCCAACCGTTGCTGCAGCGTTTCCAGCGCCGTGATTTGTTCACCCAGTCGCGTTCGCTGCAGCTCGATCGTCTCCAGTAGCGACGGATCGTGTGCTTCCAGCTGAGCGCGTACCTCGTCGAGCGAAAGGCCCAGACTCCGCAGCGATGTCACCTGTTGCAACCGCCGCACTGCATCCGGCCCGTAGACGCGGTGGCCGCCCTCGCTGCGCTCAGTCGGTCGCACTAGCCCGATCTCGTCGTAAAAGCGCAGCGTCCGAACAGTCAGACCCGTCCGCCGCGCCAGCTCCCCGATCTTCATCGCCCCTCCGCTCGGTGCCGGCAACCTGTATGCAGCCTACAACCTCACGTTACGTGAGATGCAAGGGGATCGGACGGTCCTCACCCCCCCCGCCCCCTCTCCCAGCATTGGGAGAGGGGGTGTCATGGATACGGCGGGTGGATGCCATGTTGAGGGTAGATCCGTAATACAGCGTCGCCTCCGTCTCTTTGAATCGGCAGCCAATTCGTCAGACTCAGGACATCCCCTCTCCCAGTATTGGGAGAGGGGCCGGGGGTGAGGGCCTACTTCCGTGCCAGAAAGCCATCGACAACAACATCCTCCGCAAACTGCCCCGAGGCGTCTAGCGTCAGCAGACGCTGACGAAGATCCGCCTCAAACGCGGCGCGGTTGCTGCCGAACAGACGTGGCGAAGCGAACGAGGTGGAGTAGAGGAAGCCGAGGATCGTGTCGATGGTCCATGTGTGGCGGGCAGGAAATGGACGATACTGGAAGTCACGGAAGGCGGAGCGGGCCAGAATCTCCTCCCACGGGTCGTGGGCGACTCGGTAGACGGTGTCGCCGGCCCGGCGTTCGGTTCCAAGCCAGTCCCGGAGTGTGCTGCGGACGACGACCTGCCAGTCCAGCTCGCCGGTCCAGATGCCGCAGCCGTCGCCGGACAGCAGCACGCTGCCGCCCGGTTCGGTCAGGCGGTCGAGCGCGGCGAGCGTTTCATCGGGCGGCATCCAGTGGAACGCGCGGCCCATCACGGTGATGCGCAGCGGCGCAATCTGGTCGGCCAGCGTTTCGATCGTCTCCGCTCGACCCGTCAGCCAGCGCACGTTCTGCACGCTCACGCTCCGGGCTGCAGCGTCCGCCTCCGCGATCATCGCGGCGTCGGGATCAACGCCGAAGGCGAAGGCAACATGTGGCGCGAACGGCAAGGTGAGCTGTCCGGTGCCGCAGCCGAGATCGAGCAAATGCCCGGTGCCATCGAGCCTGCTCTCGCTAACGACCCAATCGATCAGCGCGGTCGGATAGCCCGGTCGGTAGCGCGCGTAATACCAGGCAGTGCCCTCGAACAGCCGGTCGTCCGGCGTGTTCAACGGCGTCCTGGTATCTGCTTCATGCCGGCCAGTGTCGCATCGAAACGCGGATCATCGGTCGCCGGGATGCTCAGCGAGACGACATCAGTCAAGCCGCCGAGCCGGGCCGCGACCTTGTCGACAATCGTGTCCCAGGTGCCGGAGATGCAGAACGTATCGAGCACATCATCGGGGACGACGGTGCCGAGGTCATCCCAGCGGCTCTGAGCGATCAGCTCGCGCAGCGCCGGGTTCAGATCTGCCCAGCCGTGATGCTCCAGCACCGGCAGGTACGTGCGCGTCGAGGCGTAGAACGCGATCCGGTAGCGGGCGTTCTCCCGAGCGGCCGCGACCGCTTCCTCGTCCGGTCCTGTGGCGATAAACCCGGTGCCATTCAGCTCGAAGGAGTCGAGCGAGCGCCCGGATTTCGCCGCGCCCTCCTGCACGTTCGGCCAGATGACATCGCGCGTGTACTCAGCAGTCGAGAACGGATGGACGCGCAAGCCATCGCACAGCTCGCCGGCCAGCCGGATGTTGTAGGCGTTGACGGCGGCGATCTCGACGCGCGGCGCCGGATACTCGGAGGGTGGCGGGCTGAACTCGGGCGTCATCAGGCTGAAGTTGTAAAAGCGTCCTTTGTAGTTCAGCGGCGTGCCATTCTGCCAGGTGTCCCAGATGGCTCGCAGCGACTCGATGTACTCGCGCAGACGCGGTCCCGGCGAATCCCAGACCGTTGAGAAGCGCCGCTCGATATGCCCCTTAACCTGCGTGCCAAGCCC